>NZ_MPOR01000020.1:0-110535 GCF_001896155.1 Pseudomonas sp. FSL W5-0203
CGACACCACCAGCCGATGAGCCAGCGCATGGCTCCAACCCAACCCCAGCCCACAATCGACCTCCACCGCGCTAGTGCGATACAGCCGTGTCCACTCAAACGGCAAAATCCCGTCCAGCGCGCCGTCGGTGAGGGTGAGCAATTCCTCGCCGGTGACCATCGACACCGGGCAGCCGTGAGTGACTGTTTTATCCGCAGGCGCCGCCGCATCGCCCTTCGGATTCGACGCCACAGTTGGCACATCATCGACAGGCTCCTGACGGACCAACGTCGTGCGCTGGGTCTTGTCGCGCACCATCGGCACCGGGTTCGAAACCAGCGTATCGCCCGCCTTCAACGGCACAGCCGGCACCGTCTTAATCGGCGTCGCCGCACTGCTCAGCAACACCGGCTTGGCGGCCTCCACATGGGTTTCCAGCCGAGGCCCCACTACTTGCTTGGCCAGCAATTCCAACAACACCCGCGCCCGCCCGGACTTGACCTGACTGAGCACACGAGCCCCCAATCGCACCACCACGCCCATCGCACCCAAGACGCGAATCAGCAGCAGATTGATCAGCACCTCACCGGTGATTTCACCCCACAGTTCCGCCATCTCCGGTGGCGGGAGCATGCGCATCCAACTGACCAGCGCCGACAGGTAGACAAACAGCAGCGGCTCATCACTGAGCACCAACAAGCCTTGGGCTATCGCATCACTGCCCAGTGTCAGCAGTTCATCGAGCTCGGTTTGAGAAAGGTATTGCAGCAGTTTTTCGCTGTTGGGCTTGAGGTCCGCCAGCAGCGCAGACAGCTCGCCAATGTTGTCCCACAGGCTGTAAAGCGCTTTGCCTAACCCACTGGCAAAAGCCGCTTCCAGCAAGCGGCGCCGCTCAAGCGGGCGGGCGTCTGCATAATTTTTCCACTGGGCCTGGAAGGTGTCGGTCCACTCTTTGCGCAGCCGGGCTTCCAACGCTGCGATCACTGACTGATAGGACGCATACAGTGCTTTGAGGTGATCCTGGGAAACGTTGGGGTAGAAACTCACCCGGTATTGCTGGTTGCGATCACACTCGGTGACTTCGAGGATGCCACTCGGGCCGATGGTCTTATGGAGGGGCTCGCCCAGCGGGCCGCCGTTTGGATCAACGCGTTGCACGATCACCGGGGTGTTGCCGATGGGTACGAACCTCGTGCTCTGGAACATATGCACCAGGGTCAAGGTACCCGTGGCCTGGCAGGTGGCGACGGTGCTGCTGGGAAACAGGGAGCGATTGACCGGGGCAACCAGCGCGACGTCTTCCCCGACCTTGAACACCTGTTCGACGTCCAGCGCGGAGAAGCTCCAAAAGCTTTTGGCCCACTCGTCAAAGGTGTTCAAGCAATCGCGAAAGTCACGGAAGACGCCCTCAACGTCGACCGTTTCCACGTTCATTGGCGTCAGCGCCAGCCTGCCAATGGCCGGGTTCAAGTGGCGGCCCCGTCAACCGCACGCGTCACGAAAAAAACCATCTGCATTCCCTCGCACTGTTTGATCAGGCGAGGGACTTTGCAGAGGTTTGCCGGGGTGAGGAGTAGAGCTTATCCGGCAGTGGTGTGGGATGTTTCAGTTACTGCCAGGCACTGGGTTCGGCATGCCGACGAACCCCGGTTAGACTTACCTGTCGATATCAGCACTGCCCGGCCTGTCGTTAACCAAGGAAGCCTCATGTATTCAACCCGTCTGCTGTTCTGCCTTATTCCGTTGTGGGTACTGGCCGGTTGCTCCACCTCCCGTGGCCCCCAGCAGCCCGAGCGCAGTGAAGCCGAGGTCAAGGCGCAGATCGTGCGCCTGCTGCCGGCCAAGGTGTCGGACCGCAACGGTTGGGCCCAGGACATCTACACCGCCTTCGACACCCAGAAAATCTACCCAAGCAGCGAAAACATCTGTGCGGTATTGGCGGTGACCGAGCAGGAGTCCACCTATCAGGTCGACCCGCCGGTGCCGGGCATGGGCAAGATCGCCCAGGATGAAATCCTGCGCCGCGCCGCCAAGGTGCATGTGCCGGCATTCGTGGTGCGCAGCACCTTGCAACTGCGCTCGCCCACCGGCAAAACCTACGCCGATCGTTTGAATGCCGCCCGTACGGAAAGGGATTTGAGCGGCATCTTCGACGACTTCATCAGCATGGTGCCCCTGGGCAACACCCTGTTTGGCGGGTTCAACCCGGTACACACTGCAGGCCCCATGCAGGTCAGTATCGACTTTGCGCAGAAACAGGCGCGGGGTTATCCCTACACGGTGGACGGTACGATTCGCCGCGAAGTGTTTACCCGTCGCGGCGGCATGTACTTCGGCATCGCCCACTTGCTCGGCTACCCGGTGAGCTACGACCAGCCGCTGTACCGCTTTGCCGATTTCAACGCCGGTTGGTACGCCAGCCGCAATGCCGCGTTCCAGGCTGCAGTCAGTCGTGTTTCAGGCAAAGAGCTGGCGCTGGATGGGGATTTGATCCGCTATGGCTCATTGCTGCCCGGCACCACCGAGCTGGCGGTGCGTTCACTGGGGGCGAAATTAGATATGCGCAACCCGAGCATCCGCAGCCAACTGGAGCAGGGCGAGCAGTTGGATTTCGAGGACACCACCTTGTACAAGCGCGTTTTCAGCCTGGCCGACCAGGCGGCCGGCAAGCCGCTGCCTCGGGCGATCCTGCCGGGTATTGTGCTCAAGAGCCCGAAGATCACCCGCAACCTGACCACGGCCTGGTTTGCCAAGCGCGTGGATGAGCGTTACCAGCGCTGCATGAAGCGCTGATCAACCGCGACGCTTGACGAACCGGCGCCACAAGCCCACCCACAACCACACCACCGGGAACGCCAGGATCACGAAGGGCAGCACATAGCTGGCACGTTCCAGGGCGTCTGCGGTGCCGTTCACCAGGTTGTCTCCCAGGTTGCTGAACATCCGGGTGAACCTTGACACCTGGTTGGCGCCGTCGGAGGAGCGGAAGTTCAAGGTCACGCGGTTGGTGTCGAGGCGGCGTTGCTGGCCGGCGGCAACCTGAGCCAGTTCCTGCAGCTCGTTTTCAATGCCGGCTTGCTCTTTGCTCAGGACGATCAGATCGCTGACGGTGATGTCCTTGCGCTTGGCCAGTTCATCGAGGCGTTGCTGCTGAGCTTGCAGGCGGTCCTGGCGGCGGCGTACATCCGCCACGGCATCGGCCAGGTCTTCGGCAGTGGTGATGCGCTGGCCGAGCTTACCGCCTTCGGCCGCCAGGGCGACCATCGGCTCCACACCCGTGGGCGCGATCCGCAGGATGATCTGGCCACCTTGGCCGTCTTCGGTAATGCCAAGGATATTGCAGGCACCAAAGCGCGCCGTTTCACACGCCTCACGAGTGGCCTGCATACGCGGCGCAAGCAGGCCGCCGGGCAGGGCCAGGGTCAATTCATGCTCATAGGCCAGTTGCGCCCCGGCCTTGCCCTGTTCGCCATTGATGACCGTGGCGCGAGAGTGGTCCTTGGGGGAACAACCGGCCAAGGCCAGGCCAGCAAGCAAGATCAACAGCGGCGCGCGTAGCGGGTGGGAGTTGCCGTCCAGGTGGCGCATGGCGTTTCCTTGAAATGTGCAGGAGAAATTGGCCGAGATTAAAGCGGGTCTGGCCCATTAACGCAAAGCATTGCCCGGGATTTGCCCGGCTGATGGTGGTGGCTGCCGGGTCGAGGCTGGCGTACACCTCAAGCCTCACACCAGGGAAGCATCCGCCATGAACGCTCAGACCGTCCCCCAAGGCTTTGTCCCATTGCCGCGCAGCAGCCCGTTGCTGGAACTGCTCGGCCCGGCGTATTGCCGTGGCGAAGGTTTGCAATTGGAAGTCGGCCTGCGCGCCGATCATCGCCACGCCAATGGGCGAGGTACGGTGCACGGCGGGGTGCTGGCGACGCTGGCCGATATCGGCATGGGGTACGCCATGGCGTTTTCCAGTGAGCCGCCGTTGCCGTTGATTACCGCCAGCATGACCGTGGATTACCTGGGCGCCGTGCAGGTAGGGGAGTGGATGGTGGTGCGTCTGGAAAGCCATAAGCGCGGACGGCAGATGGCGTTCGCCACGCTGAGTTTGCAAGTGGAGGAGCGCGTGGTGCTGCGGGCGAGCGCGGTGTTTGCGGTGCCGCAAGCTGACAGGCAGTGAGATCAAATGTGGGAGCTGGCTTGCCTGCGATAGGGGTGTGTCAGTTAGCAATGATCTGACTGATAGACCGCTATCGCAGGCAAGCCAGCTCCCACATTTTTATCGAGTTCATTCAGGGGATATCGATAAAAGAAAAGGCCTGGCTTTTCGTGGAGCCGGGCCTTTTCTGTGTTGCTCTTATTGGCATGGGGGCCGCTACGCAGCCCAACGGGAGCAAGCTCCCTCGCCACAACCGCGATCCGGTTCAGTTGCGTTCGAGCGCCAGGGCCACGCCTTGGCCGCCGCCGATGCACAGCGTTGCCAAGCCTTTCTTGGCATCGCGCTTGATCATTTCGTGCAGCAGGGTCACCAGTACGCGGCAGCCTGAAGCACCGATCGGGTGGCCGATGGCGATGGCGCCGCCGTTGACGTTGACCTTCTGCGCGTCCCATTCCAGCTCTTTGCCCACCGCCAGGGATTGCGCGGCGAAGGCTTCGTTGGCTTCGATCAGGTCTAGATCAGCCAACTGCCAGCCGGCCTTGTCCAGGCAGCGGCGGGTGGCCGAGACCGGGCCGATGCCCATTATGGCCGGGTCGACGCCCGCGTTGGCGTAGCTGGCGATACGCGCCAGTACGGGCAGGCCGAGAGCCTTGGCTTTGTCGGCGCTCATCAGCAGCACGGCCGCAGCGCCGTCGTTCAGGCTGGAGGCGTTGCCGGCGGTGACGCTGCCGTCTTTCTTGAACGCAGGCTTGAGCTTGGCCAGGGATTCGGCGGTGGTGCCAGCGCGGGGTTGTTCGTCCACCGCGAAGGCCACCGGGTCGCCTTTGCGCTGGGGAATCAGGATTGGCGTGATCTCATCGGCAAAGCGTCCGGCTTCGATAGCGGCCGCGGCTTTTTGCTGGGAGGCGGCGGCAAAGGCGTCCTGGGCTTCGCGGCTGATGCCGTACTTGTCCACCAGGTTCTCGGCGGTGATGCCCATGTGGTAATCGTTGAACGCATCCCACAGGCCGTCGGTGATCATGCTGTCGATCATCTTCGCGTGGCCCATGCGCAACCCAGTGCGTGCGGCAGGTAATACGTACGGGGCCAGGCTCATGTTCTCCATGCCACCGGCAATGATCACCTCGGCGTCGCCGCAACGAATGGCCTGTGCGCCCAGGTGCAAAGCCTTGAGGCCCGAACCGCAGACCTTGTTCAGGGTCAGGCTCGGCACCGCGTGGGGCAGGCCGGCGAGGATCGAAGCCTGGCGCGCCGGGTTCTGGCCGCTGCCTGCAGTGAGCACCTGGCCGAGGATCACTTCATCCACTTGCGCCGGGTCCAGGCCGGTCTGCTGCAGCAGGCGACGGATTACGGCGGCGCCCAGTTCCGGGGCCGGAATGTTCGCCAGCGAACCTTGGAAGCTGCCCACGGCGGTGCGGGTGGCAGCAACAATCACGACGTCTTGCATGGAATCTGTCCTCACTGGAAGTGCATTTCTGGAACGTGGTCCGGGACGATCAGTTTACCGGCGGTCTTGCTCACAATCTCTTCAACGCTGACGCCAGGTGCGCGTTCCTTGAGGACAAAAGCGCCATTTTCGATTTCCAGGTACGCCAGGTCCGTGAGCACACGCTTGATGCAGTTGGCACCGGTCAGCGGCAGGCTGCATTGGCTGAGCAACTTGGACTCACCGTCTTTGGATGCGTGAGTCATGATCACAATGATGTTTTCTGCGCCGGCCACCAGGTCCATGGCACCGCCCATGCCCTTGACCAGTTTGCCGGGGATCATCCACGAAGCGATGTTGCCCTGTACGTCCACTTCGAATGCGCCCAGTACGGTGAGGTCGACATGCCCACCGCGAATCATCGCGAACGACTCGGCGGAGGAGAAGATCGAGGCGCCGATGCGTGCGGTGACGGTCTGCTTGCCGGCGTTGATCATGTCGGCGTCGATGGTTTCTTCGGTCGGGAACGGGCCCATGCCAAGCAGGCCGTTTTCCGATTGCAGCATCACTTCCATGCCGTCGGGGATGTAGTTGGCCACCAGGGTCGGAATGCCGATACCGAGGTTGACGTAGTAACCGTCCTGCATCTCGCGGGCAACGCGTTGAGCCATTTGTTCGCGGGTAAGCGCCATGATTGTTTCCTCTTATTGTTCTGGACGGGGATTATTTGCGGACGGTGCGCTGTTCAATGCGCTTTTCGAAGGTGCCGCAGATGATCCGGTCGACGTAGATGCCAGGGGTGTGGATCTGCGCCGGGTCCAGCTCGCCCGGTTCGACGATTTCCTCGACTTCGACCACGGTGATCTTGCCGGCGGTGGCGGCCAGCGGGTTGAAGTTCTGGGCGGTGTGACGGTAGATAACGTTACCGAAGTGGTCGGCTTTCCAGCCTTTGACGATGGCAAAGTCGCCGGTGATGGACTCTTCCATCAGATACGGGCGGCCCTTGAATTCGCGGGTTTCCTTGCCTTCGGCAACGGGGGTGCCGACGCCAGTGGCGGTAAAGAAGGCCGGAATGCCGGCACCGCCTGCGCGCATTTTTTCTGCCAGGGTGCCTTGAGGGGTAAGCACCACCTCAATCTCGCCGCTGAGCAGTTGTTTCTCGAAGAGGGCGTTTTCACCCACGTAGGAAGCGATCACTTTGCTGATCTGCTTCTGTTCCAGCAGCACACCCAGGCCGAAGCCATCGACGCCACAGTTGTTGGAGACCACCGTCAGGTCGCGGGTACCTTTGCGCTTGATTTCGGCAATGAGGTTTTCCGGAATGCCACACAGGCCAAAACCACCGGAGAGCACGGTCATGCCGTCTTCCAGGCCTGCCAGCGCTTCTTCATAGGACGACACGCGTTTATCGAAACCTGCCATATGCACCTCTTTTATTGTTTGTGGTCCAGCCAGTGAGTTGAGTGTTGCGCCAGCGTATTGATTTGTTAAGTTGTTTTTTAAGGTTGATTGATTTAAAAAACAGCATAGTCCAATCGTGGTCCGGAGCTGCGTCATGACCGTTAAACAGATGCGTGCCTTTCTCGCTGTTGCTCAGAGTCTGAGTTTTGCCGCTGCCTGCGAGCGTTTGCACCTCTCCCAGTCGGCGTTGAGCTTGACCATCAAGGGCCTCGAAGAAGGCTTGGGCGGGCGCCTGTTCAGCCGTAATACCCGTAACGTCGCGCTGACCCCTGAAGGTGAGTCGCTGTTACCCCTGGCCCGCCGGTTGATTGCCGACTGGGACAACGCTGAGGACGAACTGCGCCAGCGTTTTACCTTGCAACGGGGGCGTGTCACGGTGGCAGCGATGCCATCGTTTGCTGGCAACCTGCTGCCCCCCATCCTGAAGATATTCCGCGCCCGTTACCCTCAGGTGAACGTGACGGTGCATGACCTGATCAATGAGCAAGTGCTGGAGATGGTGCGCGACCGTCAAGTGGAGCTGGGGGTGGCCTTCGAGCCGTCTGAGGGCTCGTCATTGGCGTTCACGCCGTTGTATCTGGATCGCTTTGTCGCCGTGGTCCCAGGCGATTCAGCCTTGGCACAGTGTGCTGAAATCGACTGGGAAGCCTTGTTGGAACAGCCGTTCATCACCCTGCAACGGCCTTCCACTGTGCGGGTGATGCTGGAAGAACACCTCGGTGTCTTGCAGATGAAATTGCCCGTTGCCTTGGAAAGCCATCAATTGGCGACGGTGGGCAAAATGGTTGCCAGCGGTTTGGGGGTTAGCGCGGTGCCAGCGTTATGCGCCAGGCAGATGGAGGAGGCGGGAGCCCATTGCATTACCTTGACTGGCCCGGTGATCGAGCGGCCGATTGGGGTGCTGACCAAGCCGGGGCATGAACTGTCGGCGGCGGCGCAGGTGTTGTTTGATATCTTTCGGGATGAGGCGAGGAAGGGCAGGTTTCCAACTTTCTAAACCAGTAAATACACCTGTGGGAGCTGGCAAGCCAACTCCCACATTGATTGAGTACTACTTAGTAGTAACGGTCGATCACTTTAACTTGCGAGCTGTCTTTGAAAGACGCCCAGGCATTGTTAAGTGTGTCGAACACTTGCTCGATAAAGTTGCGATCAGCGGCGGCCTTCTTGCCGACATAACCCTGGCCACGGCGGTACATCTTCAGGCGCGCCGCCAGCTCACGGTTGTTACGGTCAAACTCGGCTTCTTCGGTATGGGGCGCCAGGCAGTCAATTTGCACTTCGCCGGATTTGCCAATCCACAGGATATGGTCGTCGAGTGTGTCTTTCTGCGCTGCGAACATCTCAGCCAATTCATCGATAGTGGGTTGGTTGTTCAGATTCATGTGTAAGCCCCTTGACCAGTTGGCGATCTATCAGTTGATTCGTTAATACCAGTAAGTTGTCTCCGGTCACTAAAACCGGGCGTCAGCGACGGGCTGCCGAATACGGGCAGGGTCTTGAAGCTGATGCATGTAGTCTTGCTGATGGACTGCTACGCAATGCTCTGATCACGAAGACAAGCCGCGTTTGAGCGCCTTGTACCTGTCCCTTCCGGGGCCGGTCAGCTTCATCAATCTGCCTTGTGGGCAGTGCACATCCGGAAAAACAGCTCGGCGGTCAGACGAGCCTGTTCAAAACGCTTGTTACCAACGCTCTCGATCCGAGAGACGTCTAGATCATGCAAGGACAAAAAGGTTACGTCAACGGTTATGTAGTGATTATTTTTGCTCACTACATAAATTGCCGCGGGGACGGGGGAATGCGCGAAAACGTGACTTGGGCGTCATTTTCTGTGCGGTGGGTCGCAGGGTTTTGGTGGCGAGTTTACGCAGATCCCCTGTGGGAGCTGGCTTGCCTGCGATGGCGATGTGTCAGTGAGTACATGTTCGCCTGACACACTGCTATCGCAGGCAAGCCAGCTCCCACATGTTGATGCGTCGCTATCTCAATCTCTCGGACAGTAAGGGTAATAGCCGCTCGCACGAGGCCTGGATCTTCACCTGCAACAGCTCATCACCCCGAGTCTTGCCCAGGTTGATGGCGATCACCGGCTTACCCTGATCGACCATCGCCTTGCACAGGCGAAACGCCGAATAGGCCATCAGCGATGACCCCACCACCAACAGTCCTTCGGCATGCTCTACCGCCGTCATTGCCTTGAGCGCCGTCGCTGGTGCGACGTTCTCGCCAAAGAACACCACATCCGGTTTCAGCCGTTCGCCATTGCAATGTGGGCAGCGGGGTACCTGGAAGCGCTGTTCAAAGGCCGGATCGAGCAAGGTGTCGCCATCCGGCGCTTGCACCGCATGAACCTGTGCCATGTGCGGGTTATCGACCTCCATCTGCCGCTGGATCACGTCGCGCTCGCTACGCAATTGGCAATCCAGGCACAGCACCCGATGCAAGCTGCCATGCAGCTCGATCACACCCTGGCTGCCGGCCTGGTCATGCAGGGTGTCGACGTTCTGCGTAATCAGCCCGCTGATGTGGCCACGGTGCTGCAGCGTCGCGAGCGCCAGGTGGGCCTTGTTCGGCTGGGCAATGCGCACCCGTGGCCACCCCAGCATCGCCCGCGCCCAGTAGCGGCGCCGCGCCTCGGGAGTGGCGAGGAATTCCTGGTACATCATCGGTGGCTTGCCCCGGCGTACACCTTCCCCGTCCCGGTAATCCGGGATACCTGAAGATGTACTGATCCCTGCGCCGGTCAGCACCAGGAAACGCCGGCCGGTCATGGCCCGGTGCAGGGTGTCGAGGTGATCTTCCTGATGGTCCAGCGTGTCGAGCATGGGTTCCCCCTATTCGCCGCGGATGTATTGTTCCAGTTGCTGGATCAAGGCCGCTTGTTCGGCAATCGCTTCCTTGACCAGGTCACCGATGGACAGCAGGCCCAGCAGTTTGCCGTCTTCGACCACCGGCAGGTGGCGCAGGTGACTGTCGGTCATGATGTTCATGCATGCCTCGACACTCTTGTGAGTATCCACCGTGATCACCGGCGAGCTCATCACCTCATGGACCTTGGTGGTGACCGACGAGAGGCCCTTGAGCATGATTTTGCGCGCGTAATCCCGTTCACTGATGATGCCGACCACCACGTCATCCTTGACCACTGGCAAGGCACCGTCGTTTTTCTCGGACATCCGCACCAGCGCTTCAAACACGGTGTGGTCCCATTTGATCGTGTGGACGTCCTGGTTTTTCTGATCCTTGGCTTTCAGCAGTTGTGCAACGGTCTTCATGGCGGCCACTCCGGTGTTGTTGTTGGTAGTCCAGATCCCCTACAGAATCCTAGACCGAACTCGCCGGAGCAAGGGCCAATGCGGCGTTAAACCTGTCGAAAAACGTCATGTGCCGGTTTTTTTCGGTATCTATCCCGCATTTACCGGCTTTTTCCCGCGTTTGGGGCTGGCGCCGGCCTTGCGCGGGGCGGCCTTGCGTTTCTTTTTCCAGGGCGTTGCACCTCGTCCAGCCGGGCTGGCGGGGCCAGTGATAGTCATGCGCATGCCGTTACAGCGTGCCACCTGCTTGCTCATCCACGCCGCTTGCTTGGCGACGAATTCCTCCAGGCTCATTTCGCCGCTTTGCACCATGTCCAGCGCCTGTTCCCAGATGGCGGTGGTGCCGGGGTCGGCGATGGCGCGGGGCACTGCGTCAATCAGGCTGAACGCGGCCGGGGTTGCCGACAGGGCCTTGCCGTTTTTCACCAGATAACCGCGGTCCAGCAAGCCCTGGATGATCCCGGCGCGGGTGGCCTCGGTGCCGATGCCAGTGGTGTCCTTGAGTTTTTGCTTAAGCAACGGGTCCTCCACCAGCTTGGCGACGTTTTTCATGGCCTTGATCAGGTCGCCTTCAGTAAAGGGCTTGGGCGGCTGGGTCCACAGGTCCTTGAGGTTGACCTTGGCCACGGCGTAGTCGTGGCCCTGCACCAGCGTCGGCAACGCTTGGGGCGCAGGGGCTTCGCGACCTTTGGCGGGTGCCAGCGCTTCGGGCAAGGCGCGTTTCCAGCCCGGTTCAATAATGACTTTGCCCACCGCGCGCAACGCTTGGCCGGCACAGTCGAAATCGGCCTGGGTGCGGTCGTATTCATGGTTGGGCAGGAACTGCGCCAGGTAGCGCGCACGAATCAGCGTATAGACCGCACGGTGCTTGCCGGTCAGTTGGCTGACCTCCTTACCGGCTCCGGTGGGGATGATGCCGTGGTGGGCGCTGACTTTCGCGTCGTTCCAGGCCCGCGAACGGCGCCGAGGGTCGATGTGCGACATCAGCTCGTTGACCGCCGTGTCCGCACGGCCCAGCGCCGCAAGAATCTTCGGCGCTTCACTGTGCTGGCTCAACGGCAGGTAGCCGCAATCGCTGCGCGGGTAGGTGATGGCCTTGTGGGTTTCGTACAGGGATTGAGCGATGTCCAGGGTTTCCTGGGCGCCCAGGCCGAGCTTCTTCGAACAGATCTCCTGCAAGGTGCCGAGGTCGAAGGGCAGGGGCGCCACTTCGCGCATGCGCTCGGTACGCAGTTTCACCAGCCGCGCCGTGGCGGCGTTGAGCATGGCGTCGGCGGCGTCCCGCGCCAGTTGCGGGTTGAGGCAACGGCCCTGGTCGTCACAGGCATCGTCAGGGGCGCGCCATTGGGCGGTGAAGGTCATGTGCTCGTGACGCAGGTCGACATCAATGGCCCAATAGGCCACCGGCACGAAGTCGGCAATGCTGCGATCACGGTCCACCACCAGGCGCAGGGTCGGGGTTTGCACGCGGCCTACCGGCAGCACGCCCTGGTAACCGGATTGGCGCCCCAGCAGGGTAAACAGGCGACTCATGTTCATGCCGATCAGCCAGTCGGCACGCGAGCGCCCCAGGGCCGAATGATACAGGCTGAAGGTTTCTGCACCGGGTTTGAGCGCCGCCAGGGCCTTGCGAATGGAGGCGTCGTCGAGCGCCGACAACCACAGCCGCTGGATCGGCCCGCGGTAGCGGCAGTGTTCTACCAGTTCACGGGCGATCATCTCGCCTTCACGGTCGGCGTCGGTGGCGATCACCAGTTCCTGGGCTTCGCCCAGCAAGCGCTTGACGGCCTTGTATTGGCTGGCGGTCTTGGGCTTGACCAGCATCTTCCATTTTTCCGGGACGATCGGCAGGTCGGCCAGCACCCAGCGTTTGTATTTGGCGTCGTAGGCGTCGGGCGGGGCGGTTTCCAGCAGGTGGCCGATGCACCAGGTGACCGTGACTCCATTACCCAGCCAGCACCCATCGCCCCGGCGGCTGGCGCCAAGCACAGCCGCGATATCCTTGGCCTGGGAGGGTTTTTCACAGAGGTACAGCCGCATGGTCATCACATCAGATCGGGTTGATGCCTTGCAGGATGCTTATTTGAAGGGGTTTGAGCAACCATTATCTGTATGGATGTACAGCAATTTGTGTGGGTGCCATACGTCGCTGTAGGAGCGAGCTTGCTCGCGAAGGTCGTTAACGATGACGCGGGGCGCCTGGTGCCCCGCGTTGCTCTCAGGTTCTTCGCGAGCGAGCTCCTACAAGGGAGAGGTATCAGTTTTTTTCGATATCCACATGCCGGGTTTCCTTGAGGCAGAACAACCCGACGATCAGGCTCACGCCCGTCACCACCACCGGGTACCACAACCCATAGAAGATATCGCCGGTGTACACCACCAGGGCAAACGACACAGTGGGCAGGAACCCGCCAAACCAGCCGTTACCGATGTGGTAGGGCAGGGACATCGAGGTGTAGCGGATGCGCGTCGGAAACAGCTCCACCATCAGCGCCGCCAAGGGCCCGTAGCACATGGCGGCGATGAAGATCAGCACCACGATCAGCACCACCACCATCACCTTGTTGACCTGGGCCACATCCGCCGATGACGGGTAACCGGCCAGGGCCACGGCGCCACGCAGGGCCGCTTCATCAAAACCGTCGATACGCACATCGCCGACGCTCACTTGCACCGGGCTGCCCGCAGGGGCGGCGGCGCTGCTGTAGGGCAGCCCCTGTTTGACCAGGAAGGTCTTGACCTTGTCGCAGGGGCTGTCAAAA
Organism: Pseudomonas sp. FSL W5-0203; assembly: GCF_001896155.1. NCBI lineage: Bacteria > Pseudomonadati > Pseudomonadota > Gammaproteobacteria > Pseudomonadales > Pseudomonadaceae > Pseudomonas > Pseudomonas sp. FSL W5-0203. The sequence continues at coordinate 13,093 of NZ_MPOR01000020.1, forward strand.
CGTGCCTTGCCCACCGGGTCGAACTGGAAGGTGCAGGTGGCCGGGTCGGCCAGTACGGTGATCGGCGCCTGTTGGCTGGCCTGGTCCATTGCGGGGTTGGTGTAGTGCGCCAGGCCCTTGAAGATCGGGAAGTACAGCGCGGTCGCCAACAGCAGGCCGAGCATCAGCACCGGCTTGCGCCCGACCTTGTCCGATAGCCAGCCAAACAGGATAAAGAACGGTGCGCCGATCACCACGCTGATGATCAACAGCATATTGGCCAGGGCTGGGTCCATGCGCAGGAACTGGGTGAGGAAGAACAGCACATAAAACTGCGCTGCGTAGAAGGTCACCGCCTGCCCGCCGTTGATGCTGAACAGCGCGATCAGCACCACCTTGAGGTTTTCCCACTTGCCGAAGGACTCGCGAATCGGCGCCTTGCAGGCCTTGCCTTCCTCTTTCATCTTCAAGAAGGCGGGCGATTCGTGCAGGCTCATGCGGATCCAGGTCGAGATGCCCAGCAGCACGATGGAAAACAGGAACGGAATGCGCCAGCCCCACACTTCGAACTGATCGCCGGTGAAGTAACGGCAGGCCAGCACCACCAGCAGCGACAGCAGCAAGCCGAGGGTGGCGGTGGACTGAATCCAGCTGGTGTGCAGGCCGCGCTTGCCCGGTGGCGCATGCTCGGCCACGTAGGTAGCGGCGCCGCCGTACTCACCGCCCAGCGCCAGGCCCTGCAGCATGCGCAGCACAATGAGGATGATCGGTGCGGCAATGCCGATGCTGGCGTAGGTCGGCAGCAACCCGACGCAGAAGGTTGCCACGCCCATCAGGATGATGGTCACGAGGAAGGTGTACTTGCGCCCGATCATATCGCCCAGCCGGCCGAACACCAGCGCACCGAATGGCCGCACCACAAAGCCTGCGGCGAAAGCCATCAAGGCAAAGATAAACGCCGTGGTGTCGTTGACCCCGGCAAAAAACTGCTTGCTGATCACCGCCGCCAGGGCGCCGTAGAGGAAAAAGTCATACCACTCGAACACCGTCCCCAAAGAGGAGGCGAAGATGACCTTTCTTGATTCGTTGGCGGTACTTGCACTGGCCGCCGAGCCCAGGGGTTGAGCATGTTCTGACATCGGGTGTCCCTCACAGTGATTATTTATTGTTTTTCCACTGTCGGCGCCAACCTCGGCGCCGGTGTTTTTCAACTTCATATAGCGTTAATGGTTACGCGGGGTGCCCTGTGGTGCGCGGTGCTGGTGGGTTTTTCGCGAGCAAGCTCGCTCCTGCAGTGTTGGGTGACAGAATCAGCTGTGCGGCCTTCTCCGCGATCATCAGCGTGGGTGAGCAGGTATTGCCGGAGGTGATGCGCGGCATGATCGACGCATCGGCAATGCGCAGGCCGGGAATGCCGTGTACGCGCAGCTGGCTGTCGACCACGGCGTCTTTGTCATCGCCCATGCGGCAGGTGCCCACCGGATGGAAAATCGTGGTGCCGATCCGTGCAGCGGCCTCGTGCAGTTGTTCTTCAGTTTGCAGGGCTTCGCCGGGCAGGTATTCCACCGGTTTGAACTGGCTCAGGGCCGGAGCGGCGACGATGCGCCGGGTCAGGCGAATAGCGTCGGCCGCTACACGCAAGTCTTCGGGGTGGCTGAGGTAATTAGGCTGTATCAGCGGCGCATCCGCCGGGTTGGTCGAACGGATATCCACCCGGCCGCGACTTTGCGGGCGCAGGTCGCAGACCGACGCGGTAAATGCCGGGAAGCCGTGCAACGGTTCGCCAAAGCGTTCCAGGGACAGTGGCTGCACATGGTATTGCAGGTTGGCCGAGGTCTGCTCCGGGCCGGAGCGGGCAAACGCGCCAAGCTGGCTGGGCGCCATCGACAGCGGGCCGCTGCGGTCGTACAGGTAGCGCAGGCCCATGCCCATCTTGCCCCACAAGGTACCGGCGATCTGGTTCAGGGTGCGGGCATTTTCCAGCTTGTAGATCAGGCGCAGTTGCAGGTGATCTTGCAGGTTGCCACCAACCCCTGGCAGCTCGTGCACCACGTTGATACCCAGCGGCTTGAGCACATGGGAAGGGCCGATCCCTGAGCGTTGCAGAATCCCCGGTGAACCCACGGAACCGGCGCACAGCACAATCTCCTTGCGCGCCTTCCAGCTCATCGACTGGCCGTGTTGACGCCCCAGTACCTGGCAAGCACGCCCGTTCTCCAGTAGCACACGCTCAACCTCTACCTCAGTCAGCACGGTGAGGTTAGGGCGCTGGCGGATCGGCTTGAGAAACGCCTTGGCCGCATTCCAGCGCACACCGGCTTTCTGGTTGACCTGGAAGTAACCGCAGCCCTCGTTGTCGCCCTGGTTGAAGTCATTGATATTGGCGATGCCGCTTTGAGCCGCCGCCTCACGAAACGCATCGAGGATCGGCCACGACAGGCGCTGTTGCTCGACGCGCCACTCGCCGCCCTCGCTGTGGAATTCAGAGCCGCCGGCAAAATGGTTTTCGCTCTGTTTGAACAGCGGCAGTACGTCTTTCCAAGCCCAGCCCGCGTTGCCCGCCGCCGCCCAGCCATCGTAGTCCTGGGCCTGGCCGCGCATGTAGATCATGCCGTTGATGGACGAGCAGCCGCCCAGCACTTTGCCCCGAGGGTAACTCAAGGCGCGTCCCTGCAGGCCGGCTTGGGGTTGGGTCTTGAAGCACCAATCGGTGCGTGGGTTGCCGATGCAGAACAGGTAGCCGACGGGGATATGGATCCAGGGGTAGTTGTCGCGGCCACCGGCTTCCAGCAGCAGGACACGGTGAGCCGGGTTGGCGGACAGACGATTGGCCAGCAGGCATCCGGCAGGGCCGGCGCCGACGACGATGTAATCGTATTCAGCAGTTGCATTGGGCATCTGGGGTCTCGCTTGTTTTTCTTATTGGGCCCATCCTAGTTGTTAGTTTTCGTCTTAAAAATGTTAGTTTTTACCCACCCGCTGTGCGTTTTTAAACAACGCCGGCTGGCCCAGGCTCTGGAGGCGATATGTTCGACTGGAATGACCTGCGGTTTTTTCTCGAGTTGCAGCGCAGTGGCCGCCTGCTCACCGCCGCCCAACGCCTGAAAACCACGCATGCCACCGTGGCGCGGCACATCGACGCCATCGAGAAAAGCCTCGGCACGGCGCTGTTTGTGCAGCACGCCCAGGGCTATGAACTGACGCCCGCCGGCGAAGCGCTGCTCAAGCATGCCGAGGCTATGGAAAATGTGGCACTGCTGGCTGAAGATGAACTCACCCATTCTGCTGCGCCCCTGGGCAAGATCCGCCTCGGCGTAGCCGAAGGCCTGGGCGTGATGTTTCTGGCCGCACGCATGGGCGGGCTATTTGAACGCTACCCAGGGTTGGAGGTGGAGCTGGTCGCGGTGCCGCGCTTTGTCAGCATCCTCAACCGCGAGGCGGAGATCAGCATTCACTTGGAACGCCCCAGCGCCGACCAACTGGTGACGCGCAAACTCACCGATTATCGCCTGGCGCTGTACGCCAGCCGTGCCTATCTGGCGCGTAACCCGCCCATCGAAAAACGTGAAGACCTCGCTGCCCATGCCTGGATCGATTATGTCGACGACTTGCTGTTCAGCCAGGAACTGAAGTTCCTCAACAGCTTCTGCCGTAGCCCCAAGGTGGTGTTCCACAGCACCAGCGTGATCGCCCAGCACCAGGCGGCGCGTTCGGGGTTGGGCATTGCGGTGTTGCCGTGTTTCATGGCAGCTGGCGATGAGGCGTTGGTGCCGTTGTTGCCGGCAGAGGGCATTCAGCGCAGCTATTGGATCAGCTCGCGCCGGGAGCTGCACAAGTCGGTGCGGTTGCGGGTGTTGTGGGATTATGTAGTGGGGTTGTGCGCGCGGGAGCAGGGCTTGTTGCTCGGTGAATCCCGCTGACGCACACGGATTAAACGGTGGGAGCTGGCTTGCCTGCGATGGCGGCGTGTCAGCTTGCACATGAGTGGCTGATACACCGCCATCGCAGGCAAGCCAGCTCCCACATTTGGATCGGGGTGTGTCAGGGGCAGTCTAGAACTTTACTACCTGATGCACCTGCTCGGCACAGGCCCGAGCCTCTTCAATCATCTTTCCGAACGCATCGCTGGTGACTTCGGCATGGGTCAGCCAGCGCTTTTTCTGGCTCAGGCGATAGTGGTAGCGCAGCGAGCCGTTCTCCAGTTTGCCGTCCAGGTCAAGGTCGTACCAGGGCGAGCGCACCTTGCAGCCGGGGATGGCTTTTTCCATCTTCCCGCCAGCCAGGGTGTAGGTGTAGTCGTAGGTCTCTGGGTTGCCCAGGTAGAGGTCAGCCTGTTGCCCCTGGCGGCGATAGTTGATGTAGCCCTCCCAGCGGTCTTTCAAGGACGGGTCGGTGTAGACATAGTCATTGGCCAGTTTTTCCAGGGCGCGCTGATCGTTCATGCGGGCGGTGACGCTGTAGCCGTCATGTACCACAAAGCGGGTGGGTTCGCGGGTGATCTGGCAGTCGCTAATATCGTTGCCGAAGTTGGCGCAGATGTTCTGGTCGGTGGCGGTGGTGCCTTGCTGGCGGTCTGCGACGCTCAGTTGCATCAGCGGCAGGCGGCTGAAGGTAATAGTCGCCTTGACCGCGCCATCTCCCTCTTTGCCGTACTGCACCTGTTTGTCCAGGCGTATCGAGACTTCGGGGCGCTCCAGTGGGATGTGTTCTTCGCGCACCTGGCCCTGCGCATCGTTGACCAATACCCAGCGGTCCTGAATGTCGGGCATGGTTTGGCCAGGGGCGAAGACCGGGTTGGTCGGGTCAAGCCACCACACCTGTCCATTCACTTCGGCACGCACGATGGCATGGTTCGGCGCCTGGGTGCCGGGGATCAGCAAGGCATCGACCACGTCGCCACGGCTGACCCACGCGGTCTCAGCCTTGATGCCGCTGGCCTTGAGCATGGCCGTCAGCAGGGTCGCCAGGTCCTTGCAATCGCCGTAGCCGTGCTGCTCGATTTCCGCCAGGCTGAACGGCACATAGCCGCGCTCGGTCGCCCGCCAGTCACCCAGGTAGCGGTAGTGATCATTGATGTGCTGCATCAGCGCGGCCACTTGCTCAGCCGGCGCCAGGCTGCGTGCGGCGGCCACCGCGGTGGCGGCTTGCGCCGGCAGGGTGGCGCCGAGGATCTGGTTGTAACGCTGGGCGAAATCACCGAAGTACGCCTGGCGGTCCACGGCGCTGCCCACTTCAAGGCGTGGGACGCGCAGCAGTGCGGCGGCGGAGGATTCATTGATGTAGTTGAGGTAGGTCGGGGCTTTTTGCACCACGTCCAGGGTCTTGCCGTTGCTCGAAGGCGTTACCTTGAAACCGTCGAACAATTCACTTCGCCACTGGATCGGCCGTTCGGCGGTAAAGCGCGCCTTGAAGCGATCGCGGCGGGCTGAGCTGGGCCCGAATTTGAGCACATAGTGGAACTGAGTCATCAGCGGTTTGGCCGGGTAATGCTGGCGTACCGTGTAGCGGATCTGCGTGCCCACGCGCAGGTTGGGGAAGGCCAGGGAGGTTTGCTTGTCGCGGCTGAAGCCTTGGTCCGGGTTGGGTGCGCTGCGGGTATCGATTTGCGTGGCAGCCAGGGCGACCGGCTTGGCGCCAGGCTGAGTGGACTGTGCACTGACCACTTCAAAGGTGTCGGCTTCGGAGTAGTCGAAGTCGATGCGCGAGAGCATTTCGCGGCCGTTGGCCTTGAGAATTGTGTAGTGGTAGGTGGTGGTGCAGTCAGTGCTGGCGTCGCGGTTGAAGTGGCAGTGCAGCTCGGTGTCACTGGCCAGCGGGGCTTCGGCTATGGGTTGCAGGGCCGCGCTGACGGAATGGGAAACCAGCCCCAGACTGATGACAATCAAAGGGCGGTGAAACGGAAAACGGTACATGGGCGCCTCGGGTGACACATTGAAACAGCTACCCGGCGGGTAGCGAGAAGGCGCCGGATGATAATGGATCTCAACGGCAAAGGCCAGGATTGTTCGACAATTTATCGGGCTGAAAGGCCCGTGCTAGAGCCTTTCTTTGATTTGGATCAAGGTTTTTATGCCGCGAGCGCGTCACGCGCTTAGAGGAACCAGCGATATTCCCGCGCCTGGATCTCCTGCTGGAAAGCCAGGTGGTCCTGGCGTTTGTTCTCGCAATACACCTCGACAAATTCCGCGCCCAGCTTGTCGCGCAGTACTGGTTGTTGCTGCATGGCACGCACGGCGTCGAGCATTTCCACCGGGAAATCGGCGCCGCTGTTGCGGTCCTCGTTCAGTGGCGCGATGGGTTCGCGCTTGGCCTCAAGCCCATGCTCCAGGCCCACCAGGATCGCCGCCAGCACCAGGTAAGGGTTGGCATCGGCGCTGGCCAGGCGGTGCTCGATCCGCAGGTTGCGCGGGTCGGACTCGGGGATGCGCACACAGGCATCGCGGTCTTCAAAGCCCCAGCTCGCCCGCGTCGCAGCGTTAACCGTGCCGCCCAGGCGGCGGAAGGCATTGTGGTTGGGCGAGAAAATCGGCATGCAGTGGGGCAGTAATTCCAGGCAACCGGCTACGGCGTGGCGCAATGGCCGCTGCTGATGGGCCGCTAGCAAGTTATTGCCCGCTGCGTCGTAAAGGCTGACATGCACGTGCATGCCGCTGCCGGGAAATTGCAGGTAGGGTTTGGCCATGAAGCTGGCGCGGTAACCATGCTTGAGCGCGACGCCACGGGTGCTACGGCAGAACAGGGCGGCCCAGTCGGCGGCGCGCAGGCCGTCATCGCAGTGGCCGAAGTTGATCTCGAACTGGCCGGGGCCGATCTCGGCGGTGATCACCGTGATGTCGATGCCTTGGTCCTTGGCGGTTTGCGCCATGTCGTCGAGCACGTCGCTGAAACGCGACAGCCGTTCGATATGCAGGTTGGGCTGGTCGTCGGCATCCCCACTGAGCGGGTCGCGGGCAAATTGCGGCAGGCCGTTTTCCAGCTGTTTATCGAACAAGTAGAACTCCAGCTCAAACGCCACCACGGGATGAATGCCCTGATGCTGCAAGCGTTCCAGCACCTTGGCCAGGACTTCGCGGGGTTCGAACTCGATGGGCGCTTCGGTGCCGTCCGAGGTGATGAGCATTTGCCCCAATGGCTGCGACTCCCAGTTCACCGGTTTGAGCGTGCCGGGCACCAATCGGCGATTGGCGTCCGGGTCGCCATCGTTGAAGCAGTAGTCGCCAATCTTGAACAGCCCACCCTGGGCCCCCAGTAGCACCGCATTCTGCGGCAGCTTCAGCGGGCTGCCGGCGGCGATTTTTTCAAGCATCTCCACTGGGTAGCGCTTGCCGTAGAAATGCCCGGGAATGTCCAGGGCGATCAGGTCGACATAGCGCACGTCGGGGTGGTTCTGGCGAAAGCTCCGTACTTCGGCCAGCAACGTGGAGGAATGGCTTTTCACGGGTGCAGCTCCTAGTTGTAAACCCACAAGACGCGGGCGGGCAGGTCGGTCAGGTTGGCGTAGCGGCAGTGGGCGAAACTGGCGAGGTGGAAGCTGTCGCCGGGGCCGAGGGTGACTGGCTCGGCTTCGTCATCCACCCACAGGGTCAACTCGCCTTCGAGCACAAATCCGGCCTGTTCGGCACGGTCGCTCATGCTCTGTTCGCCGCTGTTGGCACCGGGGGCCAACAGGCTGTCAAGCATCGAGAACGCACCGTTCATGCTCGGCGACACCAGGATGTCGGTGATGCCGTTGGCGTAATACACCGTGCGCCGCTCGTTGGGGCGGGTCACCCAATCCACCGCCTTGGGTTTGGGCAGGCTGTAGAAATACGTGGTGGGCACATCGAGGGCGTGGCTGATGGCGGTTAAATCGGCCACGGTCGGGCGCGACAGGCCACGTTCGACCTGGGACAGAAATCCCACCGATCGTTCGATTTTTTGCGCAAGTTGGGCCAGGGTGAGCTTCTTGTGCTTGCGCAGGTCGTGGATCAGCGCCGCGAGGGTGGCGAGTTCTTCTTGTGGGGTCATGAAATTTATATCGAATAATTTCATGAAAAATTACATGATAAATTTCACGAAGGCAATCTCTGGCCACAGGGAAACCCGGCTGAATGATTGCGCGCCGCCGCGGTCGGAACCTGGGTACGCACCATTAATTGAAGGAGCACCCATGAAGTCGAAAACCTTAGCCGCTTGCCTGCTGGTCGCTGCCAGCTTTTCCTCCGTCAGCGCTGTCGTGCAGGCCGGCGATACCCCTCAGGAAACCGTGCAACCTTCAAACATCAACGCCCGTGACTTGAAAGAGGGTGATCGCGCCCCGGACATCTTGATGCGCGAGGAGTCAGCGATTAAAGACTGGAAAAAACGCGGGCTCAAACAGCCCGAAGAAGAAAGCCAATGGGCGCGTGTAGGTGACAAGTACGTCCTGCTCAAGACCACCAACGGCACCATCCTCGAGATTACGCCAGTCAAGAAATAATTCCGCCGGGGCACCTGCTCGCTTCATGTTTCTTGCGTTAAGGTAACCGACCGCAATGGTCGCGTTACCTTTGAAGAACGAGAGCAGGATGCTTGCCACCATCAGAAACTACCCCCGCACTGTGAACCTGTTGCTGTGCGCCACGTTGCTGCTGACGCTGGCCAAGGCCATCACCTTTCCTTATCTCGTGATCTACCTCACCAGCCATTTCGCCTTGGACATTACCCAGGTCGGCCTGGTAATCGGCAGTTCGCTGATCGTCGGTTCACTACTCAGTGTCTACGGCGGTTTCCTGGTCGACCGCATCAACAGCTATCGCCTGTTGCTCGGCTTGAGCCTGGTGTTTGTGCTGGGGTTTATCGGTACGGTGCTGGCGCAGAATATCTGGGCGTTCTATGGCTGCCTGATCCTGATCAACCTGGCCTACGCCGTCATTGATATTGCGGTGAAAGCCGGCTTCGCCAGCCTGCTGCCCGAAGACGCGCGCAGCGAAGTGTTTTCCATCAAGTACACCCTCACCAATATCGGCTATGCCGTAGGGCCGTTCTTTGGCGCGATGGTGGCCAAGCTGGATATCAGCTTGCCGTTTGTTCTGTCGGCGCTGTTGGGGCTGGGGTTTTTTCTGCTGTATGGGCGCTGGGGTGACCGTAACTTGGCCACGGTGGACGCCACGCAAAAGCCGCTGCCGTTCCTTGCCGTCGCCCGCGTTTTGCTGCAGGACCGTCGCCTGGTGTGCTTCACCCTCGGCGGTTTACTCAGCGCGGTGGTGTTCGGCCAGTTCACGGCCTACCTGTCGCAATACCTGGTGACCACCACGACCGCCGAATACACCTACACGGTGATCAGCGCGGTGCTGACCACCAACGCCGTGCTAGTGATTGCCTTGCAGTACCTGATTGGCCGGCGCATCTCGCACCGTTACCTGAGCCAGTGGCTGAGCGCTGGCTTGAGCATGTTCATGCTGGGGTTGATCGGCTTCGGGCTGTCCACCAGCGTGGTGGGCTGGGTGCTGGCGATGGCGGTGTTCACCGTCGGGGAGATCATCGTGTTCCCGGCCGAGTACATGTTTATCGACCGAATTGCCCCGGACCACCTGCGGGGCATGTATTACGGGGCGCAAAACCTGTCCAACCTTGGTGCCGCGCTGGGGCCGGTGCTGTGTGGGCTGGTGTTGGCCAGCCTGCCGGCCCATTACATGTTCTACATGCTGGGGGCGTTTATCGTCGCAGGTGGGGTGTTTTATTTCATGGGAGCGGCGATAAAGGCAAATCATCCAGCGTGAGCTTGCCGACGTTGTTGCTTTGCAGTTCGTAGCGCAATTCATCCACCATTTTCGCTACTTCCTGCGGGGTCTGCAGGCGGTTGGTGCTGATGCCAGTGACCACCAGGTCGACGCGGCCGGTCTCGGCATCATAGACCTTGAGGGTCAAGGACGCGTCCCGGCACAGGGTGAATTCGCACGTCAGCGGTGACAGGCCTTCTTCGATGCAGTTGCGCAGCTGAGAGAGGGTAAACATGCGGGTTCCTTCTAGGCATAAATACGATCCCTTGAAGGTTATTGCTTGCACCGCCGCTCAATAAGGCGAATTCGCACTAGACGCACTAGTGCATTTGCAGGGTCAGGGCTTGTTTTTCAGGCGCAAATCACCGGCAAACAGCCCGCGTTCACGAGCCCAGACGATCGCTGCACTACGGCTGTGCACCCCCAGCTTGGAATACACCGTGGCCACATGGTTACGCACGGTGTTGGGCGCCAGTTTCAGGCGCGAGGCGATCTCTTTGTCCGCCAGGCCCTCGCAGATCAGGCCCAATACATCGCGCTCGCGGGCGGTGAGGTCGGTGAAGGAAACATTCGGCAGGTTGGGGCTGTTGACGCTCTTGGCGTTGGCCAGCTTCTCGATCAGGGTCTGGCTGAACCAGGACGCGTCCTGCATGACTTCCTCGATGGCCGCCACCAGTTCCAGCTCCGAGCGTTTGCGCTCGGTGATGTTCATCAGCACCATCAGGTAGCAGGGCACGTCCTGGATAATCACGGTGTCGGCGGATACCACGCAGTCGATCACCTCGTTGCCTTTCTTGCGCACCTTGAGGTCCTGGCCTTCAAGGTTGCCGGCTTTTTCCAGGGTGGCGAACAACTGCGCGCCGGCCTGGGGGCTGTCGATGAAGTTGATGTCTTCGATGGATTTGCCGATCAGTTCCTCGCTGATATAGCCGGTGATGCTCATGAAGGCTTCGTTGATGTCTACCACCTGGCGATTGTCGGCACTGCATACCAGGGTCGGCACGGGCGTCAGGCGGAAGGATTTGGCGAAGCGTTCTTCGCTCTGGCGCAGGGCGATCTCGGCTTTGCGCCGTGGCTCCAGGTCGGTGAAGGAAAACAGCATGCAGTCTTCCTCGTTCATGTCCAACGGTTGGCCGGCGACGATCACCAGTTTGCTGCCACCTTCGGGCAGTCTCAGTTCGGCCTGCATCTGCGGGATGGTCGCGCCTTCGCCCAGGCGCTGGATCGCCAGGTCCTTGCGCTCGGCCTGTTCCAGCACATCCAGTTCATACACGGATTTGCCGATGACCTGGTCGCAGTTGTAGCCGGTCATCTCCAAAAAACCCTGGTTGACCTTGATGTAGCGCAGGTCGCTGAGGCGACAGATCACGGCGGGCGCCGGGTTGGCGTTGAAGGTTTTCTCAAAACGTTGCTCGGCGCTGGCCCATTCGGTGGCGTCGCTGAGGATCAGCACCAGCAACTCCGGCTCACCCTGGGCATCGGTCAGCACCAGGCTGCGCAGGCGATGTACCCAACTGCGGTGTTCGTCGTCGGCGGGCGTGACTTCCACCACCACATCGCTGAACTCTTCACCGGCAGCCACGCGGCTGAGGGGGTAGCTGTCCAGTGGCAAGGGATGGTTGTTGCGATAGCGCAGGGCAAAGCGCTTGGCGTACGCCTCGGTATTGGCGCCCAGTTCCTTGACCTCGCTGACCCCATGCATGGTCAACGCCGCTTCATTGGCCCACAGAATGGTCTGGTCGACCTCGGCCAGAATCACACCGTCGGACAGTCCCGAGATGATGGTCTGCAGTTGGCGGCGGTTGGTTTCTTTGGCGAGAACATCCTGGGTCATAACGTCTCCGATTAGGGCAGGGCAAGGCACATTGGGTTACGACATCCTGGCGTCAGGATAGTGCAGAGTTATTGCCCACGGGGCAGTGCGAATGCACCAGGGCGCCTGGTGCATATGGGCCAGGACTGAACGTATGTCGTTTCGCCACACTCACACCCATCAAGGCGCATTGCCTTGCTCCTCAATTTGAAAAGGACCTTTGTATGACCACTGTCTATGAAACCAATCGATCGCTGTTTCGAGTGTCGTGGAGCTCGGTATTGGCCGGTAGTGCAATCGCACTGGTCACCTACCTGGTTTTGAGCGTGTTGGGCACCGCCATTGGCGCCAGTGCCGTTGACCCGATGGAAGCGGGCAACCCGTTGAGCGGTTTTGGCACGGGTGCGGGTATCTGGCTGTTTGTATCGACACTGGTCGCCATCGCGTTGGGCGCCTTCGTGGCCGGCCGCACCGCGCCGGATCGTGGCGGTCTGCATGGGGTGCTGACCTGGACCTTGACCACCTTGCTCACCACTTGGCTGTTGGCGGGCCTGGCTTCCAGCGTAGTCGGTACGGCCGGCAACGTGGTGGGTAAAGGTCTGTCTGCTGCGGGCAGTGGCATTGCTGCCGCCGCGCCGGGGATTGGCAATAGCATCAAGCAACAGTTGAATGAGCAGGGCATCGAGCTGGACTGGAACAGCCTGCAAGGCCAACTGGATACGTTGCTCAAGCAGAGCGGCAAGGCTGAACTGGACCCTGCCAATGTCGAGCAGAAAGCCGATCAGGCAGCTGCCGATGGCAAGCAGTCGGCTACCGATGCAGCGACCAATCCTGCCCAGGCCGGTGATGAGCTCAAGCAATGGTTCGAACGTGTGAAAGCGTCCGGCGAGCCAGCATTGAATGCAGCGGATAAAGAGGCGCTGGTCAACATCGTCGCGGCCCGCACTGGCAAGAGCAAAGAAGAAGCCACCCAGATCGTCGACAACTATGCCCAGGCTTATCAGCAAGCCATGCGAAAAGTCGATGAGCTGAAAAAACAGGCTGAACAGAAAGCCCGTGAAGCCGGTGAAGTCGCTGCCAAGCAACTGTCCCGCGCCGCCTGGAGCACCTTGGCCATGCTGCTGTTGGGTGCGGCGTTGAGCTTCTTTATTGGTCGTATCGCGCTGACTACCCGTCGCGTGCCTTTGGCTTAAAGATGTCTGCGGCAAGGACGCCGCCTGTGTGAAGGGGTAAAATGCTGGCATTTTACCCTTATCCCACAAAGGTGACCCTTGAGCGCAGGCAAAGCCGTCGGACTGTTATTACTCACTTCCCTGTTGGCGGCGTGCGGCACCTCGCCGCCACGCACGCCCAACGACCTCTGCGGTATCTTGCGCGAAAAAGACGACTGGTACGACGCCGCCAAGGTCACACAAAAGCGCTGGGGCGTACCGATCCAGGTGCCGTTTGCCATCATGTATCAGGAGTCGGGCTTTCGCCACGACGCCAAGACCCCGCGTAAATACCTGCTGTGGATCATCCCTTGGGGCCGCGTCTCCACGGCTTCCGGCTATGCCCAGGCCAAGGATGAAGTATGGAACGACTACCGCAAAGCCACCGGCCGCAGCGGCGCTGATCGCGAAGACTTCGACGACGCCATCGATTTCATCGGCTGGTACATGGACAAGACCTACACCATCAATGGCGTTTACAAGTACGACGCCTATGGCCAATACCTGAACTACCACGAAGGCTGGGGCGGCTACCGCCAGCGCACCTACGCCAGCAAAGCCTGGCTGCCGCCGGTAGCGAGCAAGGTACAGGCGCGTTCGCAGATGTATGCGCGCCAATATGCCGGGTGCAAGGATGAGTTGGGGCGTGGGTTCTGGAGCCGGTTCTGGCATTGGTTGTAAAGGCTTTTGGATGCACGCAGATCCAATTGTGGGAGCTGGCTTGCCTGCGAAAGCGGTCGTGCAGTCACAGATGCATTGACTGACACACCGCCTTCGCAGGCAAGCCAGCTCCCACATTGGATTGCGTTAACGCGGCTGTATGCATTCCAGCGAACGATCTACCATCACGCTGGCCATTCCCCTGCACTTGCCAAACCCATCCGATTCTGGGAAAACCCCAGCCTTTGGCCCCTTCAATGAGAACCCCATGAGCAACGACGAACTGCAGGTCACCGACATCCGCCTGGGCGACGGCAAAGCCGTGGTCAAGGGCGCGCTGATCACCACCCAATACACCGGCACCCTGGAAGATGGCACGGTGTTCGATTCCTCCTGGGAGCGGGGCAAACCGTTTCAGTGCGTGATCGGCACTGGCCGCGTGATCAAGGGGTGGGACCAGGGCTTGATGGGCATGCAGGTTGGCGGCGTGCGCACGTTGTATGTACCCGCGCACCTGGCCTATGGCGAGCGCTCGATGGGCGCGCATATCAAACCCAACAGTAACCTGCGCTTCGAGATTGAATTGCTGGAAGTGCTGACGCGGGATTGAAGAGGTTGAACATGGACGTTGATCTACATCTGTTGCCTGGCAGCTCCTTGGAAGGCATTCGGGTGGTTGAGCTTTTGGGTTGCGATGAGGCTGAGTTGCAGCAGTTTTTTGAACAGGCACCCGATTACTTCATCGCGGTGAATGGCGAACCGGCTACCCCGACCGAAGCACGGGAAGAGTTACGCGGCCAATTGCCCGCTGGCTGGCATTGCAGTCGCCTGTACTGGCTGGGTTACCGCGATGCGCAGGGCCACTTGGTCGCCGTGGTGAATATAGCCGCTGATTTGCTCGCCACCGGGGTGTGGCACATCGGGTTACTGCTGGTGCATGCGCGCTGGCACGGCAGCGGGCTGGCGCAGCGTTTGCACACCGACCTTGAGGCGTGGGCGGTGGCAAAGGGCGCTCAGTGGCTACGGCTGACGGTAGTGGTGGGCAATACCAGAGCCGAGCGTTTTTGGCCCAGGCTTGGCTATGTACAGGTGCGCACCCGTGAGGGGATCACGATGGGCCGGCAGGTGAATAGGGTGTCTATCCAAGTGAAGGTTGTGGCTAGCGCGAGCATTGAAAACTACCTGGCGCTGGTCGAACGGGATTGCCCAACGTGGGGTTGAGAAAGGCGTTCCTGAACCCATCCTGAAGAATCTTCTTATTCACCAGGCTGCCACTTTCCTACGGTTTACTCCGCCAACATCGGGGCGTAAGCTTCGCGCGTTTTCATCAATAGCGGAGACCCTCAGTGGGTACTTGTTCGAGTGACAGTCGTCGGCCGGTTTCGGTAACCGGCCTCTTGGCAAGGTAACGCGCATTTTCCAGATGCCGTTGTCTCGCCTCACAAAGCGAGAAGCGGCATCCCGGCGGTGACCAGTCCTGGCACCCGCCTGATTCCCTCTCATCGACGCTGACCAGCACCTGGGTAACGCCTGGATGCTACGGACGCGCCTGCCTGTTACGGCGGGCGGGCCAGGTTCGGCTGTGCCTGTGTGACGGGCGCGGTGTGGACGGGCAGTACCTGCACGACGGTTTTTCCTCGCGCAGGAGTTACACCATGAACCTCACTTTGCTCAAAGAGTTCTTCGCCGGTTTCCTGCGGACCCGGCATATCGCCCGGCATTTTCGCCGCCTGGCGATGCTGGAGACCGTGACCGATGCCAGTGTCAGCCGCGAAGTACCGCCCAGCCTGGCGCAGACACTGGTGGCGTCTGCCAACCGCAGCACTGTGCAATTGCTGGGCGTGCTGGGCAGCCACACCGAGGGGCTGAACACTCAGGAGGCCGACGCCCTGCGCGTGCAGTACGGCCTCAATGAAGTCGAGCACGAGCAGCCGCTGCCGTGGTGGGTGCACCTGTGGCATTGCTACAAGAACCCGTTCAACCTGCTGCTGACTCTGTTGGCGGTGATCTCCTGGCTGACCGAAGACATGAAGGCCGCCACGGTGATTTTCTCCATGGTGGTGCTCTCGACCCTGTTGCGCTTCTGGCAGGAGGCCAAGTCGAACAAGGCCGCCGACGCCTTGAAGGCCATGGTGAGCAACACCGCGACGGTGCTGCGCCGCGATGCTGCCAAGCGCATTGAACTGCCGATCAAACAACTGGTGCCAGGCGATCTGATTGTATTGTCGGCCGGCGACATGATCCCCGCGGACTGCCGCGTGCTCAGCGCCAAGGACCTGTTCGTCAGCCAGGCGGCGATGACCGGTGAATCCATGCCGGTGGAGAAGTTTGCCCACCAGCAGGACGCCCACACGCGCAACCCGCTGGAGCTGGAAAATATTCTGTTCATGGGCACCAACGTGGTGTCCGGCGCCGCCACGGCGGTGGTCCTGGCCACCGGCAACAGCACGTATTTTGGTGCCTTGGCGCAACGCGTCACGGCGACAAACCGTGCGACCACCTCGTTCCAGCAGGGGGTTAACAAGGTCAGTTGGTTGCTGATTCGCTTTATGTTCGTGATGGCGCCGCTGGTGCTGTTCATCAACGGCTTCACCAAGGGCGACTGGACCGAGGCGTTGCTGTTCGCGCTGTCGATTGCGGTTGGCCTGACCCCGGAAATGCTGCCCATGATCGTCACCTCGACCTTGGCCAAGGGCGCAGTGTTTCTGTCGCGCAAAAAGGTCATCGTCAAGCGCCTGGACGCGATCCAGAACTTTGGCGCCATGGACGTGCTGTGCACCGACAAGACCGGCACGCTCACCCAGGACAAGATTTTCCTGGCGCGCCATGTGGACGTGTGGGGCCAGGAGTCGGACGACGTGCTGGAAATGGCCTACCTCAACAGCTACTACCAGACCGGCTTGAAAAACCTGTTGGATGTGGCCGTGCTCGAGCATGTGGATATCCATCGCGAGTTGAAAGTCGGCACCGCGTTCAACAAGGTTGACGAGATTCCCTTCGACTTCAACCGCCGCCGCATGTCGGTGGTGGTGGCCGAGCAGCATCAACCGCACTTGTTGATCTGCAAAGGGGCGGTGGAGGAAATTTTGTCGGTGTGCAACCGCGTGCGCCATGGCGACGTCGATGAAGCGCTGACCGACGAATTGCTGGCGCGCATTCGCCAGGTGACGGCGGCTTTTAACGAAGAAGGGCTGCGGGTAGTGGCGGTAGCGGCGCAGCCGATGCCGGCAGGGCGTGATACCTACAGCCTGGCGGATGAAAACAACCTGACGCTGATCGGCTATGTGGCATTTCTCGACCCACCCAAGGAAAGCACCGCCCCCGCCCTCAAGGCCCTGAAGGCCCACGGCGTGGCGGTGAAAGTGTTGACCGGCGACAACGAACTGGTCACGGCGAAGATCTGCCGCGAAGTGGGTCTTGCGCAACAAGGCTTGCTGATGGGTAACGACATCGAGGCGATGAGCGACGCCGAACTGGCCCTGGCGGTGGAAACCACCAATGTGTTTGCCAAGCTCACCCCCAGCCACAAGGAACGCATCGTACGGCTGCTCAAGGCCAACGGACATGTGGTGGGCTTTATGGGCGATGGCATCAACGACGCTCCGGCGTTGCGCACGGCGGATATCGGGATTTCGGTGGACAGTGCGGTGGACATCGCCAAGGAAGCGGCTGACATCATCCTGCTGGAGAAGAGCCTGATGATCCTGGAGGAGGGCGTGCTGGAAGGCCGGCGCACCTTCGCCAACATGCTCAAGTACATCAAGATGACCGCCAGTTCCAACTTCGGCAACGTGTTTTCGGTGTTGGTAGCCAGTGCCTTCATTCCGTATCTGCCGATGCTGCCGATGCACCTGCTGGTGCAAAACCTGCTGTATGACATCTCGCAAATTGCGATTCCGTTCGACAACGTCGATGACGAGATGCTTGCTACGCCGCAACGCTGGCAGCCCGGGGAAGTGGGACGTTTCATGTTGTTCTTCGGGCCGATCAGTTCGATCTTCGACATCACCACGTTCGCACTCATGTGGTATGTGTTCGATGCCAACACTCCAGACCACCAGACGCTGTTCCAGTCCGGCTGGTTCGTGGTGGGGCTGCTGACCCAGACCCTGATCGTGCACATGATCCGCACGCCGAAAATCCCGTTCCTGCAAAGCCGTGCAGCGCTGCCGTTGATGCTGATGACCGGCGTGATCATGGCCGTGGGGATATTCCTGCCGATGGGGCCTTTGGCGCACTACTTCAAATTGCAGGCGCTGCCGTCGCTGTACTTCGTGTTCCTGCCGGTGATTTTGCTGGCGTACATGGCGCTGACACAGGCGGTGAAGGGCTACTACATCCGCAGGTTTGGCTGGCAGTAACAGGTCCCATGCAACATCGCCAAACCCTGTGGGAGCCGGGCTTGCCCGTGATGGCGGTGTATCAGTCGCCAGGCTCATGGGTCGGTGTACCGCTATCGCAGGCAAGCCAGCTCCCACAGGGACCTGCGGTGTTTTTCAATTTGTCGCTGCATTCATGGAGATTTTTTATGCAGGCAATCAACAACATCAACCTCAACTCCTTGGTCGACACCGTGGTCAGCCTCAGCGCTGCGTTTATTCTCGGTGGCCTGATCGGGTTCGAGCGCCAGTACCGCCAACGCACCGCCGGCTTACGTACCAATGTGCTAGTGGCGGTAGGCGCGGCGATCTTTGTCGACATGGCCAACCGCCTGGGCGGTGCGGAAGGCGCGGTGCGCGTGGTCGCTTACGTGGTGTCGGGCATCGGCTTTTTGGGGGCGGGTGTGATCATGCGGGAGGAGGGCAATGTACGCGGGCTTAACACTGCCGCCACCCTCTGGGCTTCGGCGGCGGTGGGCGCCTGCGCCGGGGCCGATCTGATCCTCGAGGCTTTGCTGGGCACGCTGTTTGTGCTGGCGGCCAACACCTTGCTGCGGCCGATCGTCAATAACATCAACCGCCAACCCTTGGACGTGGTGTCGGCAGAGGTCACCAATATCCTCTATGTCATTGCGCGCCGCAGTCAGCAACAGGCGGTGATGGCATTGCTAGAAGCCGAGTTGGCCCGCTGCAACTACCCGGCCAGTGATGTCGATGTGCGGCCGTTCGGCAGCGACGAAGTGGAAATCGAGGCCATCCTGGCCGCCACGTCGGTGGATGGCGAAGAGCTGGATGCACTGGTGGCGCGCCTCTCAACATCAACCCTGGTGGTACAGGCTTTCTGGAGCCCGAGTACCACCGATTGATCTCCTTTGGGCTGGCCAGGATTGGCTAAGCTTGTTTGTGGAAAAATCCTACATGTAGTCCGGATTATCCCTTCAGTTGAAACATCATTGCGTTGCTAAGGTTGGGCACTTGCGGCTGTTGGGTCGTTGAGGTCCGGCGTCCGTGGTTATGCTGAGTTAATTGAAGGCGCCAGACACCGCCTCGTTAGCGTCCTCAGAGGGCAGCGCCGCTCGTCGGAACTGTCAGTTCTCACAGGTACCCAGGTCCGGTGTGATGTGTAAGGGTATTTTGTCCACATAGGGAAGTTTTATGAGCAAAGCATTAATTGTGGATGACCATCCGTTTATCCGGGCGACGGTCAAATATCTCCTGAAAGTGGAGGGGTTTGATGAGATTTTTCAGGCAGGGGATGGCGCAGATGCCATGCAGTTGGCGAGGGAGCAACGTCCCGAGCTGATTATCCTCGACCTGGCGATGCCTAAATTAGGCGGGTTGGAGGTTATCAGCCGCATCAAGGCGTTGGGCCTGCCATGCAAGATTCTGGTACTGACCTCCTACCTGGCGGTGTTTTTTTCTACCCGCTGCATGCGTTCCGGTGCCATGGGGTTCGTCGCCAAGACCGGTGAACTGGATGAGCTGCAAAAGGCTATCAAAGCCATCATGTCGGGCTACAGTTGCTTCCCCAGTTTGCCGACCAGTTCGGTGCGTCGCGACGATCTGCAAGAAACGGAACGGCAGATGATCGACTGCCTGTCGGATCGTGAATTGACCGTGTTGCAGATGCTGGCCCTGGGGCTGGGTAACAAGGAAATCGCCGAGCAAATGCTGCTGAGCCACAAGACCATCAGTACCTACAAGACTCGACTCAAGGAGAAGTTACGAATGTCCTCGGTAGTGCACTTATCCAAGTTTGCCCAGCGCAACCATCTGATCTGATCCGAACTGAAATGGTCACCACCGCGTTGATGAGGTTCGCCACGGTCCTTTGGATGAGCCTGTTACCCCTGATCGCGGTGGCCCTCGAAGAGCCTCACGCTTTGCGGCTGTTGGGGCACTCTCATATCGAAACCCCGCAAGTGACGCTGGACGAGGCCGACTGGCGTTGGCTGCGTGAGCGGCGCTCATTACTGATGGGCGTCTCGGCGCCCGATTACGTACCTTTTGACTTGACTAACAACAACGACGAGCTCGAAGGTATCACGGCCGATTTTGCCGCATTGGTCGGCCAGGCCCTGCATATCTCCATCGAGGTTCGGCGTTACGACACACGCGATGAAGTGATCGAGGCCCTGAAGCAGGGAGCGGTGGATTTCCTCGGTTCCGCCAATGGCTATGAAGCGGCCGATCCGCAACTGCTGTTGTCTCGCTCTTATGCCAACGATCAACCGACCCTGGTGACCCGCAGCGGTGACAGCCAGGTGTTGAATGATGACCTGGCCGGCAAGCGCGTGGCGATGCTGTATCACTATATGCAGCCCGACGCCGTACGGGCGTTTTACCCCCAGGCCCAGCTGGAACTGTTTGCCTCGACCTTCGAAGCCATTGGTGCCGTGGCGTTTGGTCGTGCCGACGTCTACCTGGGGGATGCCATCAGTAGCAACTACCTGATCAATCGCAACCACCTCAACAATGTACGCATGGCGGATTTTTCCGGCCTGGAAGTCAATCCGTTTGCGTTTGCCGTCACCCGGGAAAATACGCGTTTACTGCCCATCCTCAATGCTGCGCTGGAGGCGATTCCCGCCAGCGAGCAGATGGAAATTCTACGCCGCTGGAGCGGGGGTAACCTGGGCATAATCGGCGTTGACCGGCTGCACTTGAGCGCCAGTGAACAACGCTGGGTGCAGAAAAATCCACGGGTCAGGGTCGCGGTGCTCAATGATTTCCTTCCCTTATCGTTTATCGGCGATCAAGGCCAATTTGAAGGGCTGAGTGCCGAAGTGCTGTCGCGCATCAGCTTGCGTACCGGCTTGAAGTTCGATGTGGTGCCAGGCAGTTCGTTGCCGCGCCAGATCAACATTGTCAGCGCGGGCACGGCGGACATGCTGGCGGTCGTCACGCCTAGCGTGGAGCGGGCTGATAAAGTGCGCTTTACCCGGCCCTACTTGACCAACCCCTTTGTGCTGGTTACCCGCGACGGTCCGCACAGCCCGCTCACGCTGGAGGACATGGTCGGCAAACGCCTGGCCATGGTGGTTGGCAATGGGCTGCACGATGAGATAGCGCAGAATTTTCCAGGCGTGATCTTTGTCGACGTGGAGACCCCCCAGCAAGCCATGGCGCTGGTGGCCAATGGTGACGCCGATGGCGCGGTCAACTCATTGATCAGCGCACGCTATCTGATCAACCGGTATTACCGCGACCGCTTGCGTGTCACCAGTACGGTCGGCACCGAGCCTGCACGCGTGACCTTTGGGGTCAACCGCAGTCAACTGGAGTTGTATTCGATCCTCGACAAGGCACTGCTGAGTATCACCCCGCAGGAAATGGACGAGTTGATTGGCCAGTGGCGCAGCGAGGTCATCATCGAGGACAGTTACTGGTTGCGCTATCGCAACGTGATTCTTCAAGGCTTTGGGTTGGCGGCGCTGTTGTTGGCCGTCACGCTGGGCTGGGCCATTTACCTGCGCAGCCTGATTCGCAAGCGCCTGCAGGCCGAGCGGGCGCTGAGCGATCAGATGCGGTTCATGAGTGTATTGATTGACGGCACGCCGCACCCGATTTATGTGCGTGATCGCCAAGGGAGGCTGATGGCCTGCAATAACGCCTACCTCGACGTGTTTGGCTACAAGCTTGAAGACGTGATCGGCAGGACGGTGGTGGAAACCGACGTCGAAAACCCGCCACAGGCCCAGTCGTTTCATGAGGATTATCTGCGCTTGATGGCTGGGGGCGAGCCGCAGATTCATGATCGAATACTCAAGGTGCCCAACGGCGATGTGCTGACCATTTACCAGTGGATGCTGCCGTACCGCGACGGCGACGACAAGGTGGTGGGTATGATTGCCGGTTGGGTCGACGTGAGCGAGCGGCACCGCTTGCTCGGCCAGCTACAGGAAGCCAAGGACGATGCCGACGCCGCCAATCGCGCCAAGACTACCTTCCTGGCGACCATGAGCCACGAGATCCGCACGCCCATGAATGCCGTGATCGGCATGATTGAGCTGGCGTTGAAAAATGCCGAACAGGGGCGGGTCGACCGCGACGCCCTGGAGGTGGCCTCGGTGGCTTCGCGGGGGATGCTGGAGTTGATCGGCGATATTCTCGATATCGCGCGGATCGAGTCCGGGCACTTGTCGCTGACCCTGGAGCCCGCCAACCTGCATGAGCTGTTGGCGTCGGTCGCACGGGTGTTCGAGGGGCTGGCCCGAGCCAAGGGGTTGGCGCTGCAGGTTGAATTGGACCCGCTGATTGACCAGGCAGTGCTGGTTGACCCGCTGCGATTCAAGCAAGTGGTGTCGAACCTGCTGAGCAATGCCATCAAGTTCACTCCCCATGGGCAGGTCAGCCTGGTTGCACGGGCGGTGGTAGAGGGCGATCGCTTGGCCGTGCAATTATGGGTGCAAGACACCGGCATTGGAATTAGCGTCGCCGACCAGCAGCGGCTGTTCAGCGTGTTTATCCAGGGCAGCAACAATCAGCAGTCGGCACGCAGCGGGTCTGGGCTGGGGTTGGTGATCAGCCGCAGCTTGTGCGAAATGATGGGCGGCCAATTGCACTTGAGTAGTGTGCTGGGGCATGGCACTCGGGTGGACGTGACGTTGGCCCTGGCCATGACCGCCACGCTGCCGGCCCCGATTGAGCCTGTGCAAGAGGCGGCGCCTGAGGGCCGTGCGCTGAGCATTCTGGTGGTGGACGACTACCCGGCCAATCGCTTGCTGCTGGCTCGACAGCTGAGCTTTCTGGGCCACCGTATCGTCACGGCCGAAGACGGTGTGCAAGGGCTGGAGCAGTGGCGAGCGGGGCAGTTCGATGGCGTCATTACCGATTGCAACATGCCCTTCAAGAACGGCTATCAGCTGGCAAAGGACATTCGCGCGCAAGAGCGTGAACAGGGTCTTGAACCCTGCCTGTTGCTGGGGTTCACCGCCAACGCCCAGCCGGAGGAAGCTGAGCGCTGTCGGCAGGCGGGCATGGATGGGTGCCTGTTCAAGCCAACCGGGCTTGACGACTTGCGGTCGGCGCTGGCCTCGCGTTTGGCAGACGCGGGCCCGCAGCCTGTGCCGACATTCGACTTGAGCACACTCGTCGCGCTGACCGGCGATGATCACGCAGCGCTTGTCGGATTGTTGGCGCCGTTGCTTAAAAGCCTGGGGGAGGACCGTGCCTTGCTGCCACGCCTGGCAAGCCAGGCAGATTTTGCCAAGCTGCACGACCTGGCCCACCGTGCCAAGGGCGGCGCGCGAATGGTCAAGGCAAACCTATTGATCAGTGGGTGTGAAGCATTGGAGGCCGCATGTGAACAGCGCGACCGTCAGGCATTGGGGCCCGCGGTTGACGGCGTGAACGAAGCGCTTGATGTTTTGCATCGTGGCTTGAAAGCTTATTGCAATCAGCCCTGACTGCGGTTGATCGCCATTCGGGAAATTTGGGAAAACTCTTACACAAACCGGGAACATGCCTGATTTTGTCGTCGGCATATGTCTGGAGAATGGGCTGCGCTCACTGCCGAGCACTGCCTGCCCAGGGGTTTGCCATGCCGAACAAAGCACTGACCATCCTGATTGCCGATGAACAGCATCTGCAACGCTTGTACATCGAGAAAATGCTCAACCAGTTGGGTTATTACCGGATCGTGCCGGTGCAAACATTCGAAGAGGTGCGGATTCTCACTGCCATTCCTGCCGAACCCTTCGACGTGCTGATAATCAATGCGGGGCTGATGGCCCAAGCCCATGAGCCTCTGCCCCAGGTGCGTCATGTACTCGTCTACGAGCATCTGGACCTGGGCGCCCCTTGCGGCGTAACGCCGGCTGTGCGAGTGCGATTGCCGGGTGTGCCGGACCACGTCAACCTCGAACACTTCATGGACATCGTCGACCCCTGCGAGACTGCCAACGGCCTGCGGGTATTGCCGTGGCTTCGAGAGCTGTCCCGCATGCCGGTGGCCCGGGCCTAGTCCACAGCCATTGTTTGTAGGAGCTCGCTCGCGAAAAACTCGCAGGCGCTGCGTTTATTCAGGAAGCACGCGTTATCGTTGACGTTTTTTTGCGAGCAAGCTCGCTCCTGCACGAAGGCGATTCAAGGGTGCATCGTGTTTACCGTATGCCACGAAATCTACGGGCCAGTTCAATCTTCGCAGAAGCAGGCAAGAGAAGGCATCGAGCACACGCCACTACCGGCCCATGCTCGCCCACTGCAGGAGTTTGCCAAACAGAAATTCCAGGCCGATCTAATGTTTTTCACCGATCAGTCGGCTTTGCCGTGTTCCCGCAAACGCTCGGCGGCACTGCGTAACAACTGCTCGGTCCCGTCCCAACCCAGGCAACCATCGGTCACCGAAACGCCGTATTTCATCGACGCGCTCAGCGGCTGGCAGCCTTCGAACAGGTGACTCTCAAGCATCATGCCGACCAGCGAGGTATCACCTTGCAAGCGCTGCTCAAGCACGTCATTGAATACCGCCGGTTGGCGCAGCGGGTTCTTGCCGCTGTTGGCATGGCTGCAATCGACCATGATTCGTGGCGCTACTTTGGACTTGGCCAGGTCATGCTTTACGTCGGCCACGCTTTGCGCATCGTAGTTGGGCCCACGATGGCCGCCGCGCAGCACCAAATGAGTGTCGGGGTTGCCGGGCGTCTGGATGATCGCCGGGTGGCCCTGGCTGTCGACGCCGAAATGACGATGCGGGTGAGAGGCTGAGCGCATTGCATCGCAGGCAATGGCGACGCCACCGTCGGTGCCGTTTTTGAAGCCCACGGGCATGCCCAGCCCGCTGGCCAATTCGCGGTGAATCTGCGATTCGGTCGTGCGTGCGCCAATGGCGACCCAAGTGAGCAGGTCATCGAAGTAGCCGGCGGCCATGGGTTGCAGCAACTCGGTGGCCACCGGCAGGCCCAGGCGCAGCATTTCACGCATCAGTTCGCGGGACAGGGTCAGGCCGGCGGCCATGTCATCGCTGCCGTCCAAGTGCGGATCGTAGGCCAAGCCTTTCCAGCCCACAGTGGTGCGCGGTTTCTCGACGTAGGCACGGATCACCAGCAGCATCTGGTCGCTGACTTCAAGCGCAAGCTTCTTCAGATTGCGCGCGTATTCCATGGCCGATTCCGGGTCGTGGATCGAGCACGGGCCGACAATCACCAGCAAGCGTGAATCTTCGCCATTGAGGATGGCGCGCACGGCTTGGCGATGGGCGTGGACTTGTTCGTTGAGGAACGGGCTGAGCGGGAGTTGGTGCTTGAGTTCAAGAGCGCTGGGCAAACGCTGGGTCAGGGCTTCATTGGCGCTGTTGAGGGCAGAGACGGGCAAAGCGGCGACGGAGGAGTTCATATTCAAGGCTTCCTGGGCAAGCGGCGGGCGATTCCCGCACGCTTGGCCTACTGGGGTGTTCGACAATTGGCCGTATCGGCTACGTGTGTTGGCTTGCCACCACGGGGTGACCGGTCGGAGGCGGCAGGCTGTCCCGAACGGAGCTGGCTAAATCGCCATGCAGTGCAAGTGTCGTAGCGGTAATAGGTGGCGTAGTTCATGGGTGATTCCTTTAAGTGAGCGTGAAAAACAAATTGTCAGGCGCTGAAAAAACAAAACCCCCGGTCGGGGAGCCGACCGGGGGTTTAGATTTCTCTGGTAGGCGACCCCTTGAGTAGTGGGCGCCGATTTCAGGTATCAGGCGCGCCAGTGGCTAAACCAATACCCAAAATAAAAGCCGGCCAGTGCGCTCGAACCATTCACGCGGGTAGCCGACACCGAGCGCAAGGCGCTGGCAGCAGGGCAAACCTGAGTGTGGGTGAGTGGCAACATGGGGCTCTCCAAATGATGGGGGGAGCTTACTAGAGGCGTGCGGGTGGATTCAATCAGTAATTTCTATCGCGTGGCAGTACTTACCGCTATGGGGTAAGTGTGGATATGCTGATAACTCTCAACCAGTGATTGCCAGGACGCGACCATGACTGCCTTGACCCTTGCTGCGGCGCAAACCGTTTCCATCCCGGGCGATATCGCTGCCAATATCCAGCGGCACCTGGCGTTGATGCGGGCCGCGGCTGAACAGGGTGTGCAATGCCTGGTGTTTCCAGAACTGTCACTGACAGGCTACGAGCCGTTCCTGGCGGCCGATTTGGCCATCGACCCGCAAGACGCCGTGTTGACGCCGTTGCGTGAACTGGCGCGGGAGCTGCAGTTGACGGCCGTGGTGGGCATGCCGGTGCGCTTGGCGCCAAAAACAGGTGTGCTGATCGGCGCGCTGGTGCGTGAGGCGGACGGTTCAGTAGGCGTCTACACTAAGCAGCATCTGCACCCCGGCGAAGAGCTGGCATTTGCTGCGGGGCAGGGCGGCGAGCCTCTGGAATTGGCAGAGGAGCGCATCGCGCTGGCGGTGTGTGCGGACTTTTCCCAGGCCAGCCATCCACGCCAAGCGGCGGCAGCGGGCGCCACAGTCTATGCCGCAAGTGTACTGATCAGCGAGGCAGGCTACGCGGCGGACAGTGCTTTGCTTGAAGGCTATGCGTCCCAGCATGGCCTGTTGGTACTGATGGCTAACCACGGTGGCCCATCTGGAGGCTGGGCTTGTGCCGGTCGCAGTGCGATCTGGACCGCCGATGGCAACTTGCTTGTTGCCGCCCCCGGTGTCGGCGACGCGTTGGTGATCGCCCGTCGCGACGGCGGGCAGTGGACCGGCCAAGTGGTCGCCCTCTGAATGAGGTTTCATTTGCGCCGGGCCATCGAGCAGGACCTGCCGTTTGCCCGCACCCTGACCCAGCAGGCCATGAGCCATTACTACCGTCAGAACGGCTTGTTGTGGTCCAGCGACGGCTTCGACGTGGCCTGGGCGGGCCGCGAGAACTGGCTGATCTGCAACGATGACGTCGTCATGGGCTTTATCAGCCTGAGCCGCGATGGCAAGGCCCTGTATATCCGCGAGCTGCACGTGCTGGAATGCTGGCGCAAGCAGGGCGCGGGCACATGGGTGCTGGAGCAAATGGCGCTCAAGGCACGCGTCGAAGGCCTGGGCTTTCTACGTTTGACGGTGTTCAAGACCAACCCGGCAAGAAGGCTGTATCAGCGCTTGGGGTTGAGCATTGTCGGTGAAGAGGATGGCTTCTGGCGGATGGAGCGTGAGTGTCGCGCACTCACATCGGACTAAAACATGCACGTCCTACAAATAAGCGCATACTGCTGTCAGTTAGTGCTTTGTTCGTCGTGGGATTGAGCTCTTGGCTCATCCACGATAACGCCCTCTTTCATGCCCAGAAGTACCGCCACTTTATGGGCTTCTCCACGCCGTCCCTTTTTGCGCCCGGAGAGCACTTGATACGTGGTTGCCGGGTCTACGCCATGTTCCCGGGCGAACGCTTGAACTGACTTTCCTTGATGTTCCAGCCAGGCCTTGGCTTGTGCAGCAGTACGGATTCCGGGCATAGTTCAAAACCGTTCAAGTTTGTTTAACGAAGTGATGGTGTGACACCTCTTGGGGTGTGCCAATTTAGGATCATACATCCAAATGAGTGGAATCGGTTCGCGCTTAAGGCAAGAAAGAGAGCGACTTGGCCTGTCGCAGAAAGTTTTTGGAGAAATTGGAGGCGTTGAAGCGAACGCCCAAGGCAAATATGAAAGCGGTGGTCGTGCACCCAAGGCCGACTATTTGTCTCGCGTCGCCGAAAAAGGTGTGGATATCCTGTACGTGTTGACCGGCAGCCCAACGCCGATCCAGCTGGATAACCTGAGCAAGATCGAAGAGAAAGTGCTGGGCAATTACCGAGCGATGTTCAAGGAAGACCAGGACGCAATCCGTCGCTTGACCAGTACCTTGGCTGAGCATTCATCCGTGGTGAACGGAAAAGCCAAGTCGCCCCCCCAGGAATCCTGACCTTTAGCCCAGGAAACAGGGCTGTTCGCCAGCCGGCGAACAGCCGCAGCACGTTTAATCTCTATATATATGACACTTGCAACTAGGTCTGCGCCTTGGTTTTTTGCTAAGGTGTTCAGCAACCTATAAGACCATATCGCGAGGTGTCTGCTTGATTAGGGTGCTAGTAGTCGATGACCATGATCTCGTTCGTACAGGCATTACACGAATGCTGGCTGACATCGACGGCCTGCAAGTAGTCGGCCAGGCGGAGTCGGGGGAGGAATCCCTGATCAAGGCCCGGGAGTTGAAGCCCGATGTGGTACTGATGGACGTCAAGATGCCTGGGATTGGCGGTCTTGGTGCCACGACCAAGTTATTGCGCAGCCATCCGGACATCAAGGTCGTGGTGGTCACGGTGTGCGAGGAAGACCCGTTTCCCACCCGTTTGCTGCAAGCCGGTGCCGCCGGCTACCTCACCAAGGGCGCAGGCCTGGCCGAGATGGTGCAAGCCATTCGCCTGGTATTTGCCGGCCAGCGTTACATCAGCCCGCAGATTGCCCAGCAATTGGCGATCAAGTCGTTCCAGCCCACCAGCGATTCGCCATTTGATGCGCTGTCGGAGCGGGAAATCCAGATCGCCCTGATGATCGTCGGTTGCCAGAAGGTGCAGACCATCTCTGACAAGCTGTGCCTGTCGCCCAAGACCGTCAATACCTACCGTTATCGTATCTTCGAGAAGCTTGCCATCAGCAGTGATGTTGAATTGACCCTGCTCGCAGTGCGCCACGGCATGGTGGACGCCAGCGCCTGACATGACCACACCGTTTGATCCGAGTGCCTTTCTCTCCACCTGCAGTGGCCGCCCCGGCGTGTACCGCATGTTCGACAGCGAGGCGCGCCTGCTTTACGTGGGCAAAGCCAACAACCTGAAGAACCGTCTGGCGAGCTACTTTCGCAAGACCGGCCTTGCGCCGAAAACCGCCGCCCTGGTGGCGCGTATCGCCCAGGTCGAAACCACCATCACCGCCAATGAAACCGAGGCGCTGCTGCTTGAGCAGACGCTGATCAAGGAATGGCGGCCGCCTTACAACATCCTGTTGCGTGATGATAAATCCTACCCTTACGTGTTTTTATCCGACGGCAACTTTCCGCGCCTGAGCATTCACCGCGGGGCAAAGAAGCAAAAGGGCAAGTACTTCGGGCCTTACCCCAGCGCCGGTGCGATTCGTGAAAGCCTGAGCCTGCTGCAAAAAACCTTTTTTGTGCGTCAGTGCGAAGACAGCTTCTACAAGAACCGCACCCGGCCGTGCCTGCAATACCAGATCAAGCGCTGCAAGGCGCCCTGCGTGGGGCTGGTGGAACCTTCGGAGTACGCCGAGGATGTGCGCCATTCGGTGATGTTCCTCGAAGGGCGCAGCAACGCACTCACCGATGAGTTGTCCGGGGCCATGGAGCAGGCCGCCAGCACCCTGGATTTCGAAAAGGCCGCCGAACTGCGCGACCAGATCTCCCTGCTGCGCCGTGTCCAGGACCAGCAAAGCATGGAAGGCGGCACCGGTGACGTTGACGTGATCGCCGCGTTCGTCAACCCGGGCGGCGCCTGTGTGCACCTGATCAGCGTACGAGGCGGGCGGGTATTAGGCAGCAAGAACTTCTTCCCGCAGACCGGTATCGACGAAGACGTGGCGGAGGTCATGGCCGCATTCCTTGGCCAATACTACGTCAGCAGCCCTGAGCGCGACCTGCCGTCTGAACTGATCGTCAACGTGGTGCACGAAGACTTCCCCACCTTGATCGAGGCCATCCACGAGCTGCGCGGCCGCGAGCTGGACATCAGCCACCGCGTACGCGGCACCCGTGCTCGCTGGCAGCAGCTGGCCGTGACTAACGCCGAACAGGCCCTGGGCGCGCGGCTGGCGAACCGACAGCACGTCGCTGCACGCTTCGACGCCCTGGCCGAGGTCCTCAACCTGGACGAGCCGCCCCAGCGCCTGGAGTGCTACGACATCAGCCACTCCAGCGGTGAGGCCACGGTGGCCTCCTGCGTGGTATTCGGGCCGGAAGGGCCGATCAAGGCCGACTACCGGCGCTACAACATCGAAGGCGTTACCGCCGGCGATGACTATGCCGCCATGCACCAGGCGCTCACGCGGCGATTCAGCAAGTTGAAGGACGGGGAGGGCAAGCTCCCCGATATCCTGCTGGTAGACGGCGGCAAGGGCCAGTTATCCATGGCCCGTGACGTGCTCAACGAACTGGCGGTGCCCGACCTGATCCTGCTCGGTGTGGCCAAGGGCACCACGCGCAAGGCCGGTTTCGAGACGTTGTACTTGAATGATGCCGCCCATGAGTTCACGTTGAAGGGCGACTCACCCGCACTGCATCTGATTCAACAAATCCGCGACGAAGCCCACCGTTTCGCCATTACCGGCCACCGCGCCCGCCGTGGCAAAACCCGGCGAACTTCAACCCTGGAAGGGGTGGCAGGGGTTGGCCCGACGCGGCGTCGCGACTTGCTTAAACATTTTGGTGGCTTGCAGGAGCTCTCCCGTGCCAGCATTGACGAGATAGCCAAAGCACCCGGTATCAGTAAAAAGCTCGCTGAATTGATTTATGCCAATCTGCACAGCGAATAGAATGCCTTCTCACCTCGTAGCCAGTTGTGCCGATGAATATCCCTAATCTGATCACCGTACTACGCGTCCTGCTTATCCCGATTTTCATTTTGTTGTTCTATTTGCCGTATGAATGGAGCTACGTCGCGTCCAGTTCGGTATTTGCCTTCGCAGCCGCCACCGACTGGCTCGACGGCTACCTGGCCCGCCGCCTGGAACAGAGCACGCCCTTCGGCGCGTTCCTCGACCCCGTGGCCGACAAACTCATGGTGGCCGTCGCCCTGGTCCTGCTGGTACAGGAACACGGCAACCTGTGGCTGACCCTGCCGGCCGCCGTCATCATCGGCCGCGAGATCGTCGTCTCGGCCCTGCGCGAATGGATGGCCGAAATCGGCGCCCGCGCCCACGTGGCCGTCTCCAACATGGGCAAATGGAAAACCGCCGCGCAAATGCTCGCGCTGGTGATCCTGCTGGCCAACCCGTCGGACTTCTCGTTCTGGGTCCTCACGGGCTACGCCTTGCTGCTGGTCGCGGCCGGCCTGACCCTGTGGTCCATGCTGCAATATCTGCGTGCGGCCTGGCCCCATCTGCGAACCACCGTTGAAAAGAAATAAAACTTTTTTGAATCAAGGGGTTGACGGGTGCTGAGGATTCTATAGAATGCGCATCACCAAGCGGGAATAGCTCAGTTGGTAGAGCACGACCTTGCCAAGGTCGGGGTCGCGAGTTCGAGTCTCGTTTCCCGCTCCAAAATTTGATCCACAGCTGTCCACTGGGCGCTGGGACCCATGAAATAGACGCTTCGGCGTCTTTTTTCGTTGCTGCGGAAAGCCACTGGAATCCAGGGTAATCCGGTACGTTTAAGTATCGTTTTAAGTACTGTCTAACGGACAGACTCGAATTCGCATTGTTGCTGGATTCTCCCAGGTCATAAGATGAGCATCGGGTGCTGACTCTCTAACAGGAGCTCGCCATGCCTCTCTCAGATATCGCAATTCGGCACGCCCGACCTGCCGATAAAAACTACACCATCGGTGATTTCGACGGCCTGTCCCTGATGGTGACGGCTGCTGGCAAAAAACGATGGTTGTTCCGTTTTTACTGGGCTGGCCGGCAATCCAGCATGTCCCTTGGCAGCTACCCAGCAGTCAGCCTGAAACAGGCGCGTGAACGTCGTGATGAAGCGCGCAAGCTGCTGGCCCAAAACATCAACCCCTGCGAGCACCGTAAGCAGCAGCGCCGTGAAGTTGAGACCAAAGAGAAGTACACTTTTCAAGCGGTCTACAACGACTGGATCGACTTCCGTCGCCTGAGCTTGAAAGAAGGACGCCAAACCACGCTCTCGCAAATTATCAGGGTCTTCAAAAAAGACATCTTGCCGACCCTCGCTGAGCGCCCCATCAAAAGCATCACTCGGCACGATCTACTGGCCATCCTTAGTGCCATCGAGCAGCGCCGAGCTTTCACCATGGCTGAAAAATGCCGCACTTGGTTCAACCAACTTTTTCGTTATGCCCTGGTGAAAGTAGAAGGTATGGAACTCAATCCTGCCTCGGACCTGGACGTTGTCGCGCAGCCCAAACCCCCGGTGACGAACAACCCTTATCTACTGATGGAGCAACTGCCTGAGCTGCTAAAGGCGATTCGGCAATACGGTGGCCACCTTCAAACCAAGCTGGGCTTGCGCCTGCTACTGCTGACCGGTGTTCGCACAGGCGAACTGCGTTACGCCACCCCTGACCAATTCGACATGGAGAAACAGCTGTGGGTCATTCCACCGGAAGTCGTCAAGCAGCTCCAGCTAAAGATGCGTAAGCGAAATACCCCAGCCGGGGATATCCCGCCCTACGTCGTCCCGCTCTCCGTGCAGGCGCTTGAAATCGTCCGCTATCTACTTGACCAGGTCGTGCCCGCACAGAAGTTTCTGTTCTCGCATCGCAGCAACTTAAAACTGCGAATCAGCGAAAACACCTTGAACAATGCCCTGCACCGAATGGGCTACGCTGACCAGCTAACAGGGCATGGTATGCGCGCCACCATTTCTACAGCGCTGCATGAAATTGGTTACCCCAAAAACTGGATTGATGCGCAGCTTTCCCATGCGGATCCAGACCAGGTCAGTGCAACCTATAACCACGCCAGATATATCGAGCAGCGCCGCACTATGATGCAGGATTGGGCGAATCGGTTGGATCTGTGGGCACAGAGTAAGCATGAGGCAGCGAGTTCACCGCTGACGATTCGGCTAGAGGGGACGGCTTCACTGCCGGAGGCGGTAGGTGCGGCTAGCGCTTCGTTGGTCTATGACATAGCTGCTGTACCGAAAGAGGTCGTGGCGTCCTCTGATGCCACGGTTGCTGCTGCGGGCCTGGTTGCGGTGGAGGAGGGGGCGGTGAAGGAAGCTGAATCTGTGGTTTCGAATATTCAGCGTGAGCGTCTGGCGATGCTGGCGGCATATGAGGCGCCGACGAACTTGACGGTGCCAGAGTTTGCGCGATTGGCGGGTAAGTCGCGGGAGCAGGTCAGTCGGGAGATCAAGGCGGGGCGGTTGTTGGCGATAGGGTTGGGGAACCGGGGGTTGAGAGTGCCGGATTGGCAGTTGGATGCTGTGAGGCTGGCACAAGCGCAAACGGTTCTGGCGACAGCTAAGGGGCCTTGGGACGCCTTTTGGAGCCTCTCAGCGTCGTGACTAGCATTGATTCGGGCAGCGTCAAACCGCTCGTCCTGCTGGGAGCGCTACCTGGGTTTGCCCCTGTACGATAACCGCCATTTGGCGTATAAATTCGATCAAATGGAGGGGTTTTCATGAGTGCCGTATTGCAACCCAAAACCTCTGCGGACACCGTCTTCGGGCGAATGGCGCGCCTGCTGGATATCAAGCTCACCTCAGAGTCTGATGCCGTTCGTATCGTAGTCAATGGTATTTCCACCCACAGCTACAAACGTGTCGCCAGTAAGCTGAAGTTATCGTCCTCACTGGTAGCGCCAGAGAGCACCATCCGGCGCCGACTGAGCAGCAATACACGCTTCAGCGAAGCCGAATCCGAGCGAGTGGTGCGCTTGACGCGGGTGTACGCCGAGGCAGTCGAGTTGTTCGGTGGCGACGAAGCTGCAGCGTTGTTATGGTTGAACACTCCGGCTGATTACTTGCCCGACCAACCTGCAATTTCGCCCATGCAGTTGTCGGTGATGGACTCTGGCGCACGCTTGATAGAATCCCACATCCGACGCACTGCGCACGGCATCTTCTGATGCAGTTGTGGCGTATTTCAGCTTTCCCAGGATTGAGCGGTTTGGGTGGTCATCATACTGACGGTCGCTGGCACACCTTGGCACGTTCGGTCATCTACGCCGCTGAACATCCTGCGTTGGCAATGGTGGAGGTGCTGGCGCATATGCGCCTGAGCCTGGCGAATATTCCTTCTACATTGCAGTTGATCCGCATCGACGTTGCGCCAGGGGCGTCGATGGGGGTTACCCGTTGCTTGGCAGGCTAACGAGCCGACTTCGCAGATGGTTGGCAATCGTTGGTTGGACGGAAGAGGGGAGCTGCTGTTGCCGGTGCCGGTGCCGTCTGCGTTGATTCCACATGCGACCAATTACTTGATCAATGCGGGCCACCCACAGGCGCAGACACACCTTGTTGAGCATATCGAGCCATTCTGGTTCGATAAGCGTTATCTGCGTTAGAGGAACCGTGTTAATGCGGGGGGCTGGTTTACCTTTCTGTTAGGCCGACTAAGTCTTAGCTGGTTGCTTCGCTGGATAAAGTTTTGTGTTGCTTGGCCGATTAATTCGCCATGTCGCAGTTGTTCGTTACGAGCACTGCGTCCCGTGAATCTACGATTGGCAGACAGATGAGCACACCTAAAACCCCGCGAGCATTAATCCACTATTCAACAGCTGAGGCTGATGCGTTTGATATCCCCAATGGGCATTTCAAGGTTAAAACCCAGGGGCGATTGTATGCCATTGGGGTGAACAATCCGCTAAAGGTCGGTATTACCAAAGCTCTCACGCCTCGTAGCGCTCTTTTGTTTACCGATGCAGCGCTCACCAAATTTTCGCCTCACACCTGTTGGACGTTATCCTTTTACAAGCGATTTCTCGGCCAATACCGCTCCAAGGAATTCGGTGATGTAGTGTGGAAACAGAGCGATACCGTTCGTGAAGGTGATGTCTTACGTATCAAGGATGTGCAGATCGTGCCCATCAATGACCCCGGGCGCAAAGCGTGGCAGCGTGCCAAGGTCATTCTTGTGCTGGTATTGGAACTGACCCTTCTCGCCATTGTGCTTGCAATTATTGCCGCGGCTACGGCGATGCAGTTCCAGTGGTCCTTTCCAGCACCCTATCAAATGATAGAAAAAATGATTCCAGGCGCTTACGATTTCTTGGATGCTAGCGCGACATGGCTACGCCCGAAAGTCCCTGCTGTGTTTGTTGGGTTGCTGGTCATAGTCCCCATTCTTTTCGTTCGGGTATCGCGGCAGTTGGCAACCAAATGCTTTCGCGAAGACCTGAATAAATTGGGTTACTGAGTAGATCCATCATCCACTCCGTGTTCAATAAGAGCTCGATTAATACGTGAGTCGGGCTGTTGAACGTCGAGGGACAGTTGAATATTCGCTGTGGCTCATGCAGCCCGCGCAGGCATAAAATGCAGGGCTAGGATGACGTGTTATAACCCGACACCACACGGTCACCTGTGGCCTGTTGTCCAATGGACAAAAGGCTGCAGGTAACTGGCGCTCATCCAATATGACAGTTGCCCCAGTTTTTTTAGTAGGTCATTTTCGCCGTTACGGTATCTTCAATCTGGCATCGCTGATGTCGTTTCCAAATTATTTGTCTATTTATTCAAAAAACGTAAGCGGGCAACACGCCTTCCTGACACCGTTGCTTGAGGTGATCTCAATTACTTTCGGAGTTCAATATGTCTCAAAATATCTACGACAATCAGGCCTTTTTCGACGGTTATGCTCAACTACCACGTTCTCAGTTCGGTTTAGAAGCTGCCCCGGAGTGGGCCTCTATCCAGACTATGCTTCCGGATCTTTCTGGAAAGCGGATCATCGATCTAGGCTGTGGATACGGTTGGTTTTGCCGCAGTGCGCGAGCAGCAGGAGCCGCCGAGGTGCTTGGCGTGGACTTGTCTGAAAAAATGCTGACCCGGGCACGGGAACTCACCAATGACAACGGCATAAGCTACCAACGCCGCGACCTCGAACAGCTCACACTGCCGAGCCAAGCGTTCGACCTGGTGTACAGCCAATTGACTCTGCATTACCTTCCTGACCTCGCTCCGTTATTGGCCGCCATCTATCAGGCGTTGCAACTTGGCGGATGGTTTGTCTTTACGACTGAACACCCGATCTACACCTGTCCGGCCCGTCAGGGCTGGCTCATTGATGATCAAGGTCAACGGTCATGGGCTGTCAACAATTATCAAAACGAAGGTAAGCGCGTCAGCAACTGGCTGGCTGACGGGGTGGTCAAGTACCACCGGACCTTGGGCACCACACTGAACGCGCTGATGGCTGCTGGTTTTACTATTCGGCATGTCAATGAATGGGGACCAGCATCGGATCAGATCGAAACAAACCCGGCGCTAGCCGAAGAAACGGAGCGCCCCATGATGGTATTGGTTTCTGCGCAACGATAAGACCATGACCATGCTTTATCGAGACACATGTTCTAGGCCCGGAACATCACACTATTCCTCATAGCAATTATTGTTTGTGCTGATGAGCTATGGCTCGGGCCCATTCTCACTGCCACAGTCAGTCGCTTCCTATATACCAAGTAGGGCAGAGCTGGAATAGTGCTGCGACCTAGGATGTCTATGAGCTGATCACAAATGCCTATCTCTGCGTTGGATCGTTTTCGGGGCTGCCTGCTAGGCCTGGCCTGTGGTGATGCCGTTGGGACCTCTGTTGAGTTTATGCCGCGTGGCTCGTTTCTTCCTGTCATGGACATGATAGGTGGCGGTCCTTTCAATCTTCAGCCTGGCAAGTGGACCGATGACACGTCCATGGCGCTGTGCTTGGCGGAAAGCCTATTGAAAAAGGGCTGCTTTGACGCTGTCGATCAGATGGAGCGCTATCTGAACTGGTGGACATCGGGATATTTGAGTTCTACCGGGGTGTGCTTCGATATAGGTCTGACGGTGCGCCAGGCATTGGCTGACTTTCAAAGTAAAGGTGATCCCTACGCGGGCTCGACGGACCGTTACTCGGCCGGCAATGGCTCTATCATGCGTCTGGCCCCGGTCGTGCTGTTCTACTTCCCTGATACCAATCGAATTCATAACTTTTCTGTCGCTAGCTCCCGTACGACACACGCCGCTCAAGAGGCGGTAGAGTGCTGTTTGGTACTTTCGAAGGTGATCGCCAATGCATTACGTGGAGAGGCGAAAGCTCAGGTGCTGCAGGTGGACAGCTCCGATTTGATCGAGCCAAAAGTGGTAGCGATTGCTCAAGGGACTTATCGGGAAAAGGTACGCGCTGACATTGTAGGCTCAGGTTATGCAGTTGCTTCATTGGAAGCAGCTCTGTGGTGTTTCCATCAGATAGATAGCTTTGCCGAGGCCGTGCTGATGGCTGCGAATCTGGGGGATGATGCGGACACTACGGCGGCAATCGTTGGGCAGGTAGCCGGTGCGTATTATGGCGTGCAAGGTATTCCGGGTGATTGGTTGGGCAGGGTATGGATGCGTGAGTATATTCAAATCACTGCAGATGCATTGATGCAGATGGCTAACGGCTGATTCTGGAAAGTCGAGGTGACGCGGGGAATTACCATCCTTTGATGGCTGGTGACCCCCGCAGAGAAGACAACGCTTGAAGTCGTTACTGCATGAGTTTCATGAAGGCCATCATGACGCCGACGGCTGCAGAAAGCATGACGCCCATGCGAATGGTCAACTTGACCTCTAGCTGTGAAATTTCCGACTGCAGTTGATTGTGCAGGTTTGCGATATCAACCTTGGTAGCGAGATACGTATTCAAGTCTGACTCCATCGCTTCGATTACCGCGTTGATTTTTTGCTCGGGGACGTTAATTGCCATTAACGCCTGGTACAGAGCAATTTCGAGTTTCATATGACCTCCAAAGTAACAAAGGCCGACCCCGTACGGGAAGGCCCGTAGGGGGTTGGGAGATAAACGGCTTCCATCGATCAAGATCGATTGATCGCGCCACCGGAAGTGCGGCGATCATGGGCGGGATCTCTGCGGTAAACCGCAGCGCAACCTGAAGATCCGGGCTGCTGGTTATGTGGCTGAGCAAATCAGCCAGGCACACCTGCAAATGTGAAAGTGATAGGTTGACCGGTCAATCCAGAAGCGGCACTGCGTGTTGACGGATTG
Organism: Pseudomonas sp. FSL W5-0203; assembly: GCF_001896155.1. Classification (NCBI taxonomy): domain Bacteria; kingdom Pseudomonadati; phylum Pseudomonadota; class Gammaproteobacteria; order Pseudomonadales; family Pseudomonadaceae; genus Pseudomonas; species Pseudomonas sp. FSL W5-0203. Next base: position 50,713 of record NZ_MPOR01000020.1, read on the forward strand.
TTCGGCAATCGTTGTGTGTAATTTCCTACTGCTTGTTTGTGATGACGAGCTGCAGATACGGACATGAGCTGGTTTCTACGGGCCATTGGGGGCCAGGGACGCCTTTATCGGAGGGCATCGCTCCCACAAACATTGACGGTATTGGCCTGAAAATTAACGTGCGTTCCTCGGACGGACAAAACCGGACCTTGCTGCAAACGCCTTTGCCCGTCGCAGTTGAGAAGGAGCCAGTGCAGTATGATTCAGCCGCTGCCCAGGCGTGTGGTTCGACACTGACTACCAACTATGTGCAACAGTTGATCCTGACGGTCGAACCCAGCCAGTTGCCTGCCGGGAAACTGATCGTCGAGCGCGTCGCCGGGAGCTCTCAACTCACGCTCTATGCCATCGACTTACTAAAAGGCCAAGTGGGTTTTGGCAGCAGCGTGGATATACCGATGGATAACAGACCCAGTGGAGTCTGTCGCGTGCCCTACCTGCTAATGGGGCCGGCGATCATCAATATGGGGGACGGCGGTGGGCCGATTGAAATTCCCAATACCTGCAACGTGCAAACCTATAAGACCAAACCTGTGCAATTGGGGCGCTTGAGCCTGAACGATTTTCCGCAGGTGGGTGCGACTTCAATGCCTGTGCACTTCGCCATCGAGTTGAGCCAATGCGCGGCCAATGCCAAGCCGGTGATTACGTTTAATGACAAGTATGGACCGTCTGCAAACCCCACTGTTCTAACACTTGAGCCGACAGCAGCCAGCGCGCAAGGTTTCGGGATTGTCATGAATAACGAACTGACCCGGCAGGTCATTCGATATGACGGAGCAGGGTATGTAATGAAGCGGGCAGGTGAGGGCGCGAAAATACCTTTAAGTGTGCACTATATTCGGTTGAGCAGTGAGGAGGCGTTGAGGGCAGGCGCCGCTTATGGGGCGGCGGAGTTCACGTTTACGTTTCCTTGAGGGAGGGCGGCATTTATAACGACATTGGTTGGACGAAGTGGTGAGCGCTGGCGACTACAGGTAGCTCATGACAAACGTCATTTCGGTATTTGCTGCACCCGGGGTGATGCCTGAGCCACCGGCTATTTTGAAATAGCGTGCGTTGAGGGCGACTGTGAAATTTCCACCAGCGCTTGAGTAGTCCTTGAGCGGCAAGGACGTATTTAGGAGGACCGGGACCATACTGTCGTCAGTGATTTGCAGACCAACTCCCATTGCTGTCGAACCAGGGTTTAGCTTGATGATGCCTTGGTTGTCGTTTAACGAAGCTGAAGAGGACGTTGGTACGAGCGAGTACATGACTTTGTTTATCCCGGCTGGGCAATTATAAACTTTTATGTTGAACGGGATGGCTTTATTTGACGGTGCGCCATCTTTGGGGAAGTCACTCAGACGGTGTTGCCCCATGGAGGCATTGATATTCGCCGTTTGACAAGCGGGGGGCAGTCAGGGTCACGCTGTTCGACAGTTTTATTGATGAAACTTTAAGACTGCCTAACTTTATGCCCGAAATTTCGCCGGCTGGGATGATCGCGCCGCTTATGGTGTCGCCTGTTTTTATAATTTTTAGTTGAAGGGTAGTGTTGCTCATGTCGTAATTTTTAGCAGGAAGTGGAATTTGGCTCGCCTCCTTGATTGGGAGGCCTTTATAGAGTAGCTGGAATGACAGTCCTGAGTTGTTTATGACGTGAAAGGTAGAGTCAGCGGGTGTAGTTCCCAAATTATTTATTGCGCCCCATGTGTTGGCGCCAGAGCAGCTGATTCCAGTATTGGATGAGCTATGAGTAAACACCGCTGATTCAAAAACGGTTGAGCCTATTGGTGTGTCTCGAGGAATAATAAGTAAGCGTGGCATGCTGGTTGAGAATGTATCGGCACTTGGTCCGTTGGAATACGTACAGTCTGCTGAAGCAATCCCCGAAAGGCAGAAAAAATGCAGGGGCTGCGTATAGGATTACTGTTAAATGTCTGGCTTTCATTAGTTGATCTACAGGTGGCGATGATGAGGAATTTTCAAAAAACGACAGAGTGCGTAGCGTTCGGTGCTCGATGTAAAACCTCAAGTTAGGGGGTGATCTCGGCTTTCATTATTTCGTTAAGCATCTTTTCGGCCTCCTGTATTAATTGAGTATTGGTTAGTGCTTCTTGCTCGCTAAGCTTTAATGCTGCTTCCCGATGCTTTAATGTCTGATCGAATTGGTCCAGTTGTCGTTGACGCTCATCCAGCAACACATATTGACTCAATAGTATTTGCTTGTGGTGGGTGATACTGGCGATTAGTGATTTGAGGTTAGCCTCAATTCTTTCTGACGTGGTCTGTTCGGCCGGTGTCACCAGAAGTTCATCGGTTGCTGGGGCTGCAATTGCCGTGGAACCAACATTGGTATCTGACTGCAAAGAAAAGCTGCTTGCTTTTTTCTGGGGTTCGTATCTCAGCAGACTTGTTAGCCACGCGTCACTGATCTTCAAGTTGTAATGAGTACTTACAGCGCTGCACTGAATGTCGGTATCGGTCAGGTCCATCAGTGCATAGGTATCGTCGGTTTGTATTGGGTCAGGCGCACAGGCGTCGCGGAAAATATGCCTGAGCACTTGAACGGCCGTCGTAAGGATCTCGGCCGGCACATCACACATATGCAGTTTTTGGCCCTCCCCCTCAATGTTCGTCAGGTAAATCTTGACCAACTCATCGCCCGATTTTTCATTAAGGCTATAAACCAGGAACTGCTGGTTGAGACTGGTCGCGGTGAAACCGCACAGGACCACGGCGTTGAGCAATTGACCATGGGCATCGGGTATTTCAAGCGTTCGCAATAACATGAGTAATCCGGCTCCGTGAGGCTGAAGGGGGTGGCGGTGAGGTGGGCAGAATAGCCAGCTGGATCCAATAGCGTTGTCAGATAAATCCTACTCGCCAATAGACGGTTCGATTCGCGCCAAGGAACAATCGGATTCACCGCTTATGAGGTTTCAGGATCAGTACCCTATCGATAAGGTGCGTCGCGAAACGAAGCGTGCACTCTCAGACGCTTCGCCGCGTCTGAGCAGGTAACTAGGCAACCATGATCGATATAACGCATTTGACCAAACGTTTCGGCAAAGCCCTGGCAGTAGACGATGTGTCTTTCAAGGCCGCCTCGGGTGAGGTACTGGGGATGCTCGGCCCCAACGGCGCGGGAAAGTCCACCACCCTGCGTATGCTCACCGGGTTCATGTCGCCCACCTCAGGCACCGCCAACCTTTTCGGTTTTGATATACGCCGTCAGACGCGCCACGCTCAACGTCTGATCGGCTACGTCCCCGAAACAGCGGCTTGCTATAACGAAATGTCCGTCGCGAGTTTTTTGGGCTTTATTGCTCAAGTGCGCGGCTTGCGTGGACGCGAAAAGACGTTGCGGGTCACGGCCATACTTGAGCAATTCGAGCTGATGGAAGTACGTGGCCAGACCATCGATACCCTGTCCAAGGGTTTCCAGCGCCGCGTCGGGTTGGCGCAAGCGATTCTGCATGATCCCAAGATACTGATTCTCGATGAGCCCACCGATGGTCTGGATCCGAATCAGAAGTACCGCGTGCGCGAGCAACTCAAGGAGTTGGCTCGCGACAAAATCGTCATCATTTCTACCCACATCCTTGAAGAGGTCACCGCATTGTGCAGTCGTGTGCTGGTCATGGATAAAGGTCGGCTGTTGGTCGACAGCACGCCGCTGGAACTGGAAGGTCGTTCGCGCTATCACCAGGCGGTGACGTTGTACGCCACGCGGCCTCTGGATGTCATGACCCTTGGCATGCTGCCAGGCGTTGCAGGCATAGAGGTGGGGCCTGAACCCTACAGCGTGCGGGTGCTGGCGCGCACTGGAACGGTGATACTACCGGCTATCAATTCGCTGATTCTGAGTCGCGGTTGGGATGTACCACGCCAGGAAGTCGAGCGGGGCTCGCTGGGGGAAGTCTTCCGGCTGCTGACGCGGGAGCAACAACCATGAGGACGTTCTGGCCGGTGTTCAAGCGCGAACTGTGCAGTTATTTCGTCACTCCCGTCGCGTATGTGTTTACCCTCTTGCTACTGCTGCTCAGCGGTATCAGCACGTTTTACCTGGGCGACTTCTACCAGCGTAACCAGGCCGACCTGGCACCGTTCTTCGACTATCTGCCGTGGCTATATGCGTTGCTGCTGCCGGCCCTTGCCATGCGCATGTGGTCCATCGAGCGGCAGAGCGGATCCATCGAGTTGTTGATGTGCCTGGCAGTGGGTACGGCTGAGGCGGTGGTAGCCAAGTTCCTCGCCGCCTGGGTGGTCAGCGGGTTGGCGCTGGCGTTGACGTTTCCACTGGTGATTACAGTCAACTACCTGGGGGCGCCAGACAACGGCGTCATCCTTTGTGGTTACCTGGCCAGTTGGCTACTGGCTGGCAGTTGCCTGGCTATTGGCGGGTGCCTGTCGGCACTGACCAAGAACCCACTGATTGCCTTCCTTACTGCAATGGCGTTATGTCTGGCATTCATGGCCTGTGGCTTCCCGGTGGTATTGGATGTCTTGCGTGATTGGTCAAGTTTGTCGTGGCTCGATGGGGTGGCTTCGTTGAGTTTTCTCACGCATTTCGAAGGACTATGCCGAGGCGTAGTCGACCCACAGGACGTGCTGTATTTTTTCAGCCAGATCATTGGCTGGCTCGCCGTCACCGTGATTGCGGTTGAATTGAAAAAGGCAGTGTGACGCCATGTCATTCAAATCGGTGACGCGCACCTGTTTGCGCCTAATGTTTATTATCGCTGGGTTCGTGGCGGTCAACTTCGAGTTGGCGCCACGTTTGGCGTCGATGCGGTTGGACTTTACCGAGCAGCAGCTTTACACCCTGAGCCCAGGGTCGCGCCAGATCATTCAAGCCGTGGTGGAACCCACCGACCTGTACTTTTACTTTTCCAGCCAGGCCGCCAGGGACCTTACGGTCATGCGCGGTTACGCGGTGCGCATCAAAGCATTGCTGCGTGAATACGAGCGTGTGTCAAATGGCCGACTACGGGTGCACATTATTGACCCTGCGCCGTTTTCAACAGACGAAGCCCGCGCAGTCGAGCTTGGCCTGCAACAGGCCCCCATCGGCAAGGCGGGTGCGGCGGTTTACTTTGGCTTGGCCATCGTCGACGCACAGGCGCACCACGCCAGCATCGGTTTCTTTGCGCTAGAACAACAAACGTTCCTTGAATACGACATCAGCCGTACATTGCAGACGTTGACTCGGCCCGCGCGGCAAGTGATCGGCCTGATGTCTTCGTTGCCGTTGGCAGGTGGCTTCGATGTGCAGTCGGGGCGAACGCGACAGCCTTGGCGGATCATGCAGGAGATCGACAATGCGTTTGAAGTACGCGAACTGGCGTCCGATGTCGACACCATCGACAGTGCACTCAATGTCTTGATGCTCGTGCATCCCAAACGTTTACCTGTGACGACACTGCGCGCTATTGATCAGTTTGTGCTGCGTGGCGGGCGTTTGCTGGTGTTCGTCGACCCCTATAGCGAGCAGGATCGTGGCGATTACTATTTTGGGATACCCAGCAAAGACAAGTCTTCTGACCTCGCGCCTTTGTTCAAAGCGTGGGGCATCAAGCTTCTACCTGATCGCGTGTTGGGCGACGGCCGCTACGGTCAGTTTGTGGCAATGGCCCAAGGCGCAGAGCCGGTCTGGCAACCGACTGCCCTGGGGTTGTCACCCTCTGCGATGAATGAACAGGATGTGATTACTGCTGGTATTGGCAGCCTTAACCTGACCACCGCCGGTATCTTGAGCGCCTTGCCGGGTGCAACAACTACTCTGACACCGCTGTTGCACAGTTCGGAGCAGGCCATGCCCTACAAGACGGCGAGCCTGGATCATCTGGAAAACCCCGATACGCTTGCCCGGAGCCTCAAGGCTACAGGCGAGCGTTACCTGATCGCGGTACGCCTGCAAGGCCTGGCGCGCTCGGCTTTCATGGACTCACCCGGAGCATTGACCGAGGCGCAGAATATCAACGTCGTGGTTGTGGCGGACACAGATGTACTGAGCAACAACCTGTGGGCCGATGTGCAGCGCCAAGGTGATCAACTGGTCACAGTGCCATGGGCTGACAATGCGGTGTTGGTGCTTAACGCGCTGGACAGCCTGTCGGGGTCGGATGCGTTGATCAGCTTGCGCTCGCGCGGTCATTACAGCCGCACCTTCACCGTGGTGGAACACGCACAGCAACAAGCGCGCGCACGCTTGCGCGATATGAGAGTTGAGCTGCAAGGCAGGTTGGACATGACCGAAAAGGGCTTGGCCGAATTGGCTGCGGGGCGTGAACTGAATAAGCAACTGACCGTTGAGCAGCAATCCTCCTTCGATCAATTTTCTGCTGAGAAAGCTGTTATCGAAAAGTCGATGCGCCTCTTAGCGCGTCAACTGGATTTACAGGTTGAGGGGCTCGGGACAAGGCTTAAGTTGATCAATATCGTTCTAATTCCGTCATTGCTTTCCCTGGTCGTTTTTGGTGCTTTTCTATGGCGTCGGCGCACGCAGGCCTAGGGTGGTCAGGACGCTTGCGCCGTACTCCTTCGATGCGCACTGTAGAAACTAACTTGCTTTTTGGATGGTTATATCTGATGGGAAGGTCAGATTGAATAGAGGTCGGTGAACCTACAATGACGTGCCGTCACCTCAGGCATATTTAAAGTGTTCCTGAATAAACTGCCGCCAAAAAAGAAGCCATTACACCGCAGGGGCGTATCGGCCAGCCCGAAGATATTGCAACCGCGGTCGCATTTCTGACGTCGTCGGATGCAAGCTGGATCGCCGGGGAAACGCTGATTATCGGCGGCGGCCTGCACTAAACCTTGAGGGCGTGCTCGCGCACATAGTGGCGAGGCGATTGAGACATAACACGCTTGAATGCGATGCTGAATGCGCTTTCGGACTCATATCCCAATGAGAACGCCATGTTGAGCACCGATTTATCGGAATTCTTCAGCCGATCACTGGCCAGTAACATGCGCCAGTACGTCAGATACTCCATAGGTGCTGCGTCGACCACCTGTTTGAAGCGCAATGCGAAGGCCGAGCGCGTCATGGTTGCCCGTTGCGCCTGTTCCTGGACGCTCCAGCGGTGGGCTGGTTCGGCGTAAATCGCGCTCGAGGCAACACTGAGGTTACGCTCGGCCAGGCCGTAAAACACCCGATGCCAGTGCTTTCCAGGGGGCAAGGCTGACGATAAGCTGCAGCTGTGTTGGCTGAAAATACCGTCATTGTGTGATGTTGTTCACACTTTTAAATTTCCGGATGCATATCCGTCGATACGGGGTGGCGAGGGCGTGATACGTGCCCATGGGATGCGAGAAACGATCGATGCGAGTGCTCTTGAGTATCCAATAAGATTGATAAATAAGAATATTTATGAAGCGTCGATGCGCGTCGTCCTTAAAAAGCGCAGCGGTACGATAGGAAAGAAATTTCCTTTTATGTAAGAACTATCTCTAATTAAAGTAAGTTGCCCCCCAAGCGCGTTCCAGTGATTTACAAAAAAGGCATTGTTCTGGAAAGTTTTTCGACTGGACATTAGAAAAGTAGGGGCTATGATATTTTTTACATGGAGCAGTTTAGTAAACATGATGCGACATGGAGACGGGTGTTACATATTGCTGATTAAATCATTTTAAGTTGCGGGAATGACTTTTTTGTTGTCTGAGAAAGAGTTGAATGGCTGCTGGAGTTTCGCTTTGGTGGAGTGGCAAGGCGTGTCGTTAGCTTTGAGTGCGAACCAATATTTAATGCTCTTAAGTCTTTCAGGGAGGGGGTATGTCAAAATATATCCTTATTGATCGTAATGATCGTCGTTATGAGACGCTAAAAAAAGGCTTTAACTTACGCTGGCCCGGTAATGGGCAGGGCGCCGACTTTATCTATGTCTGTAATAGTCCGGACTCGGTATGGGCGGCGGCTAACGATGCGCTGAAGAAAAATTACCGGATTACAGTGCGTAGCGGTGGCCATTGCTACGAAGGATTTGTGGCGAATAAGTTAGCGTCTCAAAAAAGTCAGAAGCTGGCTATTATCGATCTTGGTTTGATGGCAGGCATTGAGTTTAATGAACAACGGCGTTTGCGGTCTCACTATGATAAAAGCGTAAAATATAAGGTTCGCATATCATCTGGAAATCAGAACTGGGATGGCTTCGCAGCGCTTTATAAAACAGCTAATCGTACAATTCCGGGTGGTTCGTGCTATTCGGTAGGTGCAGGAGGGCATATCAGCGGGGGCGGTTACGGTTTACTATCGCGTTTGCATGGGCTGACAGTGGACTGGTTAAGCGGCGTGGATATTTTAGTGCCGAGCAAAACCGGAGACTCACTTGAAGTCAGACATGTTCACGAAGGTAGTGACGAGGCGGATGGAGAGCGTGACCTATTTATAGCCTGCCGTGGAGCGGGAGGCGGAAACTTTGGAATTATTATTAACTACTACTTCAAAGAACTGCCGCAGGCACCGCAGCAAGCTTATCTGCTCTCGTTAGCATGGCCATGGAGTGCATTTGATAACAAAGATAAGCTTGGTCATTTTCTAAATGAGTACTGGCGCTGGTTCAATAAAAATGATGAGTATTGGAATAGCGATGACCTGTCCAAAGCTAATGGCGGCCTGTTTGCATTGCTTAAGTTGCAACACCGCTCAACCGGCGATATCAACTTGTTGGTTCACTATACTGGAATGGATGGCCGAGTCGATGGTGAGCGGCAAGCCGATCCCCTGATAGATTTTGTCACCCACATGAATCAAGCTGCCGGCAGGAATGCATTTGTCACCACGCAAGATGCTTTATTTGGCCCGATAAGAAAACATCACTCAAGCGAGCCCAAGCTAAGGAATGTCTTGCAGGATGCCAGGTTGATGGACTGGCTGCATCTGGCCCAGATGTTGAATGGTTCGGGTAATAATCAATCTGGTAAGTATAAATCGTTTTATCAGGTTGGTGATTTTGCTGATTTTGAAATTAATGCTATATGGCAATACTTTAATCAAGCAGACGATGCTCTGCTTAATCAGGCGTTGTTACAAATTGACTCCTATGGCGGCTGTATCAATGCTAATAATGAACAGGCGCACCCAACTTCCATTTATCAGAGGCGCTCGATTCTGAAGTCACAGCTTCAGGTTTACTGGAGTGACCCGAGGCACGAGCGTCACTGCGTTGAATGGTGTCGAGGGTTTTACAAGGCTTTTTTCGAGCAGCAAGGCGGCAAACCTTTTCAAGATAATCAACGATATCAAGGGTGTTATATAAACTACCCAGATATTGATATGAAATATACAGACGATAGCCATGAGATAGTCGATACGCGATGGCTGGAGCTTTATTATGGTGATAAACGGCAGATGCTCATCAGAACCAAGATTAGGTTTGATCCAAAAAATATTTTTCGCAGTGAGCTGTCTATACCACTAGTGCATCCTTAGGAATGCACTAGTAAATCCTTTTGGTTTTATCAATGGCTGCTTGAACAAGCTATACGGCTGAACTCAATGCAGCCTATGTCCCCTGATCGACACTGAGTATGCTGGCTAACACAAGCAGGCTTGTCGAAGTCTACTTCTGTTTGAAGTAGATCACGTCGTGTGTGATAAAGCTTGATTGATTCGCACTATGCGGGTGAGCAACGATACCTTCGTTAGCGCGATTTGCGGCAATTCAGTTTAGATGTCTGCACCTACGCTATTAAGGGAGTAAGAAGTCATGCTGAAACAAACAGTTGTTAATCAATATGAAGGCCGTGCTCTTGATGCCGCTTCAGTAATGCCTGATATTTCTGCTAAAAATATCCTGATGGGTTTTTGGCATAACTGGAAGTCTGAGGGCGGGCAGGGTTATCAGCAGGGCTTGTTTGCTGAGATGGCCCTAACAGATATCCCGGAAAACTATAACGTGATTGCCGTTGCGTTTATGAAAGGCAGCGGTATTCCCACCTTTAAACCCTATGCCTACAGTGACCTGGAGTTTCGCCAGCAGGTTGGAGTATTGAACGCACAAGGGCGTGCTGTACTGATCTCCTTGGGGGGAGCTGACGCCCATATCGAGCTTTATGCCGGGCAGGAGGAAGCGCTGGCCTACGAGATAATTCGATTGGTAGAGACCTACGGTTTTGACGGCCTGGATATCGATCTTGAACAATTGGCGATTACGCATGCGGATAACCGAACGGTAATACCGGCTGCACTACGAAGGGTGCGCGAGTATTACAAAAAAGAGGGAAGGTATTTTATAATCAGTATGGCCCCCGAGTTCCCTCATTTGCGCACTGACGGAATCTACCTTGATTATATTAAGGCACTGGACGACCTTTATGACTTTATCGCGCCGCAGTATTACAATCAGGGCGGTGATGGTATTTGGGTGGATGAACTTAATTTGTGGGTTACTCAGAACAGCGATGCTCACAAAAAAGAGTTTCTTTACTATCTGACTGATAGTTTGATCCACGGCACACGCGGATTTACCACAATTGCGGCTGATCGACTGGTAATAGGTTTACCTTCCAATAATGATGCTGCGGCCACAGGGTATGTCGTAAACCCGCGAAGTGTTATTGATGCCTTGTCCGATCTGGAAAAAGCCGGCAACCCTGTTCGGGGTCTAATGACATGGTCAGTTAACTGGGATAATGGCAGAGACAAACACGGCAAGCCCTATAATTGGGAGTTTCTCAATCGCTATGGTTATCTTACTGGTGGAGAGACCCCGGTGCCAGAAGGGCCGTCGGTACCGACCGGTTTAAACTCTATCTCCCAAACATCGTCTTCAATATTGCTTGGCTGGCAACTTGCTTCAGGTACTCATCCGATCCAAAGCTACCAAGTGTATAGGAATGGTATGTCAATCGGCGTGACGACTACACCCCCCTTTAGCGACAGCGGGTTACGGCCTGATACCGACTATCACTATCAGGTGAGTGCGAAAGATCGCCACGGTAACAACTCAGGCCTGAGTAAAACATTAACCGTGCGTACCTTGTCAGCAGGTGGAACCGCGCCGGAATGGGTAGCAGGCTCTTTATACAAGGACGATGACCTCGTCACGTATAGGGGAGTTACCTACATTTGCCTGATGGTACACACCTCGACTTCTTGGTGGGCGCCAGACAAGGCCATGTCCCTTTGGCAGCGCGCATAACTTAATCCTCAAATTACATGGCTGAAAAATAACGAAATGGAGATTCATCATGGCAAAGCACATCACGAACCCTATCAGTCAAAACATAACTCCACGTCACGGTCATATTTTTTCTCCCGCCTCTCGTGCCTACTTTGCTTGGCAGGCAGGTGACTTGGATGAGGGGGCACTCAACCAGCGTGAGTCGGGCAAGTTTTTCCCCGCCGTTGCTGGAGGATTGCTGGACGTGTATGCCCCTGAAGATGTGGCCAATTCGCCGCCGCCGCCGGACGGAAAAATTGCCAGTGCCAGTCAGGCGACCGGCCTGTTTCTCGATCAGCCCGGTAGCCACTGGCAAAAACATGAGGTGCGGGGAGGCGAGGTGCTGGATATTTCATGGCACTTTACAGCTAACCATGTAACCCGCCGCTGGAACTACTTCATCACTAAAGAGGCTTGGGACCCGAGCCAGGTACTGTCCCGTGATCAGTTCGAGGCGGAGCCTTTTTACACCGTCCAGATTAATCTGAAACCTTACTGGTCTCATGGTAATGCGATGAAGCCGCCTTCACCCACCGTTCATCAAATGCCACTGCCAATCCGTGAGGGATACCATGTGTTGCTGGCGGTTTGGGAGGTTGCGGATACCGCCGCAGCATTCTATCAGGTAGTAGATCTTGATTTTGTAGGACGGGAGGGCGGCGGTGGGCGGCCAACCACGCCAACCTGCCTAAAAGCCAGTAGCATCACCGATAAACAGGTTCAGTTAACCTGGAACGCTTCAATCAGCTCTTCTACTGTCGCGTTGTACCGTATTACCCGTGATGGCTCCACGACGGTAGATGTCTATGTTCCGTTGCTGAGCTGGACTGATAACAGCGTATTACCGGGGACCAGCTATAGTTATTTTGTGACCGCTATTGATGATAGAGGCAACCAGTCACTTCCAAGTATGGCGATTCAGGTTAGAACTCAAGCTGAAGGTGGTGGTACGGCCCCTCCAACGGCACCGGTCAACCTGCACTCTATGAATACCACCTCAAATACGGTGTCATTGATGTGGGGAGCATCGACAGGCGGCTATCCGCTGAAGCATTATAATTTTTACCGCGATGGGAAGCAGGTTACGACGATCCCCGCTTCACAAACCAGCTATACCGACAGCGGCCTGACTCCCGCAACAATGTACCGTTTTTTTGTGGCCGCCGAAGATACTCATGGGCAGCTGTCGGTGCCTAGCAACGTGCTAAGTGTCACTACCTCTATCGGTGAAGGGGGCGAGACACCGGAGTGGAAGCTAGGTGAGTCCTACAGGGTGGGCGATAAAGTCATCTATCAGGGGGTTAAGTACGCGTGTTTCCAGGCACATATCTCTAACGCGGGCTGGACGCCTGCAGAGACAGTAAATGTTCTTTGGTTGCTGGTTTAGTCAAATAAAGTGTATAAGCCGGAACCTTCGTAGGTTCCGGCTTGAAATACCATTATTGATCAAGAGTCTAGTCGACACATGCATAGGCCCCTTAGTTAGCAAGGCGTACCGGGCGCGTCCGTAGTCATAAGGCCGCGTTTCCTTCGGTTATATGCCCTTCTCGACGCGCAGCGTCAATCATGCCAAGCAGATGTGAGGTATTGAATTTATATAGCAATCGGAGTTTGTAAGCGCTCGCAGTTTTATGGCTGATCATTAGCAGCTTGGCGATCTCTTGGTTATTATGGCCGTTGGCTAAAAGCTTTAATATATCTGTTTCGCGTCTGGTCAATTTTATCGGCTTCTGTTCACGAGACAAGTACGTACGCTTGAGGGATTTTGCCATTTTTAACGTGACGTTGGGGAAGTAATTATTGCCTCTTAGTAGTGCTCTTATAGCAAGTTGTATTTCACTCAGTTCGGCAGTTTTGGAGATGAATCCGGAGGCGCCAGCTTTTAAGCAACGAATTAAATAATTCTCGGCGTCATAGGCAGTGAATGCGAGTATTTTACTTGAGCATTTACCCAGGGTCAGTACCGAAATGACGTCCAATCCGTGTATTTCTGGCAGGTCTAGTTCCATAATTAGTAGGTGTGGCTCAAGCATATTTACCATGTGTAGGGTTTCCTGCCCATTCTCTGTTTCGGCGACGACGGTGTGGCCGTTTTGTTCCAGTAGCCTCTTGATCGAATAACGCATCAAGGCATGGTTATCGGCTATTACAATGGTGCTCATCCGTAAAATCCCTTTCCGGGTAACGTTACCTGCTGCTTACACAGGGCCAAGCCCATCGCAAATAATGCAGGCCTTATGCGATGAAGGCACCACTAAGTTAAATACGGTTTTAGAAATGCTGGTGAAAAATTTTCGTCAAAGCGAAACTTCCTTAGTCCTTGTGCGAATAATCTATAAAAAAATCGCATGTGCGTACTGTATCTTTGTTCTGGCTTGCCGATATTGATGTCGGTAGGCATGTGGCGAGGTGGTTTCACCCTTGTGGGTTGCACCTGCTAGTTGCGTGATCGCGAACTTAAATTAATAAGGATATGATATGAAAAGTGTTTCATTGAAAGGTCTGGTTGCATCCGGTTTTCTTTGTGCATTAGTTGCGCCTTCTCTTTCCTACGCTGCGGATGGGGTTGTGAACTTTTCAGGCAGCATCACAGATGTGACCTGTGACATTAACGGCCAGGCGCCAGGCGAGGGTAACGTGACCAATGTGGAGCTTGGTCGGATCGCACCAGGAACATTTGCCGCGATTGGCAACGCCTCACCGTTTGTGCCGTTCAAGCTGCAATTATCGGGTGCGCAATGCACAAACGACGCCAAGGTTTCGATCGATTTCGATCAAGTTGAGAACATCGATTCGGTCACCGGTAATCTCAAGCTGATTGGCAGTGCACCGGCAACAGGCGTGCAGATTCAAGTATTCAACGATACGGCCACTGGCAAGAAAATCCAGCTGGGCCAAAAGGAAACAACGCCTCAGGTGGCAGTGGTCAAAGGCAATACTGCGACCTTGTCCTACAAAGCGTCTTACGTATCGACCGCGCCTGCTGTCACTCCGGGTTCTGGCATTTCGTTCGTGCGCTACACGCTGGCCTATCAATAACCGCTGACGATGCAGGAGGTGGTTCATGGCGCCGATAGCGCGTACGTTTTCTCTCGCCATCGGCGCTGTGTTCCTTGGGCTGTTTATGCAGGCGTCCCAGGCAGCCATTGTGGTGCAAGGTACCCGAGTGATTTTCCCTGCCAATATGGATGACGTGACGGTCAGGTTGGAGAATTCCAGTAGTGAGCCGGTACTGGTGCAAAGCTGGGTGGATGATGGGCATGCAGAAATGGCCCCTGAGGATGTTCAGGTTCCCTTTGTTGTCGCGCCTGCGGTCAGCAGGGTTGACCCCAGTAGTGGCTCGGTATTAAGGATCAGTCGAACCCAATCCATTGCTGTCGCCGACCGCGAATCGCTGTTCTGGCTCAATGTGCTTGAAACCCCGCCACGTAGGGCATCGGATGATGCGGTGTTGCAGTTTGCCTTCAGGACACGACTCAAGCTGCTTTACCGCCCGACCGCGCTTGCATCTGGTGTAGATGTTGCTCCCGAGCAGCTCAAATGGACGGTTGTGGCGACGCCCAAAAGCACGGGTGCGACTAACCTCGAAGTAGCGAATCCGACGCCGTATTACGTGTCCTTCGGCCATATCGAAGTTGACTGCGATGGCCAGGCGTTTCCCGTCAAAACCGGAATGGTTGCCCCGTTCGGCAAGACGGTGCTCACAACTTCAACCCGCCTTGACCTCCACGCGGCTCGACTAAAAGTGCGTTACGAAGCCATCAATGACTATGGCGCAAGGCGGATGTTCGAGCAGCCCGTAGGCAAATAACGCCACAGGCCTCGCGCTTCTTTCCGGTTGCGGCGCACAGCCGTGGCATGGGGCTGACTATGTTTTTACTTGTTCGATTTCGACCGAGAGCATTCGGTGGTCTGGCTATGCCATGGGCGAATGAAAGTCGTCCTTGGGCACTGTTTTTAATTATTGCCGTCCTGTTGGGCGGGCAATGTCAGGCGTGGGCTCAGGATGCACCAGAGGCAAAGCCTGTCACGCCCAGCCAGCTTGATGAGCCGATCATTTTCGATTCACAGATGTTAATGCAAGGAGCGTCCGGCATGGCCATTGATACCACCCGTTTTGAACAGCTGGACCACAATGTTCCGGGGACCTATCGCTTGGATATCCTGGTCAATGGCCAATGGCGTGCGACCCAGGAGATTGAGTTACGGGCGGTCGCCGGGCTGGCGGATGCACAACCGTGCTATAGCGGCGAATTACTCACGCGTCTTGGCATAGACCTTAAGCGTAGTCGCAGAGGACGTGGCAGCGATCAACAGAGCGCGGTCCTCCCGCAAGGACTGGCGTGCGACAAGCTTGAGCGTTTCGTGCCGGGCGCTGCCATCCGTGTTGACCTGCCCGAACAGAAACTGCACATCACCGTTGCGCAGTACTACCTGCAACGGCCCGCCACAAGCAACTATGTCGACCCGTCCAGTTGGGACAGTGGCGTAACAGCGGGTTTGCTGAACTACGACGCCAATCTGTTCAGCGTTCAGAGCCAAGGGCGCCGCGACACGCATGCCTATTCAGGGTTGAACATGGGGCTGAACCTGGGCGTTGTCAGGCTGCGGCATAACGCCAGCCTGACCTGGTCACCCACATTGGGTGGGCGCTACCAGCGCGGTTACGCCTATGGTCAGGTCGACTTGACGGACTGGAAGTCGCAGTTGCTGGTCGGCGAGAGCACTACCAGTGGTGAGTTGTTCGATGCGGTGTCGTTTCGCGGCGTCCAGCTCGAAAGTGACGACCGCATGTTGCCTGATACGCAGCGCTACTACGCCCCGGTGGTGCGTGGTACTGCGGCCTCCAACGCCAAGGTTTCGATCTATCAGCGTGGGTACCTGGTCTACGAAACAACTGTAGCGCCGGGCTCCTTCGAGATCGCCGACCTGCAAGCAGCGAGTTTTGGTGGCGACCTGCGGGTAACAGTCACCGAAGCCGATGGTCGCGAACATGGGTTCGTCGTGCCCTTTGCCACGACCGTGCAATTACTCCGCCCAGGCTCAACGCGCTACAGCCTGGTGGCCGGTCAGTTGGTCGATCCCGGCTTGCATGGCCGACCGCCAGTTGTCTTGCAAGGCACGCTGCAACGCGGGCTGGACAACAACCTGACCGGTTACGGCGGCACCGCACTGACCCCCGGCTATGTATCCGGCCTGGCAGGCATGGCGCTTAATACCCGGTTCGGCGGTTTCGCCGCCGACCTCACCGCAGCCAGCACCGAACTCCCCGCAGGGCAGACTCAGCAGGGCTCCAGCCTGCGCCTGTCGTACAGCAAGAACCTTCCCAATAGCCGCACGAATTTCTCGTTGCTCGCCTATCGATATTCAACGTCCGGTTACTTGGGGCTTCACGATGCGGTTGCGCTTCAGGATCGGATGCGCAACGAGTCTGGGCGTGCCATCGACTTCGCCCGCGTACGCGCTCGGTTCGACGCCAATATCAGCCAGGGGCTGGGCGCCGATGGAGGCAACGTATATCTCAACACTTCCTCAAGCCAGTACTGGCAGCAAGCGGGGCGAACCCTCAGTTTCTCCATGGGCTACAGCAATCAGTGGCGCGGTAATTTCTACTCGATCGCGGCCCAGCGTAGTCATAGCGCATCGCCAGGTGGGCTGCGACATGCAAGGGATCAAGACGATACGCAGCTCACCTTCACGCTGTCGATTCCCTTGGGCCGAAATGGGCATGGCGGTGCGGTGATCAACAGTTATGCCAGCCATGACCGTCGCTCAGGCCGGCAGATGTCTACCGGTATATCCGGCGCCTTCAGTGAGCGCGGTGATGCGTCCTATGCCGTTTCGGTCGCCCATTCCGACCGGCAGCGCGGTGCCTCCAGCAATGCCAGCGTCAACTACCGCCTGCCTCAAGGTGCGTTCGGTGCAAGTCTTTCTCAGGGGCCGGATTATCACCAGCAGTCACTCAGTGCATCGGGTGCCGTAGTCCTGCACCCGGGTGGCGCGACGCTTGCGCAAACCCTTGGCGAAACGGTAGGTGTGGTCAAGGCGCTTGACGCTGAAGGCGCAAGGGTCGGTTACGCCGGGGCGAGCGTTGGTAAAGATGGCTACGCGATCATCTCTAGCCTGAGCCCTTATCAACTCAACCAGGTTGATGTCGATCCGCAAGGCGTACCCAATGACATAGAGCTACAGGTCATTTCACGCAGTGTCGCCCCCCGTGCCGGCGCCGTGGTGATGCTGGATTTCCCGACGCGTAGATCCCGCCCGTTGTTGATCGACAGCCGGCGCAGCAATGGTCAGCGCCTGCCGTTCGCCGCCTCAGCCATTGATGTGCAGAGCGGCCAAGTCATTGGTGCGGTGGGGCAGGGCAGCCGGCTGGTGGTACGCAGCGAACGGGCGCGGGGCTCGATTCGCGTGGAGTGGGGCAGCGATGCCGACCAGCAATGCCAAGTGGATTATGCGCTCCCCGAGCGCCAGGCCCGCGAAGGCAGCGCGTTCGAGTTACTCAATCTGGAGTGTCACGACATAGACGCCCGGCCTGCAGGCAAGGAGCGTGTGTTGTGAGGTCGCTTTATGCCGTGTGCCTGCTGATTTGCGCCCATGCCAGTAGCAGCCAGGCAGCGTTGACGGTGACGGGAACACGCTTCGTCTACGCAGCCGATGCACGTGCGCTGACGGTACGAATCAGTAATGGCGGCGAAGCGCCGATCCTGGCCCAGAGCTGGTTGGACCGTGGCCAGATCAATCAAGACCCCTCAGGCCTGTCCGTACCGTTCGTGGTCAGCCGTCCTTTGTTGCGCTTGGACCCTGGGCAGCGCAGTGCGCTTGAAGTCCGCTACACCGGCGAAGCGCTGCCCGCCGACCGCGAGTCGCTGTTCTGGCTGAACTTCCTTGAAGTGCCCCCGCTGCCGCCAAGCAGTACGCATCTGCTGCGGCTTTCATATCGGTTGCGTATGAAGCTGCTTTTCCGGCCGGCGGGGCTGTTAGGTAGCGCGGAAGAGGCGGGTCGACAGTTGACCTGGCGAGCACACCGCAAAGCCCTTGAAGCCTGCAATAAGGCACCGTTTTTTGTCTCGCTCACGGCGCTGCACCTGGAACCGGGAACCGCTGACAGCGCCACGATTGCACCATTTACCTGTGCGGATTTCCCCCTGACAGGGGCGTCGGCGACACCCACTTTTATCCATTACCAATTTGTTGCAGACAGGGGAGAAATGATCGATGCACGGGCGCCGGTTCACCATGATTAACGATTTCGCGACGAGGCCTTTGCTCGCCGTCGGTGTTGCGCTGGCGCTCTCTGGCGTGCCCTCCGTCTGGGCCCAGGTACCCAGTGCGGGTCAGGTAATGCGTGACATCGAATCCCTGGCACCGGCACCCCTGCCTTCTGCGCCGGTGCAGGTGGACATGCCCCCGCCTTCAGCACCGTCTCAGGCAACGCCTGGCGGCGGTATGCAGATGCAAGTGAAAGGTTTCGAGATCGCTGGCAACCAGGTCTTCGGTCGCGAGCAATTGCTTGAACTGCTGGCCGATTTGCCGGGCCAGTCGTTGGACCTCGCCGGGTTACGCGCCGCTGCACAACGCATCACCGAGTATTACCAGGCTCACGGGTATGCACTGGCGCGGGCGTTTTTGCCCGCCCAGGACATTGATCAAGGCATCGTGCGTATCCAGGTGCTGGAGGGGCATTACGGCCGTATCGAGTTGAACAATCGCTCCCGCGTGATCGATGCTGTATTGCAGCAACCGTTGTCGGCATTGCGTCCGGGTGAGGCGGTCTACGACGCAGACCTGGAGCAAAGCCTGTTGTTGCTCAGTGATCTTCCAGGCGTTGCGGTGAAAGGCACATTGCGCCCAGGCTCATTGCCCGGTAGCACCGACCTGGTGGTCGATGCCGAGCCTGGCCCCTGGTACGCCGGCACCCTGGAAGCCGACAACTACGGCGACCGCTACACCGGCGAATATCGCCTTGGCGCCAGCCTGGTTTTAAACAACCCGCTGCGCTTGGGTGATGCCCTCAACATGCGCCTGCTGCAAAGCGATCAGCACCAACGTTACTACCGCTTCGGCTACAGCCTGCCCGTGGGCCCGTGGTCGACCACCCTTGGCACTTCCTATTCGCGCATGAGCTACCAACTGGGCAAGGACGTAGAAGTGCTGGAGGCAAAAGGCCAAGCCACTGTGCGCAGCTTCTTCGCTTTGCAGCCCTTGATTCGCAGCCGCACTTTCAACCTCACCGCGCAATTGCAGTTCGACGACAAGCAACTGCAAGACGATATCGACCTGTTCGACCTGCGCAGCCCCAAGCATGTGGAGCTGTGGACCCTGGGCATCAACGCCAGTGGCCAGGATCGCTGGCTGGGCGGCGGGCAAAGTTTTGTCTCGCTCAGCTACAGCGCCGGGCGCCTGGGTATCGGCGGAGCCGTCGACCGCACCATGGATAGGCTCAGCGCCGGCGCCGCGGGGCATTTCACACGCGCCAATCTGAGCCTCGGCCGCTTGCAGTACCTGAGCCCGCGCTGGCAGCTGTACAGCCAATTGAATGCGCAGTGGGCGGGTAACAACCTCGACAGCTCCGAGAAGTTTGGCCTTGGTGGCCCCAATGGTGTTCGTGCCTACGCGTTGGGTGCCGGCAGTGGTGACCAGGGCTGGCAGGCCAGCACCGAGCTGCGCTATCTGGCGGCGCCGGGTGTGCAATTGAGCGGCTTCGCCGACCGGGGCGTCATCACGGTCAGCAAGCGGCCCTGGACCGCGCAAAGCAATCAGCGATCACTCACGGCCGCAGGGGTTAGCGCCAGTTGGCGCGGAGCCGGGCAACAGCTCAGCGTCACCGCAGCATGGCCCATCCACGGCACTGAGCAGAACGACGCACCGCATCAGGATCCGCGCGTGTGGTTCAGCGCCATTCAGTATTTCTAAGCACATTCGTGCCTGGAAGCAGTACCGCCTTGCAACGCTATGCAAGGCGTCATTAAGGAAGAGGAAATTCATGTGAACAAGGTTTACTCACTGGTCTGGAACCACGCGATGAACTGCTGGAAGGTTGCTCACGAAGGGGCTCGCCGGCATTGCAAGACTGGCGCCAAATGTTCAGCCATCGGCGCATTGGCGTTGTTGAGCGCTTCACCGGCATTTGCCTTGCCGGTAGGCGGTACGGTGGTCTCCGGCAAGGCTGATATTTTGGGGTACGAAACCAACTCGCAAATGTCGATCAACCAGCACAGCGATAAGTTGATCACCAATTGGACGGACTTCAGCGTTCCCGTGGGGCAAAAGGTAGTGTTCAATCAACCGAGCGCCACTTCCGTTGCGCTCAACCGAGTGATCGGCACCAATGTCAGCAGCATCAAGGGCCAGATGGATGCCAATGGGCGTGTGTTCCTGGTCAACCCTAATGGGATCGTGGTCGGTCAAGGTGCGCAGATCAACGTCGGCAGCCTGATTGCTAGCACCAAGGACATCAAGGACGCGGACTTCCTGGCGGGCAAATACACCTTCAGCGGCAACTCCAATGCCGAAATCATCAACAACGGTACGATCAGCGCTGCACAGGGCGGCAGCATCGCACTGCTTGGTAATCAGGTACGCAACGATGGCGTTATCCAGGCCCAGATGGGCCAGGTTGCATTGGGTGCGGGGAATGATTTCACAGTCAATTTCGACGGTAACCAATTGCTCAACCTCCAGGTTAACGGCGACTCGATCAATGCTTTGGCGCAAAACGGCGGCTTGCTCAAGGCCGACGGTGGCCAGGTGCTGATGACCGGTAAAAGCGCCAGTGCGATGTTGCACGCAGTGGTGAATAACCAAGGCGCCATTGAAGCGAGGACCTTGAACGGCAAAGCCGGCCGCATCACGCTGGACGGTGGTGACGTGGGCACGGTAAAGGTCGGTGGGTCGTTGCAGGCTCACGCCCAGAATACCTACGGTAGTGGTGGTGTGATCGAGGCCAAGGGCGCCACGGTCGAAACGCAGTTGGGCACTCAGCTCAACACATTGGCCAGTAACGGCCAGACCGGTACGTTCAAAGTCAGCGCCAAGAATGTCCAGATCCAGCCGACTGCCGCATCAGCAGGCGAGACGGCCTACGCCGACACCCTGTCGCGCAGTCTGGCCAGCACCAACATCGAGCTGGCCAGTACCGAAGGCGATCTTAACCTGGCCGGGCCAGTTACCTGGAACAGTGCCAATGGTCTGACCTTGAGCTCGGCCGGTAACGTCAACCTCGACGGTAACGTGACGGCAAGTGGCATTGGCTCACGTCTTACGGTGAATGCCGGTGGTGATATCAATCTCAATAGCAAAGTTGGGCTGACCGGGCTCTCCAGCAGCCTCACTCTCAACCATGTTGGCGAATCGATATTGGGCAATGGCGGGCAACTGACCTTGTCCGGGGCAGGGGCGGCTTACACCTCGAACGGCAACCAATACGCGGTTATCCAGAACCTGGCGCAACTGCAGAACATCAACGCCAACCTCAACGGATACTACGTGCTGGGTAACAGCATCAATGGCCGTGCGGGGCGTTTCAAGGCGATTGGTGACGGTGCCGGGTTCAACGGGATTTTTGACGGGTTGGGCAACACGGTGACTAACTTGTGGATCTCAAGCACTGGCAGCCACAGCGGGCTATTCGCGGTTTCCTCAGGCGCGATCAGCAACCTGACACTGGACAGCGCCACGATCAACAATGCCGGGCCGCGAGCCCCTGGCTTCGCTGCAATCGGTGGCTTGGTCGGTCTGAATGTTGGCTCATTGTCTAACGTGACTACCAGCAAGGTCACAGTATTAGCGGGTGCCAGTGGTGAGAACAGTGTTGGTGGGCTGGTAGGGCAAAACTTAGGCGGTACCATCAAGAACGCTGTTTCCGGTGGGCGTGTGACCGGTAACACCTACACGCGTGCTGTCGGCGGTATAGTCGGCGAAAATATTACTACCTCCGTCGGGCTGGCAACGCTGGACCATGTAGTTTCCAACGCCTTGGTGGGTGGCGGAATGCAGCGCGATACCACTGGCGGTATAGGTGGGCTGGCGGGTGTCAATCAGGGCGGCTATATCACTGACGCCAGCAGTACAGGATCGACCATCAGTACTGGCGCGGGTACCAATGTCGGTGGCTTGGTTGGGTTCAACGTTAACGGTGTGCTGGAGCGCACCACCTCGTCTGGCGAGGTGCGTGGCTCTGGCGCCGGGAATGTGGGCGGCCTGGTGGGGTATAACATTTACAGCGATATCACCCAGTCGACGTCGACCAGCAAAGTGACAGGTTACGGTGCAACTGGTACCGGTGGCCTGGTGGGGACCAGCCGAAACAGCCGCCTCAAAGAAGTAAAAGCGGGCGGTAATGTTCTGGATAACCTTGGCGCGAATGTCGGCGGGTTAGTGGGGAATAACACTGCCGGTAGTATCGATACCGCTGAAGCACTGGGGACAGTAACGGGCGGTCGCAACGCTCGCGTTGGCGGTCTGGTGGGGAATAACTACCAAGGTGCCATCAGCCACTCTGTGGCCCGAGGCAAGGTTAGTGGCGCTATTTCAAGCAAAGTAGGTGGCCTGGTAGGGGCGAATGATGGCGCACTGCAATCAGTCGAGGCCAGTGGTGTGGTTGTTGGTGGAGAGAGCAGTCATGTGGGTGGCCTAGTGGGCACTCAGGGCGGCAATTTCTCCGGCTATATTGAGTCAGCCAAGGCCAGCGGCGCCGTTCAAGGTGGCCCACGCGCCAGCGTAGGTGGCTTGGTGGGCATGAACCAAAGTCAGATCACTAACTCCTCGGCGACAGGTGGGGTCAGTGGTGGCGTCGGCGCTACGTTGGGCGGTTTGATTGGGACGAATTTCGGCACGGTTCGCCATTCTGTTGCCTCAGGCAAAATCACCACGATGGCACCCGCCTACCGCCAGGTATCTGGTGGACTGGTTGGGTCAAATTTCGGCGATATGGCGTTTAATGGGGTTTACGGAGAAGCAGCGTTGGTGCCGTCATATGGCGTCAATTTCGGCTCATTTCGTTGATCGTTAACCTTTCTTCCTCTCTATGAAGTAGCAACAGACTGCAGGGCGCTGACTTGGTCATGCAGTCTGTTGGCTTCTACAGGGCGATTGATATGAATTTATTCAACGTATGGCGGTTCTGCTTAATGCTCCTGCGGGGTGCAGCCTGTCTGCTGATGTTGTGGGTTGCAATCGAGGCCAGGGCCGCAGTCAACAGCGTGGCAACCTTTTGCACGTTCACCAATGGCACGGGCAGGCCTTGGGCTCAAGTCACTCCGCTAACCAGTACCACGCCGGTAGGCTCGGTCTTATGGGAGCGCGGGGTGGGGCTTAATATCAACTATGCGTATACCGGACCTGCCGGTACTGCTCATGAACTGGTCTCAGCAGGTCACTGGGGGCCGGGCACACCCGTGTCGGATGGGGTTGCCCCTACCAACATTGACGGTATCGGTCTGAAAGTAGGTGTAGGGTCGTCGGACGGTCAACGCCGAACGCTGCTGCAAACGCCGTTGCCCGTCGCGGTTGAAAAGGAGCCTGTGCAATATGATTCCGCCGCCTCTCAAGCGCGTGGTTCAGCGATGACAACCAACTATGTGCAACAGTTGATCCTTACAGTTGCACCCAGCCAGTTGCCTGCCGGAAAACTGATCGTCGACCGGGTCGCTGGCAGCTCGCAACTTACGCTCTACGCTATAGATTTGCTCAAAGGCCAAGTGGGTTTTGGCAGCAGCGTGGAAATACCGTTGGATAACAGGCCCAACGGCGTCTGCCGCGTACCCTATTTGTTGATGGGACCGGCCATTATCAACATGGGGGATGGCGGTGGGCCGATCGAAGTCCCCAATACCTGCAATGTGCAAACCTATCAGACGATACCTGTAAAACTGGGGCGTATGAGCCTGAATGAGTTCCCGCAGGTTGGCTCAACCTCTGCACCGACGCACTTTGCCATCGAGTTGAGTGAGTGCGCAGTCAATGCCAAGCCGGAGATCACCTTCACTGACAAGTACGGGCCACCTGCCGACCCCGCTGTGTTGACCCTTGAGCCAACCCCGGCCAGCGCCCAGGGTTTCGGGATCGTCATGACGAATGAACTTACCCGCCAGGTGGTGCGTTACGACGGTGTAAGTCAGGTAATGAAGCGGGTCGGGGAAGGGGCGAGAATACCCTTGAGTGCTCAGTATATTCGGTTGGATAGTGGTGAGCTGTTGAAAGCCGGTGCGGCCAACGGAGCAGCAGAGTTTACATTCACGTTTCCCTGACTCGCGGTGGTTTATATTGTGGCGACGAACCGGCGAGTTACTAAGAGCTAACCATTAAAGATAGCTCATAACGAACGTCATTTCGGCATTCGCCGTACCAGGCACAATGCTGGGGTCATCGGGTATCTTCAAGTAGCGTGCATTGAGAGGGATAGTGAAATTGCCTCCGTCGGCTGAGTATTGACTCAATAGTTTAGGTTGATCAAGAATTATGGGCGTCAGCTGGTCATCTATGATTTGCAGGCCTATACCCTTTGCGGTCGAGCTCTGGTTGAGCTTGATGATACCTTGGGTTGTGTTCCATACGGGCGAAGATGAACTCGGAATGAGTGAATACATGACCTTGTTTATACCGGCTGGGCAGTTATAGATTTCGATGCTGAACGGCACTGTTCTTTTTGAAGGGGAGCCGTCGTTTGGGAAGTCATTAAGCTTATATTGTCCCATCTTGACGTTAATGTCTTTTGTCTGGCAGGAGGGTGCGGTTATGGTTGTGCTGTTAGATAGTAAGAATTTCACAAGCTGAAGCGTTCCGGCATTGAAGCTCGCTATTTGGCCTGCCGGAATAACTTCGCCATTTGGTGTGTCACCTGTTTTAATGAGCCGCAGTTTCATTGGTATATTGGCAAAGTGGTAGCCTTGGTCCTTAAGTGTACTTGAACCAAAGCCTTTTTCGGCCGCGTCTAGGCTAAACATAAGAAATGACAACCCTGAGTCACCTATGGGGTGTGTATCCGACGTCGATAAAGTAGCGCCTAGATTGTTTACTACGCCCATGGACGTGCCTCCTCCGTAGCAGAGGAAAGTAGTCGACGGTCCAGTGGTATAGAGGGGGGTTTCAAATATCGTTGTACCTATGGGGGTGTCTCGGGGAATATTAAGTGAGGAAGGTAGGGTGACTGTAAAGGTGTTTCCCGACGCACCAGTTCCATTGAGGATGCAGTCCGCAGATACGCTACCAGCCCATAACAACGCAAGAAATGTATATTTTTTGATTGCTGAATTATGTATTTTCATGATGTGTGATCAATGTCTGTTGGGGTGGATATTGTTGGTTTCACAATGTGACGTTGGGTCCCATAGAGGTGGGTTTAAAATTTCATAATTCCATTAAGTTGCTCTTCAGTATCCTGCATTAACTGAATGCTGGCGGCTAAGCTTTTCTCCCGCTCTATCAGTTTTGATTCTCGGCTCGCCAATAACTATTCTCGCTGTTCCAGCTGCAGGTTCAGTTCATCCATGTACACATGTTTTTCGAGTAGTTTTTGTTTGTGATTGGTTACGCTGGTTATTAGCGATCTAAGGTTCGCTTCAATTTTTTCTGAAGTGGTTCGCTCCTCGATATCTCTCAATACTCCCTCCGTCAAGCTGTTCACGGCGGGGGCTATAGGTGTCGTCGAATTAATGGATTGTTCCGGCGGTAAGGGCAGTGCATCAGAAGAAGGCTATGGGTCGTAGTGCAGCAGGCTCATGAGCCATGCGTCACTGATCTTCAAGCTGTAATGGGTATTCGCAGCACTGCACAAAATGTCTGTATCAGTCAGGTCTGTCAGCTTATAGGTTTCGACGGTCTGCCTTGCATTGGGCGAGCAGGCATCGCGGAGAATATCCTTGAGTACTTGAGCCGCTGCTGCAAGCGTCTCGGACGGAGCGTCGCACATATTCATTGTGAGGTTGTCACCTTCAAGAGATGCCAGGCAAATCTTGACCAGTTCATCGCTCGCTTTTTCATTGAGGCTATAAACCAGGAACGTCCCCTCGATGAGGGGCGCGGTAAAACAGCACAGCACCACTGCGTTGAGAAATTGGCCATGAGCGTCGGCTATTTCGAGGGTTCGCAATAACATATGAATTCCAGCTAAATCAGATTGAGCGATGGGTGATCGAGGCCAGAATAGCTGGTTGACTTTGATGTTGTTGTCGGATAAATCGTACTTGCCGTCAGGGGTTTCGGCGTGCGCCAAGGATTGGTCTGATTTACCGCTCATGACCTTTCAGGGCGCTTAGCCTGTGGTTAAAGTGCGTGGCGAAACGAAGCGTGCACTCTCGAGCGCTTTAACGCGTTTGCGCACGTAATTCGATAGTCATGATTGAAATAGCTCATTTAACCAAACGGCTCGGCAAAACTTTTGCAGTGGACGATGTGTCTTTCAGTGCAACGTGCGGAGAGGTGTTGGGGATGCTGGGGCCTAATGGGGTCGGCAAGTCCACCACGTTACGTATGCTCACCGGTTTTATACCGTCTACTTCGGGTACCGCCAACCTGTGTGGTTTTGATATCCGCCGCCAGGCGCGTCATGCTCAGTAGTGATCGGTTACGTTACAGAAACAGCCGCCTGCTATAACGAGATGTCCGTTGTCCAGTTTTTGAGCTTTATAGCCGAAGTGCGCGGCTACCGCGGGCGCGAAAAGAAGTCGCGGGTCACAGCCATGCTTGAGCAATTTGAGCTGATGGAGGTACGAGGCCAGACGATCGACGCCCTTACCAAGGGCTTTCAGCGCCGTATTGGTTTGGCGCAGGCGATTGTGCATGACCCGAAAATACTGATCCTCGATGAACCTACGGATGGTCTTGATCCGAATCAGAAATACCGCGTGCGTGAGCAGATCAAGGGCTTGGCTCGTGACAAAGTCGTGATCATTTCCACGCATATCCTGGAGGAGGTCACTGCGTTGTGCAGTCGGGTGCTGGTGATGGATAAAGGTCGTGTGCTGGCCGATAGCACTCCGCTTGAGCTGGAAAGCCGCTCGCGTCATCACCAGGCAGTGACGTTGTACGCCACGCGGCCTCTGGATGTGATGACACTAGGCTTGCTGCCAGGCGTCGCAGGGATCGAGGCAAGGCCTGAATCCTACAGCGTGCGGGTGTTGGCACGTGCTGGAACGGTGATATTGCCGGCAATCAACTCGTTGATTGTGTGTCGCGGTTGGGATGTGCCTCGCCAGGAGGTCGAGCGGGGTTCGCTGGGCGAAGTCTTACGGCTGCTGACCCGGGAGCAACGCGCATGGGGACATTATGGCAGGTGTTCAAGCGCGAACTGTGTAGTTACTTCCTCGCTCCTGTCGCCTACGCGTTCACCCTGTTGTTGCTGATACTCAGCGGCATCAGCACCTTTTATTTGGGTGACTTTTACCAGCGCAACCAAGCTGACCTGGCACCACTTTTCGACTACGTGCCATGGCTATTCGCGCTGCTGCTGCCGATCTTGGCGGTGCGCATGTGGTCCATCGAACGGCAGGCGGGCTCGATCGAGTTCTGCGCCTGGCGGTGGGTACCGCCGAATTTGCGCTTGGGCAGCAAATGCTCCTTGAGTATCACATCAGCCTCGCATTACAAACGTTGGCTCAAACCGAGCGGCCCGTGATCGGCCAGATGTCCTCATTGCCGTTGGCGGTTGCTTCGACGTTCAGTCAGGGCGAACCCGGCAACCTTGGCGGATCATGCAGGCGATCGGCAATGCGTTTGATGTGCATGAAGTGGCGCCCGATGTCGACACTATCGACAGCAAACTCAAGGTCCTGATGCTGGTTTACCCCAAGCGGTTACCAAAGGCGACACTGCGTGGCATCTACCAGTTTGTACTGCGTGGTGGGCGACGATCGATACGGGCAATTTGTGACGCTGGCGCAAGGCGCCGGACCGATCGGGCAACCGACCGCACTGGGGTTGCCGGCTGCTTCGATGAACGCGCAGGACGTGATCACTGCCGGCGTTCTTTGGTACGCACTGTAGGAATTATCTTACTTGTTAGGTGGTTATATCTGATAGGTAATATCAGATTGCTGCGATAGTCGCCTCTGCGGCGCTGAATTAATCTTGTCGAGCTTTTTTGTATTCCTTTAACTCAGTGCAGCGAGTAGCGCCTTTATATCAGGTGTTTCTTGTTTTTTACGCTGACTGGGAGGGGGGGTGTTTGGTGACGGCGGCAGACAATACAAGTGTGTGACTTGTGTGGTCTGAATAAGCTGAAGAAATGTTCTCTTGTCATAGGTTTTATGGGGTAAAGGGTGGGTATTAAAAAGATAGTAGTATTTCTTATTTTGATTTTTTCAAGCTTGGAGGTGCACGCTACAAAATGTATTTATGGCAGCTTGAGTGTGACCTTGCCCAAAACTTTTATTTATCAAGAGGCCAGCGCGGGGATGATGTCTACAAGCTGGCATGAGGCAAGCGACGCGTCATTACTGAATTGTGATGTGACGGGAGCCGGGAAGTTCGAGATTACCAATAAGAGCCCGCTTGTGGCTTCTGGGGTTTACTCTTTTGGCGGAACGTCCTATACGCCGTTGCAAAGTTCGGTTTCTAATATTTCATTTATTATGGAAATTGCGGACACCAAAGGGGGGTGGAAACCCTACCAAGGACAACCGGTAACAACCTACGAGAATACCGGCAGTATGAGCAGTACCTTTGGAATTAAAGTGAGGGTTCGACTGATAGCCACAGGGAGATTGGAGCCGGGTTCTTATGCACTTCCGGCAGGTGATTTGATCAACACAGGTGTTACCCAAGCCGAGCTTTATACGGACTCAGGTATTACTAGAACCACCGCCACGATCATTACTTCAAAAAGCCCTACCTGCAAACTTTCCATGGCTGCTAAGTACGCACTTCCAAAAATCGATCTCTCCGAGATTTCCAAAGTGAGTTCGACAGCTGGAACAACAGGGGTTAGTTTCTCTGCAACTTGTGGGGGGGCAAGCTCTGCCTATTCTGTTAAATATTCCATGGTTGACATGAACGCTTCGGTAGCGGGCGCGGATTATGTAACGCTTCGCTCTGTTGACGGTAAGGGGCTTGAGTCGGTCGGTTTGCAACTAACAGATGGTGCTGCCGCGATGCTGATGGGTACTGTTTATTCGCTTGGGCAAGTGCCCGCAGCAGGTGGGACTCTATCAAAGACACTGCAGGTCAGTTACGTGCGTCGTGCAATGACCAGCCCATCCCCAGGGTCTGTCTCTGGTGAAGTAGCACTTATTTTGTCTTACGATTGAACAGAGCTCAGTAACCTTCTAGTAGGTTGTCATCACTCAGTTATAGTTCCCGTGTGTCTGAGTGAGTGCCGGTGATTTAAGGTCATTGAGTCGGCGTTGGTGCGCAGTGCGCTGCGGCATTCTTGGACGCTCGCGAAGCTTTTCTGGAGTACTGAATATTAACCGCTCGCAGTGTTGCTCTTAATCTGGAACGACTGATTTAAGCCAGCAACTGAAGGAAGTGGGCATGAAAAAGCTGCATAAGAAAATCGCACTGGTTACCGGCGCCTCTAAGGGCATCGGCGCGGCGATTGCCAGGCAATTGGCCCAGGATGGCGCCACTGTCATCGTCAATTATGCAAACAGTCGCGAGGATGCCGACCGCATTGTTGAACAGATTCTGCAAACCGGCGCCAGGGCTTACGCGGTGCAGGCTGACGTGTCCAATAGCGTCGATCTCAGGGCGCTGTTCAAGACCATTGTGCATGAGCATGGCCACCTCGACATTCTGGTCAACAATGCGGGCGTCTATTCGACTAACCCGCTGGCTGACATCACCGAAAAAGAATTTCACCGTCAATTCAACCTCAATGTTCTTGGGCTGATCCAGTGCACCCAAGCAGCCGTTGAGGTGTTCAACGAGCTAGGCGGCAGCATCGTCAATATCAGCTCCAGCGTGACTTCATTCACACCGGCCAATTCGACGGTGTATACCGCTTCCAAGGCTGCGGTTGACGCAATTACCCGCACTCTGGCCAACGAACTGGGGCCGAGAAATATTCGCGTCAACTCCGTCAACCCTGGGCTGGTGGTCACCGAAGGCGTGCATGCCAGCGGTTTCTTCGAAGATGCGTTCCGCCAGAAGATAGAAGCTATCACCCCGCTGGGGCGCATCGGCGTACCCCAAGACATTGCACCCGCCGTCGCCTTTCTGGCGTCGCCGGATGCAAGCTGGATCACCGGAGAAACCCTGATAATCGGTGGTGGCCTGCATTGAGCCTAGGCGTGCTCGCGCACATAGAGGCGAGGCGATTGCGACATGACGCGCTTGAATGCTGTGCTGAATGCGCTTTCTGACTCATATCCCAATGAAAACGCGATGGTGGAAACCGAGTCATCGGAGTTTTTCAGCCGATCACTGGCCAGCAACATACGCCAGTACGTCAGGTATTCCATTGGAGCTGCGCCGACTACTTGCTTGAAGCGCAGCGCGAACGCCGAGCGCGACATGTTAGCCAGTTGTGCCAGTTCCTGGACGCTCCAGCGATGAGAAGGGTCAGCATGCATCGCACTCAGGGCGACGCTCAGGTTACGGTCGGCCAAGCCGTAAAACCAACCAATGCCATTGTTTTCCAACGTTGCCAAGTGGGTGCGCAGAACTTCGACCAGCATCAGATGGGCTAAGTGCTCATTCATCAGCGAGCGGCCAGGGCGTTTCTGCTGCAGCTCCGAAGTGAATCGCGCCAGCGCCCAGCGCAGGAGCGAGGCCTGCGGTTCATCGCCTTGCACATGAACCAGCGAGGGCAGGCTGCTAAGTAGTAACTGGGTGGGCACGCCGCTGAAGTCAAAGCGGCCACCGACCAGCTGCGTATCGTCGCCGCCGTAATGCAGGGCCAGTTCGTCCGCCGCGAGAGTTTGGAAGTGACCGTCGGAGTTCATCACCGGTTGGGACAGATCACTGTAGAGCGAAAAAGGCATGCCACGCGTCATCAGGAAACAATCGCCCTGTTGCAAATGCTGTGGCTGCTGTTCGCCATCAACTTTCACCCAGCAACTGCCTTTGACCACCGCCGTGAACTTGATGCCGTCGCGTTCAGGGAAGGTGAAGGCCCAATCACCGCCCAAGGAAAGCGTCGCGGAGTGGTAATTGCGGATTCTTAACAATGAAAGGACGTCGGACAGAGGATCCATATATCACCTGGTTGGACGAAAAATAAATTAATCACCATTTTATATCAGAGATCATCCAGATTTTATTGTTAAATATGAGGTTCCCCATGCAAGTCAACTTCGATAAGTCCTACGGCCCGCTGATCGACGGTGTGTTTGAAACTGACGATAAAGCGCGCTCGTTCGCTGCGGTCGACCCTGCCACGGGCAGGCACTTGGCCTACATCCGTTATTGTGACGCCAAGGATGTCGATCGCGCTGTGAGGGCAGCGCATGCAGCATTTCCAGCCTGGCGTGCTCTGGGTCAGCAGATGCGTGCACGTCTTGTGAATCTGCTGGCGGACGAGATCGAAAAGCACAGCGAGCGCCTGGCCATGATCGATGCCCATGACGTGGGGCGCTGCATCAGCGAAGTACGCAAGGACTACCTGACTGCTGTCCGACACTACCGCTATTTCGCTTCGGTGATCATGGCTCATGAAGACACCGGGCGTGAAATTGAAGGCGGTTATGCCATTGCCAAGCGTGAACCACTGGGAGTTTGCGGGCAGATCATTCCCTGGAACGCGCCAGCGATCATGGCTGCGTTCAAGCTCGCACCGGCACTGG
Source organism: Pseudomonas sp. FSL W5-0203 (assembly GCF_001896155.1). Taxonomy (NCBI): domain Bacteria; kingdom Pseudomonadati; phylum Pseudomonadota; class Gammaproteobacteria; order Pseudomonadales; family Pseudomonadaceae; genus Pseudomonas; species Pseudomonas sp. FSL W5-0203. The sequence goes on from NZ_MPOR01000020.1 coordinate 82,634, forward strand.
TCGCCGGTAATACCGTCGTGCTCAAACCTGATGAAAATGCTTCGTTGTCGACGCTGGAACTGGGCAAGTTGATCACAAAGATCTTTCCTGCTGGCGTGGTGAACATGGTCACTGGGCCGGGCGACATCGTCGGTGCAGCATTGAGCGAACATCCTCTGGTCAGGAAGCTGTCATTCACTGGCAGTACCGAAGTCGGCCGCACGGTAGCCGGCGTTGCAGCCCGGCGCCTCGTGCCTTCAACCCTTGAGCTGGGTGGCAAGAGCGCCAATATCGTGTTCCCGGACATCGATGACATCGATGCGGTGGTCGATAACGCCACCTTCGCCGCCATCCATAACAACGGGCAGTCTTGCCTGGCGGGTACGCGTTTGTTCGTGCATGCGTCGATTGCCGAGGCGTTTCAGGAAAAACTCATCGCCGCGTTCAAGCGTGTGAGAGTCGGGTCCCCCTTGGCTGACGACTCACGGATCAGTTGCCTGGTCAACGCGCAACAAGGTGAGCGCGTGTTGAGCTACATCATCATGGGCCTGGAAGAGGGCGCCGAGTTGCTCGCAGGGGGCGGTCGGGCGGCGGTTTCCGGTTGCGAGCACGGTTACTTTATCCAGCCAACGTTATTGCTTGCACGTAACGATATGAGCATTTGCCAGGAGGAAATTTTTGGTCCGGTGCTTTCGCTGATCGTGTGGGACGACTATGAAACGATGATCGCCCAGGCCAACGACACTGAATACGGTTTGGCCGCCGGGATCTATACGAGCAGCTTGCAGCACGCCATGGAGACCGCCGCGCGGCTGGAGGCTGGGTCGGTGTGGATCAATCGTTACTCGAACATTACCGACGGGACGGCGTTTGGCGGGTATAAAAACAGTGGGATAGGGCGTGAGTTTTGTCGGGAGACGCTTAATGCTTACACACAGATAAAAACCATCACGATGCAGGCACGTGTACCGCTGAGCTGGTTTGCAGACGTGTAGATAGGCGGTTGCCGCGTGCAGTCGGAGGATGCACGCGGACCCTATAGCCTGATGTTAACGATATTTTTTTGTTCATTTGGTGGAGGCATTTATTCACAAAGGTGAGGTTGTAAACAGCGCCTGACGCTAGAAAGTTTTCTGGTCAGTTAGATTGATGTAGGAATTATCCTGCTTGCTCGAAGGATATATCCGTGGTTTGGTGAGGATTCTTGCGGTTTGCACTGCGAATAAGTTGAGTATGATTGCCGCGTCTTGCCAGCGTTCTCGGCGACGGCACTTCAACAACAGTTTGCCGAGTGTTCGCGTTAACTTATGCGTCTTCTGTACATCATGTCGCGCAGCGCATGATTGCGCTCAAATACGTTGAGTTACGATTAGCTGCTCAGTTGTTTCCTTGCTTAGACGATCCCGTCGTTGCTACTCAAATCGAAATCCAGGAAAAATTAACCATGGGCACCATAGTCATCGTCGACGACCACCCCCTGATGCGCATGGCAGTACGCGTGATGCTCGAGCAGGAAGGGCATTCGATTGTCGCTGAGGTCGACAACGGTGTGGATGCAGTGGAAGTCATCCGCAAACTGCTTCCTGACATGATCGTTCTTGACTTGAGTATCCCGAGAATGGACGGCCTGTCAGTCATTGCACACCTCAAAGCTATCGGTATTTCTACCCGCGTGCTGATCCTGACCTCCGGCGACACTCGCAACTTCGCCATGCGTTCGTTGCAGGCTGGTGCGGCAGGTTTTGTCTGCAAGGATGACAACCTGGACGAACTGGTCGGTGCGGTGAAGGCAGTGCTATCGGGTTACAGCTATTTCCCGGCCAATACCATTCACCAGTTACGCGACAATACCCAGGCTGCCAGCGAGGAAAGCCAGCTGATTGCGCAACTGTCCGATCGTGAGATCACCGTGTTGAAACTGCTGGCACGCGGAATGGGTAACCAGGCCATCGCCGATGAGTTGATGATCAATCACAAGACGGTTAGCACTTATAAAATCCGTCTGCAACGCAAGCTGAGTGTGGAAAACCTGATTGCCCTGGGTGAGTTGGCCAAGCGCAATGGCTTGGCGTAGTCGCTCACAGCCTAGGGCTCGAGCATGTTTTGAATGCGCCGTAACTCTTTCTTCACCTGCCTGACCTGCGCTGGTACGTCCTCAGCGCCGGTTCGGCAGCCATGCTCCAGTTCTTTGCACAGCCCAAGCAGATAGTCATTGCGCATCAATGCCGCGCTGCCCCTCAAGCGGTGAGCCAGCTCCGCTATACCGGCGAGGTCTCGTGTCTCACTAAAGTCACGCAATTGCTCAATATCCTGTTGGTTGCTGCGCATCAATTCAGCTTGCAGTTGTTGAATGATTGCCGGGTTGCCACCGGTAATCGGCTGGAGCAAATTCATGTCGAATTCAGGCCGACGCAGCGTCGGTCTGGCGCCTTTATAGGCGGGCTTATCCGCAGGCTCCAGTGATGCCAGGCGCTGTTCGAGGATGGCCAGGCTGATGGGCTTGATCAGACAGTCGCCCATGCCAGCATTAAGACAGCGGTCCATTTCTTCCTGCTGGGCGTCGGCTGTCAGCCCCAGAATCGTCAATGCACCGCCGTTGCGTTGCTGTTCTTCCTGGCGGATCGCCAGTGTCAGTTCTACTCCGTCCATGACCGGCATGTGGTAATCCGTGATAAGCCAGTCAACCGGAAAGGCACGCCAGGCCTCCAACGCCTCCAGCCCATTGCTGGCTTCAATCACCTTGCAGCCCAGGTACTCCAGCTGCGCGCGCAGCATTTGACGGTTCAAGGTATTGTCGTCTGCGATCAGCACTCGCATGGCCCAGCTTGGAGTGGCCTCGCAACACGCGGGCAGCGACGGTTCTTCTTCAGGCAGCGGTTCCAGAAGCTTGAGTTTGAGGGTTACATTGACCGTAGTGCCTTGCCCCAGCGTGCTGGTCAGTTCCAGACGGCCACCCATCATTTCACACAGCGAACGCGATACCACCAGCCCGAGGCCGCTGCCGCCATGGACCGAGAGGTCCGACTGAGTCACTTGCGCAAAGGGGCGAAACAGCGTTTGCCGGTCTGCCTCACTGATGCCCATGCCCGTGTCCTGCACTTGCAGATGCATGTAGAGTGTCTGCCCATTCACCACGCGGCACACCAATCGGATGACGATTCGGCCACGCTCGGTGAACTTGATCGCATTGCTCACCAGGTTCGACAGTACTTGCTTGAAGCGCAGAGGGTCGATGGAGACGTCCAGGGTGGTGCCCGCGTCGATTTCCAGGATCAGGTCCAGGTTCTTCTTTCTCGCCAGCCCTTCGAATACCCGCGCCACCATCTCCACCAGATCCTTGAGGTTGGCCCGGCGTGGGGAGAAGCTCAAATGCCCGGATTCAATGCGTACGATATCCAGCGTATTGCCCAATAGCTCAAGCAGGTTCTTGGCGGCGGTGTAGGCCACGTCGATATTCACCCGATCCAGTACGCCGTGGTCGGCGCGTTTGAGCGCCAACTCCAATGTGCCGATCACCGCGCTCATGGGCGTGCGGATCTCGTGACTCATCGTCGCCAGAAACTGGGTTTTGGCATGGCTGGCCTCGTCAGCCTGGGTTTTTGCCTGTTGCAGTTGTTCGATCAGTTGATGATGTTGCGAAACGTCCTGCCAGCCGCAGATCACCCCGGCAATCAGGCCGTTGGAATCACGAAAGGGCTGAATCCAATGCTCGATAAAGTGGGATTGCCCGTCGATAGTGATCTGCAGTTGCTGTTCGATGGGGTTGCCGTCCTCCATGGCCTGCAGGTAACTCTGGTGGAGCGTAGGCGCCAGTTCGATATCACCATACTGGGTTTGCAAGGCGGTTTTACCCAGCAGTTGGGATTGACATAGCTTCATGACGTTTTCATAGCTGCGGCTGCATGACAGCAGGCATCCTGCGCGGTCGCGCACATACACTGGCACGGGCATGGCATGGTTCAAGGTTTGCAGAAACTCCAATTGATCATTCAGGGCTTTTTCAGCTGCGACTCGGCGACGAATCTGACGGCGCAGTTGTACGATTCGAATGATTGAAACCAGCAGCACCAGCAATGCACAGCAGATGATCTGCAGGATCACCAGTTTGTAGTCTCTCCAGGTCTGCCCGCTCATGGCCGCATTGGCGCGCCAGCGAATGGTGATCGCGTTAAGCTCGTCAGGCGGGATGCTCAGCAAGGCTTTATCCATGATCGACTGCAGCTCGGTTTCGCCACGGCGCATGGCGAAGTTGGCGGTGGCCGTTTGACCGTCGACGATACCGGCCACGCGCAGTTCTTTTTCATAGAGGCGGGCGGTGTAGTAACGAGCCATGGACAAGGTCATCAAGACGGCTTCGGCGTCGCCATTGACCACCATGCGCATGGCTTCAAGGTTGTTCGTCGGGGTGATTAACTGCACTGTGGGAAAGTCCTGGCGAATGCTGTCGATCAGTACATGCCCCTGGACAATTGCCAGGCGCTTGCCGGCCAGCGCGTTGAGGCTTGAGCGTTCACGGCTCGATTCGGCGGTAGACGCGACCAGGGCAAATGAGCTGGTTGCGAATGGGTGGCTGAAACGGAAGTGGTTCATACGCCCCGGGCTGGACGTCAGCACGGCCAAATCGGTTTCACCATCGCGCAAAGCGTCCTGAATGCCTTCAAAACTGGAGGCCCGTTGAATATCGAACTTAAGCCCGGTGCGCTGGGTGATGATCTCGAACAGGTCGGAAATCACTCCGTTGAAGCGGCCCTTGGCGTCGAAAAATGCCGAGGGGGCCATGTCATCGTTGATCATGAAACGCGCGACCGGGTGCTGGGCGAGCCAGCGTTTTTCCTGGGCGTTCAGATGCACATTATCGTCCGGCATCACTGTGCCGCCGCCGGTCCAGCGCTTGATCAGGTAGCTCATGCGCAGCTGGCCGAATGTGTTCAGCGAGGCATTGAGGATACGCAGCAGGCGTTGATCTTCCTGCTTGAGCAGAAATCCATAACCGCCTGAGTCGATTTTCAGAAACTGGATAAACTTGAGGTAGCTGAAAAAGCTATGGTTGACCAGGTAGTGGGTGGTTACCGAGTCGCCCAAAAACACGTCAACGTTTTGAAAGGCTACGGCAGCCAAGGCTTGCGCGGTGGTGCCGTAGGTAAAAAACTGCGCGTGGGGATAGCGTTCGGTCAGTAGCGCGTATGGCAGGTAATCCTTGGAGACCGCTACGGTAAGCCCCTTGAGATTTGAGGGCACTGCAATGTCGCTGTCCTGGCGTTGATAGAGTACCGGTGCATTGACGCTGTAGGGCAGAGTCACCACCGTGTCAAAGGACTCGCGGTCATAGTCGCTGGACCGGCTGATCAAGTCGATTTCGCCAGTTCGCAAGGCGGCCATCGCCTGCGCACGATCAGCGAACCCTACGACTGTGATATCCAGGCCCAGTTGCTGCTTGAGCATCGTCGCCACATCGGCGCTGATACCTTCGTAGTCACCGTTGCCGTAGACCATGTCGAACGGCAGGGTGAACGGCGCGACCACGCCTAGGGTGAGGCCACGCCGCTCGCGCAGCCAGGCCCAGTCGCTTTCGGGTAATTGCAGCTTCTGCGGTTCCTGACTCACTTGGCTGAGCAAGTGCAAGGGTTGTTGCGGCATGGGTATCGCTGCCGCAGCGCCGTAGGATAGAACTGGCAGCAGTACGGTGAAAAAAGCCACAAGGGCTTTGAGCGTGGACATGAAACGGTTACCTGACTGCAAAATGCCAAGTACGCCGCGCTGGCCGGCTCAAGGTCGACCACGGACGTGGCGGGTGGGGGGGGAGTTAGAGCGATGTGAATGGGAGTTCAGACTGACGTCAGCATCACCTGCGAGCCTGCAATGTGTTCAAGGATGTAAGGCAGAAGCGCGGTATCCGCCATTGGCGGTGCGATGGCATATCCCTGTACGATGGATACGCCCAGGGCTTTGAGCCGCTTGAGCTGGGCCGGGGTCTCGACACCCTCGATTACCAACGACACGCCCAGGCTGGCTGCCAGGCTGACGGTGTTAGTGACGATGGCGGTGCAGGCCGAGTGCGTGTCGAGTTTGTGTACGAAGCCGGCGTCGAGTTTGAGCTCGCTGAAAGGCACATCACACAGGCGCTCCAGTGAAGAAAAGCCAGTGCCGAAGTCATCCATGGACAAGTCGCAGCCCAACAGCTTGAGCTGCAGCAGGTTGTTCATGGCAACACTGCACGGATTGAGCGTGCCGGTTTCGGTGATCTCGAAGATGATGCTTTGGGCAGGGCACTTATGCGCGCGCAGCAGCACTTTAATCGCCTCGCTCAGTATGGGGTTGCTGAGTTGAGACGGCTGAAGGTTGAATGAGATCGTCAATGGCAGGTTCAGGCTGGTCAGTTTCTGGCGCAGGATCAGCCCTTGCTCGAAAAGGCGCAGGAACAGCTCATCCATCAGGTCATGGCGCTCCAGTGCTTGCAGGAAATAACCGGGCGTCAACAGGCCTTTGTGCGGGTGCCGCCAGCGGGCGAGAACCTCCAAGCCGCTAATCGTACCCGTTTTCAACGAAAGCTGAGGTTGGTAAAAACCCACAAACGCGTGATCCGCCAACCCTTGGCGCAGCTCCTGGGCGTCGGGCTCTTGAACTTTGGGGGCGGCTGGAATCTGACTTAGGCTGAGTGCGGCTGAGGTTTTCATGTAGTGCCCTGCAAGGGATGACCATGAGTCAATTTTGCAGGATGTGCGTAACCATAAACGTCAGCTCTTTCGAGTGGGTGCGTAGGACTAATCTTACCAGCTCATGAAAAGCCTATAGACTCATCCGAGCGGAAGGTCGTCCGGTAACCGCACATGAACTTTCAAAGGCTCAAAGCACCCTTATGAACGCTGCAAATGGCACCGCGTATGCGCTATAGGCAATCGAGCGTCGGCAAGCTTGAGAAAGTTTCGCTACGCCTGAGTTTTGGCCTGCTGATGTCCTTGTTGTTACTGGTTTTTTTCGCGGTGACTGGCTATTGGGTGACCTACAAGGTCATTCGCGGCGAAGTGCTCAAAGTCGATTATCACTTCATGCGTTTCGTGGGCCGCGCCTACGATCATGAAATTTTTCTGCTGCGTGCGATCAAGGCCAGCAGCCAGTTGGAGTACAAGCCGGTATTCAACCCTGAAGCCTACGTGGTCAACCAAACGACACAGGGCAACATGCGCATTTATGAAGGCCAGGCGTCCCAGGTCGCCACAACGTTTTCCGCGGCACTACCCACCAAGGCTGCCGATGCGAATGACGGTGTACTGGGTCAACAACTGCAACTAGGGGTTGCTTTGGCCAATGTGTATGGCGACTTCTGGAGCGGTTCAACCTTCACGTCCCCGCAAATGTTCCTGTTTGACCTGTCCAGCGATTTCGACATCGCCATTCCTGCGATCAGCCCTCAATCTCATCCAGGCCAGCGGAACTTTTCACAGGTTTTGGATGAGGTCAAGCAATCCGCGCGTCAGCTTCCTCCCTTGAGCAGCGACTTGTTGGTGCGCTGGCGGCCCAGTCATTTCTTTTTGGGCGGTGAGGACATTCAGCAAATTCTGGGTTATGTCTCCGGTCGCGTCGAAGAGCGCCAGTGGGAACGAAAGGGGCCTCCCAGAGAGCTTATTGCCGCCACCTTGCTGTATTGGGATGAGTTCGATGCCCCCGGGGTAAGGATAGAAAAGCAGTTTTTTGATCTGCCGCTGTACAGCACCGTAGACATCGTCGCGCCGGATGGCACGCGCGTGGTGGGTGGCAAGTCACCGCAAATCTACCAGTATGAAAGCGGCTTCCATTTCACCTCATCGGGGCTGTTGATCAAGCGCAGTACCGGGGACATGGGCGCCTGGCAGGCCCTGTATCGTATCCCCTATAAACAACTGATCCTGGACGCCCGTTGGCAGTTACTCGGACTGGTCGGCTTGCTGGGGTTATGCGTCATCAGCGGCTGGTCGGTCATCCGATGGTACCGCCGGCGTATTGTGGTACCAGCGAGCAATGACTTTCGGGAGTTATTGGTCAACCATGATTTCAATCTGTCTTTGCTGCAGACGGTGCCACTGGCGTTGTGTGTGGTCAAAGGACCGCAGATAGAACTGGTGACGCAAAACAGTCTGTATACGCAATGGTTGGGCGAGCCGAGCGAGTTTGCACCAATGATGGCGCTATGGCCGCTGTTTGAGCAAAATAAACCCCTTACCGGTGAAGGCTGCCTGCTGGTCGATCAGCGGGTCTTGCATGTGCGCTATACACCCACCGAGTATCTTGGCGACAGCGTGTTGCTTTGTACCTTCACTGACATTTCTTCCCACCGAGAAGCATCCGCATCGTTGCTCCTCGCCCGCCAGGCGGCGGATGCGGCTAATGAGCAGAAAAGCAACTTCGTCGCCACCCTGAGCCACGAGCTACGCACGCCGTTGTACGGTGTGCTGGGCACGCTTGAGCTGTTGGGCATGACCTCTCTGGATGAACGCCAACGTGGCTATCTGCGCACTATCGATAGCTCTTCTGCGGTGTTGATGCACTTGATCAGCGATGTGCTGGACCTGTCCAAGATCGAGGCGGGCCAGTTGGTCCTGGAGTCCGTCGTGTTCCAGCCACTGGAAATGCTCGAAGAAACTGTGCGCGGGTTCTCGGCGATGGCTGCGAATAAAGGGCTGGCGCTTTACTGCTGTGTTGGCCCTCGCGTGCCGAACCTGGTGCAGGGCGACCGCCTGCGTATTCAGCAGATCGTCGGCAACCTGCTCAATAATGCGATCAAGTTCACCCAGAGCGGGCATGTCGCAGTCTTCCTGTCGCCTATCGGAGTCTGCGCAGGCGAGGTGAGCCTGCAATGGCGCGTGATCGATAGCGGCCCAGGGATGTGCGAAGCGGTGCAGGCGCAACTGTTCGAGCGTTTTTACCAGGCCGACAGCAAACATCACACCGTCGCAGGCACCGGGCTTGGGCTGCCTATCTGCGCCCACCTCAGCCAGATGATGGGAGGTGCGTTGACCGTGGACAGTGCGCCGGGTGAGGGCAGTACATTCATATTTGAGTTGAGCCTTGAAACGCTAGAGGCCCCCCGATCTTTATTGCCCCAGTTATCAGGCAAGTGCATCGATGTTCGTACGCCCTATGCAACCTTGACCGATAACCTGTGCGACTGGCTGGAATGGCACGGTGCACACACTACCGTCATGGGCGATGACGCTGGCGCAGAACCTGATGCCATCTTGACGGTCATGCCGCAACAGGTGGAGGTGGGACGCTCAGGCGCGACCAACGTCTTTGCCCAGCATGATTTCAGCAGCACGCCGCAGTTCATCGGCCAAGACCTGATGGTGAACCAGAACAGTGTCGGGTCCATCTGCCGTGCAGTGGTGATGGCGATCAGTGGTGAACCGGAGACACCGTTGCAGCAAACACCGGTGACGCAGCTGCACCTGGGCCTGAATGTGCTGGTGGCCGAAGACAACCCGGTCAATCAAGCGCTGATCAAGGAGCAACTGGAGCGTATCGGCTGTACGGTGGATGTAGTGGCTAATGGGGTGCAGGCGTTGCAGCAGTTGGAACTGAAAGTCTATGACGTGCTGCTGACCGACGTGAACATGCCGCTCATGGATGGCTATGAGTTGGCTGACACACTGCGCCAGCGTGACGTGGATATGCCGATTATCGGCGTCACCGCTAATGCGTTGCGCGAGGAGGGCGAGCATTGCATCCGTGTGGGCATGAACAGTTGGTTATCCAAGCCGATGGACATTCAGGGGCTTTATCTGTGTCTGCGCAGTGTGCTTGATCCTGCACTGGTCCAGGCTTCCGAGGGCGCTGTACAGGTAAACGATGTAGACGAGATAAACGTGCCAGAGCGCATGCTGGAGCTTTTCCTTGAGACTATTGCCCAGGATTTGGGTGAGCTCAAAACGTTGAGCGCTGGGCTAGGCGCTCACGAGGCGACGCGTTTGCTGCACCGTATTCGCGGCGCGTTGGCGGTAGGCAAGGCTAAGAGCTTGATCCAACAGTGTCGCGAATTGGAGGCCGCTGTCGCACGGGATGGGATTGACCACACCCATGCAGACGTTGCAGCGTTTATCCAGCGCGTCGAACGCGCTATTGCGGGCTTATAAGCTGATATGCCGCCCCGCTTGGGGCGGCCTGGGTTACTTGGATACAAGCGGCTCCTGCGCACGCCATCCCCCACCCAACGCTTTGTAGAGTTGCACCACATCGAGATACGACGCGGTCTCCGCCTGCGTCAGCGCATCCTGCGCATTCAGTTGCGTACGTTGAGCATCCAGCTCTACCAGATACGCCGCGCTACCTGCTTCATAACGCGCATGTGCCAGTCGAGCCGCACGCTCACTTTGCGCGGCAGCCTCAGCCAGGCTGCGAACCCGTTGCTGCGACAGGCTATAGGTCGTCAGCGCACCCTCGGTTTCCTCAATCGCATTCAACACCACTTGCTCATAGCGCGCTCGGCTACCCACCTCACGCGCCTGCGCCTCTCGCTGCCTAGCCTTGACACTGGCCAAATGCAGCGCCGGCCAACTGACCGAGGGCATTACGCTGAACGCGCGGCTGCCGCTGTTGCCCAAATCCCCACCGCGCAAGGCCACAAAGCCGAGAAAGCCGCCCAGGTCGATCCGTGGGTAAAGCTCGGCCGTCACTGCACCAATGTCGGCATTCGAGGCCGCCAAATCGCGTTCGGCGCTGGCGACATCGGGACGCTGTCGCAGCAAGTCGCTGACCTGGCCAATCGGCAAGCGCGTGACCAATGCCGGCAGTGCTTTCAGGTCGGTCAGCGCTTGCAGCTCATTGGGCCGCGAGCCCGTGAGTACGGCGAGCCGATAACGGCTGAGCGCTTGACGGGTTTCCAAACTCGGCAGTGTGGCTTGCACCCGTGCGCGCTCGGCCAGGGCGCTGGCCAGCTCGTCGGCGGTGCCGCGCCCGGCATCCACGCGGCCCTGGACCAGCACCACGGTTTTTTCCTGATTACTCAGGTTGGCCTGGGCCACCGCTAACTGCCGTTGTGCGCCGCGCAGTTCGAAGTAGTGACGCGCCACGTCGGCGGTCACTACGATGCGGGTTTGCGCCAGGTCTGCCGCGACGGCCTCGGCGCGTGCCGAAGAGGCCTGCGACAGGCGCTGCAGCCTGCCGAACAGGTCCAGCTCCCACTGCGCATCCAGGCCTGCCTGATAGGTCTTGGCCAGGTTGCGCTCACTGCTCGGACCGGGGTTGGCCTGGGACAGGCTACGGGAATAAGCCCCGCTGGCGGTCACCGTTGGCAGTTGGTCCAACTGACGCTGATCCAGCACCGCACGTGCCTCCAGCAGCCGGGCCTGGGCGATGCGCAGGTCATGGTTGCGTGCCAGCGCTTGATCGATCAGCGCATCCAGTTGTGGGTCCTGGAATTGTCGCCACCAATCCTGTTGCACGCGGGTGCTGCTATACAGCGCGGTGTCGGGGCTTTGAGTCAGCTCTACTGCGGGCTCGTTACTGGCCCGGTAGTCTGGGCCGACGGTACAGCCCGTCATCCAGGCCGAGCAGACCAGCAGCGCGAGCGGACGAATCACGAAGGTATTAAAGGGGTGCATGTGTGTCTCCTTACACCGACTGAGCCGTGGCGGCGTCGGCTGCATCGGCAGCGGCCAGCGCACGGGCGCGCGGTGTGGTGGCCGCCGTACGATGGTCGACGGCAATGAACGAATACATGGTCGGCAAAACCAGCAAAGTGAACAGCGTACCCACCAACATGCCCACCACGATCACCAGGCCCAGGTCATAACGGCTATGGGCACCGGCACCGGAGGCGAACAGCAGGGGAATCAAGCCCGCCACCATCGCCGCCGTGGTCATCAGGATCGGCCGCAAGCGCATCTTCGCCGAGTGCAGAATCGCCTCACGCCGGTCCAGGCCCTGCTTGACCTGCATCTCATTGGCAAACTCCACCATCAGGATGCCGTGCTTGCTGATCAGGCCGATCAGGGTCACCAGGCCGATCTGCGTGTAGATATTGATGGTCGCCATGCCCAGGGCCAGTGGAATCAATGCACCGCATATCGACATCGGCACGCTGATCAGAATGATCAACGGGTCACGCAGGCTTTCATACTGCGCAGCGAGTACCAGGTAGATCACGATGATTGCGAACAGGAACGCCATGACCAACGCGCCACTTTCCTGATGGTATTGGCGAGCATCCGAAAGCCAGTCGTAGGTGAAACCCGGCGGCAGCAGTTTGGCTCGCGCCTCGAGGAACTTCACCGCGTCGCCCATGGCCACGCCTGGGGCAGGAATCGCCTGGAAGATCGCCGAATTGAGCTGGTCGAACTGGGTCAATTGATTGGGCTCGACCCCGGTCGAGACGCTGACCAGGTTGGACAGCGGTACTTGCCCACCCGTGGCGCTGGTCACATAAAAGCGCGACAGTGCTTCTGGCGTAAGCCGTTCACCACGCAGGCTCTGCGGGATCACATCATAGGAGCGACCGTCCATGGCAAAGCGGTTGACGTAGTTTTCGCCCACCAGCACCGCCAGGGTGTCGCCCAGATCCTTCATGGTCACGCCTAGGCTATTGGCTTTGGTGCGGTCGACTTTGATCTTGATCACCGAGTTGTTGTAGTCCAGGTCACTGTCGACCACCATGAACAAGCCGCTTTCACGTGCAGCGTGCTTGAGTGCTTCCATCGCCTCATAGACCACGCTGTAGTCACCGGCGCTCTTGATCACCATCTGTACCGGCAGGCCACCGGTCGAGCCTGGCAATGAAGGCAACTGGAAGGCAAAGACGTTGCTGCCCTCGATGGTGTTGGCGCGGTTCTGCATATCGCCCTGGATCTGGTCGGCATTGCGTTCGCGTTGTTCCCAGTCGACGAAGTTGACCCCGCCAATGCTATTGGATACGCCGTTGCTGCCGTTGATCAGCCACAGGTTGCTCTGCTCGGGCAAGGTCACCATGACGTCGTTCCATTGCTTGCCGAACTTCTCGACGTAATCAATGTTGGCGTTCTGTGGTGACTTGATTGCGGTCAGCACGGTGGACTGGTCTTCGGTGGGCGCAAGTTCGGTTTGGGCACGGCTGTACAGCCAGGGCACGCTGATCAGCACGACGATCGCAATGGTGAACGTGACCCAACGGTGATGCAGCGACAGATCCAGCACGCGTCCGTAAGCGCTGCCGAGGCGATGGAAGAAGCTCTCGGCCTTGCGCGCCATCCAGCCTTCGTTCATCTGGCTGTTAAGCAGCAGTGAGCTCATGACCGGCGACAGCGTCAGCGCGATGATGCCGGAGACTACCACCGAGCCAGCCAGGGTGAAGGCAAACTCCTTGAACAGCGAGCCGGTCAGCCCGCCCATGAGGCCGATGGGGGCATACACCGCCGCCAGCGTCAGGGTCATCGCAATCACCGGCGCTGCCACTTCACGCGCCCCCAGCAGCGCAGCGTACGTCGGTGACTTGCCTTCTTCGATATGGCGGTGCACGTTCTCCACCACAATGATCGCGTCATCCACCACCAGGCCGATGGCCAATACCATCGCCAGCAAGGTCAGCAAGTTGATGCTGAACCCGAACATCGACATGAACGCGGCTGCACCCAACATCGACAGGGGAATGGTGACCACCGGAATGATCACTGCCCGCGCCGAGCCGAGGCTTAAGAAAATCACCAGCACTACGATGGCGATGGCTTCGCCCAGCGTACCGAGTACCTCATCAATCGATGCGCTGATAAAACGTGCCAGCTCAAACGGCACAGCGACTTTCACGTCCGGCGGCAGGTTGGCGCGAATGCCCGGCAACAGTTCGTTGAGCTTTTTAACGATCACCAGCGGGTTGGCATTAGGTGCGGCATTCAAACCGAAAAACACCGCTTGCACGCCATCCATGGTGGCGCTGGTGTCGGTCGACGCCGCGCCCAGTTCCACCGTGGCGATATCGTTCAGGTGCACCACCCCGGCAGCGCTGGACTTGACCACCAATTGGCGAAACTCGGCGACATCCACCAGGTCGGTGTTGATCTGGATATCCGATACCACATACAAACCCTTGGCCTGGCCGGGCGCAGCCTGCACGTTGTTATTCAACAGGGCCTGGGCCACATCGCTGCCGGAAACGCCATGGGCGGCCATGCGATTGGCATCCAGCCAGATACGCATGGCCATTTTCTGCCCGCCGTTGAGGTCAATGCTGCCGACCCCTTCGATGGAAGACAGTTGCGGTTGCACCACGCGCTGCAGGTAGTCCGAGAGGGCTGCAGTGGACAGGGTCGGGCTGGAAAAACCCACATAGGCCACGGCTGTAGCTTCACCGGAGGATTTCACAATCACCGGGTCGTAAGCCTGCTCCGGCAAGCGGTATTTGACCTCGTTGACCTTGGCCATCACCTGGGTCATGGCCTTGTTGGAGTCGGCGTTGAGCTTCATGCGCACGGTGATCACGCTTTTGCCCTGGGTCGACGTCGAGCTCATGTAATCGACGTCTTCCACCGTAGCGACAGATTGAGCGATGGCCTGGGTGACGAAACCCTGCATCAGTTGCGGCGAAGCACCGGGGTACTGGGTGGTGATCGTCAGCGTGGAGCTTTCCGTCAGGGGGTACTGACGAATCGGCAGGTTGTTTATGGCCAGCAGCCCCATCAATAAAATCAGGGTGCTGACCACCAGCGCCAACACCGGGCGCCGCACGAACAAGTCGGTGAATTTCATTTTTCAGATCCTTGATGTATCAGCGGCTTGCGGCCTGATCGAGCCCGACGGTGTCCTTGAGCGCGATGCGTACCAGGGCGCCGCTGCTCAAGCGCAACTGACCGGAGGTGACCACGCGATCACCGGCCTTCACGCCGTCAAGCAGCACGACCCGGCCTTCGGAGCGTTCGCCGGTCTTCACGTAGACCTGGCGTACCGTGTTGGTCAGCTGCGTATCGGCGCCCTCGACCACGTACACAAAGTCACCGTAGGCGCTGTAGCTCACAGCCGTTTCGGGCACGCTGATGACATCTTTTTTGGCTGACAGATGGACTTCGCCATTGGCGTACATGCCGGGTGACAACAGGTTGTCCGGATTCGGAACCGTGGCCTGGACCAGCATCGTGCGGGTGCCCGGGTCGATACGCGGTTCGAGGGTACTGACGTGGCCCTTGAACAAGCGCTGTGGGTACGCGTCTACGCTGACGCTCATCTCCTGGCCCGTTTTGAGCTGTGCCAGGGCACGTTCGGGCAGGGTGATGTTGGCGTACAGCGTCTGTGCGTCGGTCAGCGACACCATGGCATCGCCGGCCTGCACGAACTGACCCAGGTTGACCTTGCGTACACCCAGCACGCCGGTGAAGGGCGCCTTGATGCGTTTTTGATCGATCAGCGCCTTGATCCGCACGATATCGGCCAGCGCCTGGGAGTAGGCGGACTGCACTTGATCCAGTTCCTCTTGCGTCGCCGCCTGCTGAGGCAGCAAACGCTGGGTTCGCAGTAACTGGGCCTTGGCGTTGGCGGCCTGGGCCTGAAGCCTGGCCAGTTCGCCTTGTTCCGGCGCATCGTTGAGCTGCACCAGGGTTTGCCCGGCTTTCACCCGCTTGCCGGGCTGGAATGCAATGGAACGTACCAGGCCGCCGCTTTCGGCGGTGACCATGACTTGGCGGGTGGCTTCCAGCTCGCCGATACCCGCCAAGGTGTTGGGCATATCGGCTTGCGTAGCGGTGGCGACGGCCACCTGGATCGCCGGCGCGGCTGTTCCGGCCGACGTTTGGGCAGGTCGGACGGAGCTGGACTGCCGATACAGGCCGACGGCGCCGCCAATGGCGAGCACCGCGGCAATCGTGACGCACACTTTGAGTTTTTTATGCATGATTCCGGTACTGACGTAAGGCAAAAAGTTAAGAACCCTGAGGGTTCAACGGTGACGAGCGCTCAACCGGGTTGTTGATGCGCATGAGGGAGTCGGACCCGTGTAGCCAGAATCGCCAGCACGGCACCGAACCCCAGAAAAAAGACCAAGGCGGCGAGCACGCTCGGGGAGAGCCCAATCGAATCCACCAGTAGCCCAAGCGGAATAGGCACAGCGTTGAACAGGTAGATGGTCATATAGAAATACGCCACCAACTTGGCGTGGCAGTTGGCGGGAGCCAGCTGATTGATCAGCCGCGCACTGCCGACAAAAATGGCGCCATAGGCGTAGCCGCCGATTACCAAGGCCAACGCGGCAAGTGTCAGCGAATGGACCGAGAAGGCCGTCAGCAGGAGCAGGAAGGCCGCACACTGGGCGAGCAGCCCAGAACGCAATGCACGCGCTGCATCCAGGCGTTTGCAATACAGCTGGCTGGCCCCGGCGATCAACAGGTACACCGCCATGCTGTAGCCAAACATCCCACGGTTACTCAAGCCCAGTTGCTGTTCGGCTGCGCCAGGGCCAATCACGAAAACGCAGGCCGTGAACGACCAACTGAAAAACACCGACCACGCGCACAAGTGGAAGGGCCGACCAATACCGCGCAGGCCTTCACGTAGGGACGCTTGTGCAGTGTGAGCGGCGATGTGGGCCTGAAGGGCGTGGCGCGGCCAGAGCGTCAGTACGCCGAGGGCGGCGATAATGACCAGGGCCATGATCGACCAGAAAGGCAGGCTGGCCGGATACAGGTTCAGTTGCAGTGCCACGCCGCTGAGCACTGGGCCGAGGGCCAACCCCAGGATCATTGCCAAGGTGGCCAGCGTCGCCGCCAGCTTGCCGTTGTCGAGCGGACCGAACCGCACCAACGTCACGTTCACCGCGGTGGTCATGATCCCTGCGCCAAGCCCCGAGATGGCGCGGGCCGCACATAGGGCCCACAACGAATCGCATTCGGCGCACAACCAGGCGCCGATCAGCACCAGTGCAATGGCTGGGAGCAGCAAAAAACGCTGGTCTTTGACATGGCCGGCGATGCGCGCCAGGGTCATCAAAGCCAGCAAAACACCGGCACCGTAGGCGCCGAATATAAACGTCAGGTCCACAGCGTTGATCTGCAGATGTTCTTGGTAAAACGGGTACAGCGGCGTGGGTGCGCTGCTGTTCATGAGCGCTGCAGTCAGTGACAGCGCGAGAAAAAACAACAAGCCTTTTGAGCTGTGTTTAGTGATATCGACGGACATGAGTCTCCCAGCCCAGCGCTCAGGGCTTTTGCCGAGTGAATGGTTGCAAGCGGGATGTGAATGCGGTTTAGAGGGCTTTGCCCATTGGCAAATGATACGGACCGGTGCGATTGGCACCATGCCCGAAACCCCAGGCTTCATTCGTCATCGTCCAGGGAGCAGCGTCAGCAACGCTTGAGAAGTGACCGGGCGGGTGTGGACCACCGCGCCCGGCTGGAGCGGTTTACCAGTAGCGTGGTTGCGGGAGGATGCGGGTCGGTTGTTTCAGGCTTGTTGCAGTGTTAAAGGCGAACGACGGATAGGCGCTCCAGTTGAACGCTGGGTAGCTCACTACCGGCCTGCTCCATACTGGCGGCGCGACGACATAGGAAGGGCGCGAAGTGACCGGGCGATTGATCACCACACCCACACTATTTTGAGCGCTTGCGGCGGCTCCACCCGTCACAATGGTGCCAGGCTTGAGGCTGCTACCAGACCCAGCCGTACCGCCGAAGTGGATCGGGCCCTGGATGTCGATATTGCCGACCAGACTCAACGGGCCTCCATTACGCAGAACGCCCTGATTGTTCAGATCGCCAGCGATCGACAATGCCTGCTTGGCGTCCAACACGCCTGTGGAAGCGATTTGTACCTTGCCGTCGGCCGTGACTTTCAAGTCGCCGGTCAGCGCTTTGACGTTGCCTTGAACGTTCACGCCTACGCCAGTCGACTTGCCGACCAGGCGAATCGAGTCGGCGTGCATGCTCCCCAGCTGGGCCACATCGATGGCGATGTCGGCTTTGCCATCCGAACCCAGGTGCTTGAGCACAGTGGTTGGGTCCATCGCGTCGACTTCGCCTTTCAAGGCCACGGCGTTGAGCTTTTTGGCTTGCAACTGCGCATTGATCTGCAGGGTACGTGCGACCAGGTCGACTTCGTTGGCACCGGACGCGTCAAGGCCAGCACCTTCCACGCGGATCTGGCCGTGGTCGGTTTGCAATCGAGCCACTTGGCCGTTGGCGTCCAATACCGCCGTGCCCGCTACCAACGACACGCGATTGGCGTTGATAAAGCCAGCGCCGCTGGCGGTGATGCCATTGGGGTTGGCGATGATCACGCGGGCGCTCGGCCCTGCGACTTCAATCAAGCCATTGAGACTTGAGGCGGTTTTACCGGTGACTTCATTGAGAATGACGCCGGCCGAGGTTCCGTTGAGCAGGCTGTTACCGGCAATGGCGCCGCCCAGCGTGGTTTGGGCGCCTGCGGTGCTGTTGTTGAGGATCAGCCCGGCAGGGCCGACATTGAACTCGGTGAAGCGGTTGTGGGAAACACCTGCGGCATTCGGCGCGGCAATGTTGACCACTGGGGTGTCTTTGATCTGCGACAGTGCTGCATTACGTGCAGCGCTCGGGTCCAACGTCAGGGCGGGTTGCGCTTGCGCATTATGTTGCAGCAGCGGCAGGCTGCCCATTAGGGCGAGGGCCAGCAGCGTGCGCTTGGACGGGCGCCGAGTGGGTTGAATCATTGGGTTCATACAAACCTCGAGGGTTGAAGGTTAAAGAGGCGTCCCGCAGCAGTGACTGCGGGCGCCGGGTGAGTGCACTGGGTGGCACTCGGATTCCCATCCCTGGGAAAAAGCGTTCGCCTAGAAACGGCTGCTCAGAGAGAAATCGACGGTGGGCGTGGCGGTGTTCATCTCGTCGGTGCTCTTGATCGGCATGCCCAGGGCCAGGTCGTAACCAAAGCGACTGACATTGCCGCGCAAGCCGACAGCTGCGCCGATCAATGGCTGCCGACCTCGCCGCTGGCCGCCCACCGGCGACACCGCACCGGCATCGAGTGCCGCATACGCCTGGCTGCCACTGAAGGCGGTGATGGACAGCTCATTACGCAGGGTCCAGCCAGTGGGGCCGGCGAGGGTGGTGTTACCGTCAAAGCCGCGCACGCTGTAGCGGCCGCCGATCTGCATGTATTCGGTCGACGGCACTGGCACCGGCGCATATTGGTAGACCAGCGCGTTGCGATAGCCCAAACGCATTGCGCCCAGGTCAAACGGAATCTCAAACGCCGCCTTGGCAGTGAACAGGTGATAGCGACCGTTCCAGTCCTGTTGCTCATAGAGCGCGCCGGGCGTTTTGCTGAGTCCGGGCAGTGAGCCGCGCACACCAGCCTGCACCGTTGACTTGCCAAAGCGCAGGTTGGATCGGTGGGTCAGGCCAAGTTCATAGCTGGTGATCTGCCGGTGCAATTGCTGCAGTTCGGTGGAGGCTACCCAGGCGCGATCCTCACGATTGACCAGGCGAGCGTTGAGCACACTTTTGCTGTGATTGGAGCGACTCACCACGTAGTCCAGCCCGGCATCTATACGTCGGGTGCGGGAGCTGAATGTAATGCTTCGTTCGCCGGGGTCTTTGAATATGGCTTGCTTGCTGGTCCACTCGCTGGCACCGAACGACAGCAGGGCATAGCCTGCGGGTACGTTCCAGGCCAGGCTTTTAGCCGAAGACCCACGGGTGTGGTTATTGAGGTCGGTGTCGGTGCTGTAGGTCAGCAACAGCTGGTCGTAAAGCCCGGCCGGCGAGTCGATGGCCACAATCCCACCGAGTTGGTGACGGCCCGTGGCGTCGATACCGCTGTTATCGACGGTCAGCAAGCCAAACACCCGACGTGCCTGCGGCGGTTGCTGGATGATCACATCGCTTTCACCCACGTCGGCGCCCGGAATCAGATTCAGCGCCGTCGCTGCCTGGCCTGGCAGACGGCGCACATTTTCCAACGCCTGGTCCAGGTCACGTACGTTCAGTAGTTCGCCTTTGGCTGCGGGAAAGGCCATGCCTGGCCAGCCAAGCGATTCCGGTTGCTGATCAATCTTGCCCATGCGCCCAGGGATAAGTTGGACGATCAAGTGCCCGCTGCTCAGGTCTTGAGCCGGTATCAACACCTGGGTAGTGATGTATCCGCGCGCCATCAGTTGTGCTGCTAACCAACGGCGATAAACCGTCAACCCTTCGCCACCCACACAGTGCCCCAGGATCGCTGGCGCGCGCTCCAGCCAGTCGAAATCATCTGCACCTTTCCACTCCACAGTGCGGATAACGAAACAGGGTGATTCTTCCGGCAGCTTAAGCGCATTGGCGAAGGGCAGGGGCGTTGCGGTCAGTGCATCCGGCTTTCCAAGTGCCTGAGCTTGTAAGTTTTTCAGTTGGTGGTCTTGCAGGCGTTGAGTGCTGGTGACGGTATCGATCGAGCTGGCCGCGCGCACGACCTGAATCGCCGTAAACAGCCATAGCGTCGTTACATACAGGATGGTTGTGATACAGGCGTGGAGGCCGAGCTTGCCGGGCGTTGATTTCATCCGCCTATGCTAAGAAGGCCGAGCGCAAGAAAAAATAAGATGAAGCTCGGCGGTTCAAGGAGATTGCGCACAAAGGGGCGGGTGCGATCGTATAAGTTCTGCGATAAATCGTACGAATAGCCTAACGTCCCGAGGGTAACCACAGGAGGTTATCGTCACGCATCCGCCGCCAACCTAAACTTCACGCACGTTCTTCACTCGACTATTGAGAGTTAAAACATGCGCTTACGAGACCTGGGCATCACCATTGGCACTGGCACCCCCGGAATGTTCAACGCCATCACCGACGTGCCCGGCGTACGCGTCGGCCATCACACCCTCAATGCCGAAAGCACCGACGGCTCGATGCATACCGGCGTGACCATCATCGAACCGCGGGCGGTCGCAGCTCATCTGGCGCCGTGTTTTGCCGGCGTTCACGTACTCAACGGCAACGGTGACGCCACCGGTCTGGAGTGGATTCGCGAAGCCGGTTTGCTGACCACACCCATCGCCTACACCAACACCCATAGCGTTGGCGTTGTGCGTGATGCGCTGGTGACCGCCGAGCGTGAAATGGGTAAGCAGCACACTTACTGGTGCATGCCGGTAGTGCTGGAAACCTACGACGGCATTTTGAGCGATATCTGGGACCAGCACGTCACAGCCAAGCATGTACACGCAGCGCTGGCGGATGCACGCAGCGGCCCCGTGCAGGAAGGTTGTGTGGGCGGTGGCAACGGCATGATCTGCCATGAGTTCAAAGGTGGGATTGGTACGTCGTCTCGCGTCTTGACTGCAGAGGAGGGCGGCTGGACCGTAGGTGCATTGGTGCAGGCCAACTACGGCGTACGCAGCGCCTTGCGCGTGGCGGGTTACCCGGTGGGCAGCGTATTGCAGGACACGCCTTCACCTTATGACGGGTCGGTGAATGTCGGCGTGCCAGGCATGGGTTCCATCGTGATCACCATCGCCACCGATGCGCCCTTGCTGCCCCATCAATGCACACGTCTGGCACAGCGCGCGAGTATCGGCTTGGCACGGGTCGGTGGCGGCACCGAGGACGACAGCGGTGACATCTTTATCGCGTTTTCGGTGGGCAATACCGGCTTGCCGGTTGCCAATCTCGGGCAACCCGGCTCGCCGACCACGGTCTTGCAGATGGTCAACAACGACTACATCTCCGCATTGTTTGTGGCCGCAGCGGACGCCGTCGAAGAGGCAATCCTCAACGCTCTGGTGGCCGCCAACGACCTTCAGGGCCGCGGTCGACAAGCGCTGGCGCTCAGGCCGGAACAACTGCTGGCAGCGATGGCAAAGGTGGGTTGGACGGCCTCGGTTCACTCCTGAGCTTGAAGGAACAACAGAAACAGCTCGGACTGGGATTTGATCCCCAGCTTGTTGTACATATGCTTGCGGTGAACCTTAACCGTCTCGGCAGAGATCGCCAGCTTGCGGGCGATCTCTTTGTTTGAGCAGCCGCTGAGCATCAGTTGGCCCACTTCCATTTCACGGGCAGACAATGACGCGCTGATCTGTCGCGTGGTTGCGTGGAGGCGCTCCTGCCAGTCAGGTGCCTGCTCCGGTGTGTCCTTCAAACTCTGTTCGAACGTGCACCGTTGGCGCATCAAGCCGGCGATCCATGGCTGTACCAGACCCAGCAACGCGATCTGCTGCTGGCTGAAGCGGCTACTACTGCCTAGCGACAAGCTCAAAGTGCGGCTGGTATCCAGTTGCACATTGATATGAATCTCGTCGGCGACGACATTCAATCGAAAGTAGCGCTGGTAATACTCTGTCTGCTCAAAGCACTCTGGGGCGACGTCGTCCAACTGGAACAGGCCGCTTTGTGGTAACTCGCGGTTGGCCAGGTAGAACGGGTCTAGCAGGTACAGAGCCCTGAGGTAATCTTGGAAGAGTGAGTCGGACTCGTTACCCTCTGCGGCAGACTCGGCGAGCACCTGTGGCCTGCCCGTGCTGAATATCAGCACCACCCAGTTATCCACCGGTACGTAGCGCCCCAGCAAACGCGTCAACGATCGCCAGAAGTCCTGGTGGTCCAGGGCCTCGATCAGCTTGCCGACCGCGTCATGCCACGCTACATCCTGCAATGTCAGGTTCGTTTCACTGCCCATCGGGGCTCCTTTCGACGTTACTGCTTGCCCTTGGCCGTGCGCCGCTGGCTCGTGTCACGTGCGTATATCTCGTGTAAGAAGGGCCAGTCTACAGACCGTATTCGCCGTTGTATCAAACGTTATTTGAGTACTCGTCAACTTTGTAGGATTTATCTGATGACTTGTACGGATTCGTCTAGAGCTAGGTATGGATTCCTGTGATTGTTGCTGAGGGTGTATTGGGTAAACTTTGTCGACTCTTTTTATAGGGTCGATTACAAGCGTTAACCTCCTGTGCAACCTAAACAACCTAAAGGAAATTGATTGTGGCTATCCAAAAAAGGCATATTCTGGCAGCGGCTATCACCGCATTGATTACAACTTCCGCTTTGGCGGCAGACGGCACTATCAACTTTACCGGTGAAATTACTGCCGCTTCCTGCAAAGCCTCTTCCGGTGCAGGTACTAGTGTTGGTGGTGTCGCCGGTGCACAGATAATTGAAGTGCCGATGGGTAAGGTCAGTATCGACTCCCTGAGCACCAAAAATCCCGGGATTGTTTCGGGTGCGGCGATTAATATTAATCTGGACTGTGGTAATACCGCTGCTGGATTGACCACTGTTAAAGTAATGTTCGACCCAAGCTCTGGTTCGGGTGTGGATGGGTCGAATAATAACTTGCTCAAAACCACCGGTGCGGCAGTGGGCGTGGGTATTGGTATTTACGACAGCAGCAACAACCTGATCAATCTGGCAGGTAACGGCTCTTTTGATGCGCCGTTGGTCAAGGCCGGTACTGACCCAGCCTTCACTTATACCGCCAATTTGAATATGCGTGCCTCCTATGTGGCTAACGGTGTTACCCCAATTGTGCCGGGCCCGGCCAATGGTACGTTGCCATTTACCCTGACTTACCAATAAGTCTCTCCTTAGAGAAGCATATTCATGCTTCTCTACTTTACCGCAGGTAATTAAATGAAGAACGTGTACTCCAGGTATTGGCTGGTGGGGATCGTATTGCTCTTCAGTGGTATTGCGCACGCCGGAATTACATTGGGCGGTACGCGGGTTATCTATCCGCAGAAGCTCAAGGAGGCGTCGATCATGGTCAAGAATGACGCCGACAGGGACATCATGATTCAGTCCTGGTTGGAGCCGGACCTTAAAAATCCGGGGCAGGATGTGCCTTTTGCATTGACCCCTTCGTTAAGTCGTCTGGGCGGCAACAAGCAACAAAGTCTGCGCATCTTTTATGCAGGGAAAGGCTTGCCTCCAGACAAAGAATCGGTGTTCTGGCTGAGCGTGCAAGAGATTCCGCAAAAGTCCGAAACCGATAACACGTTGCAAATTGCAGTGCGCCAACGGATCAAGTTGTTTTATCGGCCGACAGGTTTGTCAGGTACGCCTGAAGAATCTGTTAAGTCGTTGAAGTGGAAGTTAGTGAGTGAGGCCGGCAAGCAGTGGTTGTTGGTCTCCAATGAATCCGTTTATTACGCATCCTTTGGCTCTGTTTTTCTTGAGTATAAAGGGGGGCGTCATCCAGCCAAAGCGGAAATGGTGGCGCCTGGTACGACCGCTAAGTTTTTAGTAGAAGGCGCGGGGGCAGTACCTGCCAATGCTCAAGCCGTCATTGAGTTTAATGCGATCAATGATTATGGCGTTCCGGTCAAGCACCTCGTCAATATTTCAAACTAACGGCCTTTTAAAGAAAGCAGGTAATACTGTCTCTGAAATAAGCTGTGTAGTAAACGATCGAGTAATGAGGCAAGATTTTTATGTGGGCGCTTTGTTTTAGGAGTTACTCTGGTACCCGTCTGTTTGGTCGTATTGGCGCCTCTGGTTTAGTGCTGGCGAGCGCCTCTTTGCCTTTGGCCGCTTATGCTGTTGAATTCAATGATGCCTTCTTGAATAAGCATGGCGCCACGGCCGAACTGAAGTACTTTGAACAAGGAAGTACTATCGCCCCTGGCACTTACAATGTCGATATATACCTCAATCAAGTCTTGATACTGCGTGAAACCATCAAGTTCGCCGTGCAGGACGGATCGGAAGTCAAACCGATCATACACCTGGGCCTGCTCAAGGCGATTGGGGTGAACACTGCACGGCTGGAACAAGAAGGTGTCATTACTGCGGGCAGTGCCGACGATACCCTGATCGATCTGCCGGCTCTGGTACCAGGTGCCGATATCGAGTTTGATGTAACCGCGCTGGCGTTGCAGATCAGCATGCCTCAAGCTTACATAAAGCGACAGTCCAGTGGTTATGTCGATCCGTCGTTATGGGATAACGGCATCACCGCCCTGTACACCAATTACCAGACTAACTTCAGTCGCAATATCAGCCGTGGTTACAGTAGCGACTACCGCTACATAGGTTTGCGTAACGGCTTCAATCTGGGAGCCTGGCGCTTTCGCAACGAGTCGTCGATTTCCGGGGGTACCGGTATGCGCGATACATTCAACAGCAACCGTACCTATGCCGAGCGTGACATCGTCAGCCTAAAGAGCAAACTGGCCGGAGGCGAGTTGTACACCCAGGGCGATATCTTCGACAGTGTGCGTTTTCGCGGCGCGCAATTGACGTCGGAGCTCGGCATGCTGACCGATGATGAAGTCGGTTTCGCACCCGTGGTGCGCGGTATCGCTGAAACCAACGCAACGGTGGAGATCAGCCAGAACAACTATGTGATCTATTCGGCTAGCGTGCCTGCGGGCGCCTTCGAGATCAGCGACATCTACCCCAGTGGTTCCAACGGTGACTTGAGCGTCAAGATCATCGAGGCCGATGGGCGCGAGCGTCAATACACCCAGGCCTACTCCTACCTGCCGGTGATGACACGTCGAGGTAGCACTCGCTACAGCCTGGCCGCTGGCCAATACCAGACTGAAGGGCAGGCTGCGCCGAAGTTTACCCAAGGCACGCTGGTGTATGGCGTGACCGACAACTTCACCGGCTACGGCGGGTTGCTCGCGTCCCAAGGCTATAACGCGTTGAACCTGGGCGTGGGAGTTAACTCGCCGTGGGGTGGCGTGTCGTTTGACGTCACCAACAGCAACTCCAAGGATGTATCCGGGCGCAAGAACGTGGGCCAAAGTGCGCGTTTTTTGTATTCCAAAACATTGAGCAGCACCGATACCACCTTCACCATGGTCGGCTATCGCTATTCCACCGAGTCCTATCGCACGTTCAGCCAGCATGTGGATGAGCAGGATTACTTCGCCACCCCTTATTACGGTCGACAAAAAAGCCGGTTTGACATGAACGTCAACCAGTCCCTGGAAGGGCGTGGGTCGCTGTTTCTGAGTTTGGGCGAAACCAGTTACTGGAACGGCCAGGGCAGCACGCGGCGTTGGCAGTTCGGCTACAACGGCAGCTATGCCGACACCAGCTACAGCTTTGCCGTGTCCCGTACAGAGGGGCAGGGGGGCAGCCAACGGATCGATAACCAGGTGTCCGCATCCTTCAGCATTCCGTTCGGTGACAATCGTCGCGCGCAGCGCCTGTATACCAGCGCTACTTCGTCGTCTCAGGGCGAGACGTCGATTCAAACGGGCCTGTCCGGCAACATCGACGAACAGAACACCTTGAGTTATTCGGTACAAGGCAGCAAAAGCAAAACCAGCGGTGCCTCCGGCAGCGTCGGTATGAACTGGGACACGCCGAACGCGAAAGTCAGTGGCAACTATGGGCAGGGTCGGGATAACAAGCATTTTGACGTCGGGGCAAGTGGATCGGTAGTGGTGCATAGCGGCGGGTTGACGTTGGGGCAACCGGTCGGTGAGACCTTCGCATTGGTTGAAGTACCCGATACCAAGGGCGTCGGCGTCGAAAGTGGGACTGCGGTGCGTACCGATAAAAAAGGCTATGCGGTGGTCCCCTATGCGCAACCCTATCGTTACAACTGGATCAACCTGGATACCAATACCTTTGGTAGCGATATTGAAGTCGCAGAAAGTTCGCAGCGGGTGGTGCCGACGCGTGGCGCTGTGGTTAAGCGTCGGTTTGAGGTTGAGTCGGGGCGCAGGTTGCAGTTTTCATTGCAGTTGAGTAATGGTGAAAAAATTCCGTTTGGTGCTCAAGTTTATGGGGAAAACGGAAGTGTGCTAGGCGTGGTTGATAATGTATCAAGATTACTGGTTTTTGGAGTCAAGGATAAAGGCGTGTTCGATGTTGTGTGGAATGGTGGGAAATGTAGTTTTAGTTATGATGTGCCGCCTGCAAAAAAAGAGCTAATGTATGAGGCTTTTGATGCTGTCTGTGAGAGGGGTTGACAGGTGATCGTATTTTTGAAGTGGGGGTGTCTGTTCATTCTTTTTCTTGTAAATGGTCATGTTTGGGCTAGTAGTGTGTGTCGTACTCCTTATGTGGCGTCAGGAACGAGTGTGACTTTAAAGGTGCAGCAAGCCAAGGGGCAGGCTGGGACACAGATGATTTCAGATGTGTGGCATGAAAGATCTATTGCTGATTATGTAAGTTGCACCAACACTACTCTCGATGAGCCATATTCATATGGCTATGATTTTTTATAAGTCTAGAGTTGGTGTGTATAATTTTGATGGGAAGGCTTATGATCTGCAGCCTACAAGTGATCCCAATATTGGTGTGATTTACGAGCATGCTTTTTTCGATGGGGATTACACTCCCGTAATCTATTCTACTAATGGGGTCATTGACTTATTGGGTGTTGGTTTAGGTGTTGGTGGGGTTTTGAAAAAAGGTTACAAATATCGATTTCGTTATGTTTCTCTAGCTCGATTGCCAGTTGGTCAGCTAGTAGTGCCTGCTAGTAGGTCTTTTTTTCATAATCGAATGTTTGAACATTCAACTCAAATTATGGACAGTGATGGAGGCTTGGCTTCAGTTAGTCTTTCCGTGAATAATACGTCCTGCACGCTAAGCGCGCCGTCCGAGGTGAGTCTAAAAAAGACTAACTTATCGTCGCTCTCGTTAGTCGGTGATACGGCTGGAAGAGTAAATTTCTCGCTTGGCGTAACGTGTGCCGCCTCCTACGCGCCGTACAAAATTCTTTATTCGTTGGTGGATGTGAACGCTCCGGGCAATACGACTTCAAACCTAACGCTGAATTCAGCAGTCAACTCGGCCTCGGGTGTGTCGCTGCAAGTGCTTGATGGCGAGACGCCTGTGGTCTATGGGTCTCAAACTTCGACTTCTACAGTCAAAGGTGAATTGGGGGCTATGGGGGTTCAGGGTGGAACTATCAGTAAACTCTTTGGTGTTCATTACATTCGTACCGGGAAAATGACACCTGGTACAGTATACGCTGGAGTCACCGTAACACTCGGCGGCGGCAAAAACTGAGTGCAACACCTGACCTTTCCGGTACGGTGCTGCCCCTATGTCTTATACCGAACTCAGCGTTGAAGAGCGCGCCAC
>NZ_MPOR01000100.1:0-527 GCF_001896155.1 Pseudomonas sp. FSL W5-0203
GGCGGCAACATCGTTTACACCGCCAGCCTTGTGGATAAGAACGGCGCACCGGTGACCAACATCACCAACCCGTTGACCGTGACTTTGGATAACGGCCAGACCATCACCATTGGCGTAAACCAATCGAGCGGTAGCGTTTCGGTTCTTGCTCCTGATGATGTTTACAAGGGCGATCAGACCGTCACTACTGCTATCAAAGGCGTAACCGGCGGCGAGCACTTTGAAAATCTGGTGCCGGGTACTACGGCGGTGAACACCACCGTTACGGATACCCCAGGCACCGATAACACAACCACGGTTACGCTGACTGCGCCAAGTGCCGTTAACGAAGGCGGCCAGATCACCTACACCGCGACCTTGAGCAACAAAGCCGGTACCGACGTAACGCTGAAACTCGACAACGGTTCAAGCATCACCATCAAGGCTGGCGACACGGTTGGCACCGTAACCGTGCCTGCCCCTACCGATGACGTGTTTATCGATAAGAGCACTCAGACCGTCAAGATCACCGAAACCACTGGCGGCAA
>NZ_MPOR01000021.1:0-107665 GCF_001896155.1 Pseudomonas sp. FSL W5-0203
CCGCTCCCACAGGGGATTTGTGTCAGGCGCTGATTTTGTGGGCAATGCATGGCCAATGTGGGAGCTGGCTTGCCTGCGAAAGCGGTAGTGCAGTCACAGATGCAGCAACTGACACACCGCCATCGCGGGCAAGCCCGCTCCCACAGGGGATTTGTGTCAGGCGCTGATTCTGTGGGCAATACAGGGCCCATGTGGGAGCTGGCTTGCCTGCGAAAGCGGGAGTGCAGTCACAGATGCAGTAACTGACACACCGCCCGCAGGCAAACCAATCAGAAGTAATACGGGAATTTCAGGCTGAACGTAAAGTCCGGCGCATCATCGGTCATCCCAATCGCCAGGTTCGGCACGATGGTCAGGTTATCCGAGGCGGCAATCGTCATGCCCACGTTGAAATAGCCGGCGTTGGCATCGCTGGACACCACTGATTGCCAGTCGCCGCCATCGGGCTTGAGCTTGCTCTTGCGCTGCACCAGGTCGGAAACCGAGAACGACATGCTCATCTTCTCGTTCAAGGCAAAGGCGACGCCGACCCCGAATTGGAAGCTGTCGCCCAGGCGTACCTTGCCTCCTACCTTCTGATTGACTTCGCTGCTGATGTCATCGAAAGAATCTTCAAAGTTGTGGGTGTACGACAACGAACCGAACAGCACGGCCGGGTCGAAGGTCTTGACCAGGGAGATGCCCGGCGTGACCGACCAGACCCCGTTACCCGTGGGCAGGCTTTCGGGCACGTAGAGGTTATCGTTGTTAGGTTGCTTGACCAGTTTGATGCCGAAGGGCTCTTTGCCCGTCGGGGCCTTGACGCGCACCGACACCACCGCATCGGGCAAGGTCGAGGTTTCGTCGAGGAACTTGTACGCCACGCCAAAGTTGACATCGCCGATGGTCGGGTCACGGGTCACGGAACCTTCGGAGGTGGCGGTGGCGTCGTTGCCGGCGCCGCCCGACTGGTAGGTGGACTCGCGGTACACCACCGGCACGTTCAGGTCGAACTGCCAGCGGTTGTCGACGTTGTAGCGCCCGGTAAGGTCCAGGGTCCAGCTGTCGGACTTGATCCGGTCCAGGTTGATGTTGCCCAGGAAAATCGAGTCCAGCGCCAGGAAACCATTGAGCGTCAACTGGCGCGCGTCATAACGGGCATAGGTGATGCCCGTTTCCACGCTGAACTTGCCATTGCCGAAAAAGCCGCTGGCCTCGTTGTACAGGTTGCTCACACTTTGCGCAGGGGCCGAGTCGTCCTTGAGGGCCTGGCCGTAGGAGCTGCCACCCCCGCCAGCGCCACCGGATGCCGCGGCTGCGCCCGTACCGCTAGCCGCGACAGTGTTAGCGCCGTTCTTGAAGTCGGCCGGTGATTTGGCCAGGCGCCTGGGGGCGGGCGTTGCCGGTTGGTCCTCGACCTGGCGCACACGTTGCTCCAGCACGGCCAAGGCTTTTTGCTGCACGTCGTAGCGTTGCTTGAGTTCCAGCAGTTCCTTCTTCAGGGTTTCGATGTCAGCGTCTGGCGCGGCATACAGCACGGATGCGGGCAAGAGCGTACTCAAACAAACCACCGCACGTAGCGATAACGATCGATGCATGAAATAAGCCGTCCTTTTCTAATGCGTAAGTGTCGAGGGTCAGCGTAGTTCAATAACCGAGCGTGCGTAGGCCTTTGAGTTGATCCAGGTTGCAGTTCAACGCGGCGTTGTTCAGCCCGTTATTGTTCATCACCACGTTGATCTGGGTGATGTTTCTGACAAGGTTGCTATCGCCGGTCAATACCGTGCCCTGCAGCACGTTCCCCGCGCCGATCTGTTGCAGGCTGTTGCCCTGGTTGTGATTGGCCTGGATGGCCATCTGCACGCCGCCACTGTTGGCCGATACGCTGACACGGCCCGCGGCGCTGTCCCCGGTCACTGTACCGCCCGCCACCAGCACCTGGCCGGACTGCAGGTTATTGGCGGGGCTAACCCCATTTTCGACGTTGATGCCCACATTGTTGTAGGCGGCGTTGCCATCGCCGGCGGTGCGTACACTTTGGGTCACGCCCTGGCCGCTGCCGAGGCCGGCACCCCCGACCACATTGCCGGTGCCCGTGTTGGGGCGCGTGCCGGTACCGGTCGAGCCGGTGGTTTGCACGTAGAACTGTGGGGTAATGGTGGTCTTGTCGATCTGCATGTTGGCCGTGCCGGTGATGTTGCTACCTTCGGCATTGGTCCAGGTGCTGCTCATGACAATGCCAAAGCTGATGATGCGTCCCGGCATCACATAACGGCCGCGCAGCTCGGCCATTTCGGCGTCCTTGAGTTCGATGGGCTTGAACCCCGAGGACGCATAAGCAGGCATTGAGGCGGCCAGACACAAGACCGTCAGCCAACGGGAAGTGTTCATCTGCTGCTCCTGGGGCGTCCTGCCCCTTATTGCGCTTCTAGAAGAAGTCGCTCTGGATAAAACCGAAATCCATCAGCTCGGCATCGCCCACAGGCCTGAACTCATTCATCTGGCTCTTGGCGGTCAGCGGCAGGGGCGGGTCGAGCAAGACGTTGGCCTTGTCGTAACCCTCACCCAGTACGGCGAAGACAATGCCATTCCAGCCTTTGACGAAATCGTCACGGGAATAGCGCTTGTGGCCCAATACGGGGTCGCCGATGTACACCCAGTCCTTGTCGGCCCGTTGCAACACCACGAAGTGCTTGTAGCCGCGAATTTCCAGCAGCACCACCACGGGGATTTTCACGGTCAGCAGGGTCTCAGGCGCGATCTTGTAGCCCCGGGCACGCATGCCGATGCTCTCGAGGTAGCGCTTCATGTCCAGCATGGAAAAGCCCTGGGTTCGCACCAGGTCCTGGTCGGCGGTGACCAGCATGCCTTTGATGATGTGTGCTTCGTCGACGTCCAGCCAATAGGCCTGGCGCAGGATGGTGGCGAGTGCTGCGGCACCGCAGCTGAAGTCGGTTTTCTGTTCCACCAGGTTGGCGAACCGGCGCTCGCGAATGCTCTCGACCTTCTTGAAAATCACCGCACCGCCGGGCATGGCGGAAATCGCCATGGTGCCTGCCCAGGTCGTGCCGGTGAGTAACATCAGGAGGGTGAGGGTCGCGATACGCATGATCGAATGACCTGTTGGACACTGGAATAAAAAAGGGCCTTGTCGCCAAGGCCCCGTTGGATCAGAAGCGCACGCCGCTGGCGCAGACGCTGCAACCTTGGCCGATCGACAGGCTGTTGCTGCCTTGGTTGCCCGCACCCGATTGCAGGTTGACACCTACGTTGCCGGAGTTGCGGTTAACCGAGTTGTCGAGGCTTGCGTTGTTGGACACGTACTGAGGCTTGCCATAACCATGGCTGCTGGCGGCCGTGTTCAGGTAGCTGTTGTTGAGCGAGTTCTGCTCGGTGTTGGACGCTGCTGCGATGTTCTTGCCGTCAGCGGTGGTGATGGCCAGGTTGTTTTTACCCTGGTTCCCCTGGCCGGCCTGGCCGTTGTAACCCACGTTGCCGGAGTTGCCGGTGATGGAACCGTCCAGGGAGGCGTTGTTTTGCGTGCCTTTGTTGACGAAGTTGTTATGCGAGCTGCCTTGGTCGACATCGATCACGGCAAACACGGTGGCGAAGTCGCCTTTGGCACTGGAAATGGCGCCGGCGTTGTCAGCCTGGTTGCCGGAACCTGATTGTGCGTTGACCCCGACATTACCGCTGTTGCTATTTACCGAGTTGTCGGCTGATGCGTTGTTCTCGGTGTTGGTGTCGTCGAATTTGTTGTGTTCGCTTTTCTGTACGTCAGTGACCACAGCGGCCACAGTACCGGTGGGTTGTGGGGTTGGATGCCAGCCACCCGCTTGAGCAGCAGCAGCCATGAGTGCGGCGAGAGCGAAAACCATTGGTTTCAGAGCCATTTGAGGTTTCATGGTGTTTCTCCTTGCTTCTAATTAGTTGGTTAAGTGTTGGTACGGTCTAACGAACGTCTACCAAGCGGTTACTTGATAGTGATGCCCAGGGTGTTAGCCACTCGGTTCCCCACCCCGGCACTCTGGTTCACCTGTGTCACTCCTCGGCTGCCGGTGAAGGCCTGGTCGCTGGTCACGACCTGGCGGCTGCCAGTGGTGGGGGTGAGCCCTGAGTCGGTTGCCAGCGTCGTCGTGTTCTGTTGCAACAGGACGCTGTCATCGATGCTCTGCGGGCCAGGGTTGAGGCTGATCCGCACAGCGTTGATGGATTGGTTATTAGCCCCGGCAGACTGGTTGATGCCCAGTACGCCGTTGCCACTGCTGAATGAGTTGCCCTGGATCGCGGCCTTGGCGTTCAGGGACGGGTCGACCTTGCCGTCGACACGCTGGATGTCGACGTTGGTGGCCTGGCCACCGAGCGCGATGGCGCGGCTGTTGGACATTTGTTGCCCCGTGCCGGCGGCCTGGTTGATCGACAGCACGCCGTCGTATTGCTGGCCGCTGTGGTTGATCACGGCGGTGTTGTCGGCCATGGCCGAGGCGCTGCCCAGCAGGGCAAGCACCAACAGGGCGCGCTTCATCACTTGCCCCCCATCATGCTGCCGAGGTTGTTGAGCGGCGCCATGCCACGCTGGATCGAGTCGCTGATCTGCCCGCCCATGCTGCTGCCGCTGCCCGCACCATGGCCTGCCGCTGCGCCAGCGCCGAGTGTCGACATGCTGTTTTGGGTGGCGCCCAGGCCTGACAGGCTGCCGTTGGGCTGTAGGGAGCGGGCGAGGCTGGAGCCACTGCTGATGCCGCCGATATCCCTGTCGCTGAGTTCGCCGGTCAAAGCGTTGTTGATCTCTTTGCTGGGGTTGGCATTGGCGGTGTTGGGGTAGGGGTCGGGCAGCGAGGTGCGCCCGTACATGTGGCCCTGCACCGTACGCCCGGTCACGATCACACCGTCACCCGCCTGGCTCGTCAGGCTGACACCTGCACTGAGCACGCAACTGATCAGCAGTACGTTTATCGACGAGGCGTGTGTGAGTGTGTTCACGGCGGCAGTCCTTATTCTTAACGCTGACCCTAAACAGCGGTGTCAGGGAAAGAGCAGAAGGCGTGCCGCTTTTTATTAGATGTGGTTATTCAAGGGGTTGGGAGAAAGTCGAGGCAAAGTGATGGCAACCCTGTTTCAGGGTTGAAACAGTCTCAAAGGCGTGAGATAGGCCCATGCTCATCTCACGCTGTCTCAGCCATGTAACACTGCCTGTGACAGAACCATGAATCCGCATACGGCGGGCGATGCAGGTGAGGGAGGTGTTTCAAAAATGGACACCTGCGGCCCAAACGTCCCGCTTCGTGCGAGCGGGCTCAGCCCTTGGGGGCTTTACGCGGAATGGAGTTGAGCACGGGGTTGCCGTCCTGGTTTTGGGTCAGGTACACCGGCAACACCTTGGGCAGGGAGGGCACGAGGTTGTTGACCTCATTGATGTTGTAGATACCGCCGACGCGAATCGCGCCGGTACTGGCGTCTGCGAGCATCACCGGCTTTTTCAGGTAGCGGTTGATCAGGGGCAAGGCGTCCGTGAGGGTCAGGTTGTCGAGCACCAGCTTGCCCTGGCGCCATGCCAGCGCGGTGTCATCGGGATTGATAGCGGCGACCTGCGGGGTCGCGTCACCCTGATGGAAACTGGCTTGCATGCCTGGGCTAAGCGGCACACTGGCATGCTCGCCGTCGCTGGAGATCTGCACCGAGCCCTCCAGTAACATCACCCGCACCTGATTTTCATATTCCCAGACATTGAATTGCGTGCCGGTCACTCGCACCTGGCCTTCGCCGGCCCGCACGATAAACGGGTGGTGGCTGTCGTGCGTGACGTTGAAGAACGCTTCGCCCTTTTTCAGGGTGACACGGCGCTGGTCCTTGTAATGGCTGTAGACCAACTCGGTGCCCAGGTTCAACTCCACTTGGCTGCCATCGCCCAGGGTGACTTTTTTCAAGCCATTGGCTGCTTCGAACCGTTCATAGGAGCTGGGCAACCAGCCCGCTTCCCAGCCGGTGAAGGCGGCAAGCGGCAATGCCGCCAGGCACACCGCTGCGGCCACCGCGTAGGTGCGCAAGCGGCTGGCTGGCTTCTTGATTGGGACCACCACCGCCTCAGGCTTGTCGCGGGGCAGGTGGTCGGCCACGTCCCAGATCTCGAGCATGGCTGCATATTCGAAGGCGTGCAGCGGATGGGCATCGTGCCACTGGGTAAAAGCCTGACGTTCGCCCGCCGTGCAATCTGCAGCATGCAGGCGCATGCACCAATGCGCGGCGGCGTCGGTGATGGCGTCATATTCGGTTTCTGAAAGGGGCTTTTCGCTCATTAACTCATCCTGATTTCCCACATTCTAACCTCCCAAGGTGGACGGCGAGAACTGCATCATGGCGATTGCACATCAATTGGAACTTATTCTTGTTTGTGTGCGCCTAAAAATTCAGGAATTAACCTGTCGTCCACTATGGAGTACGAAAATGTTGAAGAAAACCTTGATCGCCCTGTGTGCTACTTCCGCGCTGTTGAGCGCTGGCGCCGCCATGGCCGACAAGCCGGGTGCAGGCTGGATCACCATTGAGAAAGCCATCGAGGTGGCGAAAACCAAGGCCGGCTACATTGAGGTCTACGCCGCTGAAGCGGATGACAATGGCTATTGGGAAGTCAAAGGTCGCAAGTCCGATGGCATCGTGTATGAGGCGCGCATCGATGGCGCTTCCGGTAACGTGCTGCGTGACCAGAAAGACTGATGCACTCGCCGGGGGCCGTTCAGGCGCCCGGCTCCACCTGGCGGCCAAGATGGGTGATCAGGTACGTCACCGAGTCGGCGTTGGCCAGAATGGTGTCAATCCGTTTATCAGGGACTGACATGAAAATGATCCTCGCGTCCTGCAAGGTCTTGGCACCGGTGGCCTTGAAAATTTTCTTTTCAATTGCAGAACCTGGTTTGAAGTCTTCCCACAGTTCGGTGAGGGTGTCTTGAGTCTTGAACAGCATCGTTGCAGGCGTCATCGTCGATAACGCGGTGCTGCGCAGATCCTCCAGGGTGGTTTTAAGCACTTCGGCGCCGGGCCTTTCGATATTGATCAAGTCTGGGAAGGGTCGCATGCTGTCCAGGTAGGCAATGTCCACGGTGTCGAGCTTCAAGTGCGATAATTCGTGAATCAGCGTGCTGGCCCTGGCGTGCGTCGATATGTTGAACGCCACATTCTCCAGCAGACGGTTCTGGTAGACGTCCAGATTAGGGTCGAAGAATCGGCTCAGAAGATACAGCTTGCGTTCTGTGTCAGCGGGAATTATGAATGCATAATCCGACGCCGGGTCCTGTCGGCTGGTGCCCGCGACAAAACGCATGGAGTTCGGACCGGTCAAGCTGGGGTCGGTGAGTTCATCGATGATCTCGTCGATTATTTTTGTGACTCTCAAGACCTGGTCCGGGGTCAGTGTGACGACACCAAACATTTCCCCTAAAAACCGCCCAACCCGGCTGTCAGGGTCGCGTTGTACAGCAAATTGCGCAACGTTGCGGCGGCAGTTCAGCGCGTAATAAGTCGCAAAGTTCAACGCTTCGGTGATGGCCTGGGCTTTCCAATAGGTCAACGCGCCAATATCGCGGATACCGACCGCTTCAATGTTGATGTCCCGTACCTCATTGCGCCACGTCTTGAGGTACGACTGGGCCCTGCCGAAGCGCGGCTCCTGGCCGTCCAGCTTCAGTACCCATATGCCCTGCGCATTACGGCCGATGTACGGCCCCACCTGCTCGTCGTTGGCGAGGCGCCAATGTTGTGCGGCGTTCTTGACGCTATACACCTTGCCGGCCAGCGGCACGTAGTATTTCGCGTTTTTCTGGTCTTCATACACCTGGCTGAGCGTGCTCTTTTTCAGGTCTTGCAACGCCACGTCCTGTGCCTCGAACGGTTGCAGCCGGGTGCGCGAAGGGCAGGTGACATGCCAGGTGGCGAGGGTGGTGGCTGCGGGCAGTGACTCATCTGTCAGCTCGGCCAGCGAGCGCTCCTTTTCAGTGGGTGGGGCAAGGGCGGTGCCGTCCAGCGCACTGCGCAGGGCGGCCATTTGCGCCACGCCCCTGACGAAATCCTTGAATGCAGCCTGCCACTGGTGTAGCTGCAAGGCTTCGGCCGAGCGCTTGAACAAGGTGTAGCTACGCCATACCACCAGCGGGTAGGCGAGTTTGCCGGCCATGAACTGCACCGCCGTCGGGATTTGCGTGCCGAACAAGCGGGTCGCATGATCCCACAAGGTCTTGGTGCCTTCTTCGAATTGGCTGCCCAGTACCTTGAGCAACATCAATGTGTTCTCGCTGAACAGGTAATGCAGCACATTGCCCGTCACTGCCGAAGCGGCCAGGCGGATATCGGACGGGCTATGCTGGTTGTTTTTCAGCAAATGGCGGTAAGTGGCCTGGTGCGGGTCTTCCAGGTGCATAAGCACCCAGTCCTGCAGGATGCCGGGCCTTTGTATCTCATCCAGCAAGGCCGTTTCATCCGCGTATTCCTTGAACACATGCTGTTCGCTGTACGGCGCGTAGAGCACCCATGGACCCTCGCCAGGAAACTGCGGGCCGATCAGGTACACACCCAGCACCTTGGCGGTACTGGCGCCTTCGGTGGCGATCAGTTCCAGCGGTCGAATCATCGCCGTGGTCCCGCTGAGTGAAGCTCGGGCCACGGTGTCCGGCATATCGAAAATCTGCTGGACCAGGCTCAAGGCTCGGGTGGAAAGCCGCTCCTGCAACCGTTGCTCGTCGGCGTGTTGCAGCGCTTGCCACGGCAACTGACGGCAAAACAGACGCCTGCGTTGGCGTGCATCATCGGTTTGCGCCTCAAGGTGGCTTCGCACCTGTTGCTGATAAGCGCTTTTGAGATCCAGCTGTCGCACCATTTGTATTACGGCACTTGCGTCCAGGGCTTGCGGTAATGGCTTTGCCGTGCGTGAACGTGGGCGGATGTGTTGAACCGTCAGATTTGGCCAGTGCCGCAACGCAAAGTCGGTCAGGTTGTCGACATTCACATCGAGCACTGCATCGGTGGGGATCAGGATGTGATCGGGGTTGAGCGCCTGGCCGGGAAAGCGCGCCTCAAGCAGCGTCATCAGCGTGGTGAAGGCATAAGCACGCAGGGGTTGGATGTCATGCAGGTAGTCATGTTCCTCGTCGGCGTTGTTGCAGTACTGCTCCAGAAGTTCAGCCTGGTGGATTTGGTCCTGGGCCGGCGCCATACCCAGCCACACCGGCAGTGCCTGCTGGTTGACCATGGCATCGGCCAGTGTGATTGCCCTGCCAAGGTTGGTGGGCGGAGGCTGTTCGATGACGGCGTCCAACCGATCCTGCAAGGCACGGGCGCGCAGGCCCATGGATAGCAGGTGATCCACGCCTTCCATGACCGCGTCGTTGTAGCTGTCTACTCGGTCATTCAACAGGTCCTGATCAATACGTTGCAGCGGGCCCTGGCGAAATGCCTGATGGGGCTCGCGCAAGCTGAACGGCAGATTTTCCAGCAGGCTCAAGCTGTTGATCGGGTGCGCCAGGCGCTGGGTGATTTCATCGCGCAGGGCGTTGATCGAGGCAAAGACTTCGTAGCCCAGGCGCGGGGTCCAGAGCAGCGCCTGGCCCGAGCGCTGCGGGTCGATACCGCCGCGCTCAGTAATCACGAACGTATTGGCCAGCGGTTGTGGCGTATCGACGGCGTTCAAGTCCAACGTCAACCCATAGGCATCCGGCAAAAATCCGTTAAGGCCATGGCGTGTCAAGCGCGACAGACTGTCGGGCTGAAGTAGCGTGTCGAGAATGGCCTGGCTTG
The DNA here is from genome assembly GCF_001896155.1 of Pseudomonas sp. FSL W5-0203. Classification (NCBI taxonomy): domain Bacteria; kingdom Pseudomonadati; phylum Pseudomonadota; class Gammaproteobacteria; order Pseudomonadales; family Pseudomonadaceae; genus Pseudomonas; species Pseudomonas sp. FSL W5-0203. Next base: position 9,763 of record NZ_MPOR01000021.1, read on the forward strand.
TGGGCGCCAGGGTTTTATCCAGCGACCTCAGCTCGGCTTCGCTGCGTAACCCCACCAGCATCGAGTGGGCGTGTTTGGCGTGAGTCTTGACCAGAAACTCATGGGGTTGCTGGCGCATGGCGTGCTTGGAAAACAGCAGCAGGACGCGCTCGATGACGGTGTTGAACGTCTTGAGCGTCATGCTTGGCAATTGCACGAAGACATTGCCTTCGCCCCGCGTATAGAACTTCGTCCTGGACGAGAAGGGCACCGCAGGCGCCTCTTGGGCCAGACGTTCAATGAAGTGCTCAAGCATGCTCAATGACTGCACTGGCGCACGCTCTTCACGCTCCTGGGCACGCGTGGCGTAGGTATTGATAAACACCTCTTCGGCTTTGACTGACTGTTGCTGCAGTTGCAGTTCAGCGTTGAGCGTGTCAGCGACGATGCTACGTAAGGTCGGGTGGTGCGCGCGCTCCATCGCCAGCGCACGCTCAATCGCCCGCAGGTTCTGAAGCTGCAGCCGGGCGCGCTCGGCCTTGACGGTCGTAGGGCGGCCATTACCACGGGTGACCGGATGCAACGTCCAGCGCCCGTTGGTCTCTAGTGTGGCCAGTTGATTGTCCAGCAAGGCACGTACGTCCAGGGCACTGTCGAGCAGGGCTGTGAGGTCCACTTGGCCATCGCTGCGCCGGTAGATTTCCAGGGCGTGGTTAAGGTTGTCCGTTTGCTTGCGCGCAATGTCTTGTACCAAGGTCACGAACACATTGCCGGGTATCGGCCTTGCCGCGATGGTGATCGGGTCCAGGCCGAGCAGCGTGTCGCGCTCATCCAATGAGAGGAAGTTGAGCCATTCGTCCTCGTAGCCTTCGGCCTTGAGCATGCTCAGTAACCGGTCTTTGAGGTCGTCGAGGTTTTCCAGCACCTGTAACCCGCGCGATTGGGTGTAGAGGTACGCGTGGTGCTCGGTGATCATCAAGGTGCTCGCTGGTTCAACGTAATGTTGATGAGGGGCATAAAGGCGCACCTTTTCCACGCTGAGGTTTTCGGCATGGGCGCTGCGGGCGCTTTGGTCGCTGAGGAACAGGGCCTGAAGTGCGTGGCTTTCCTCGGCGGTAATAATCTCGCCCTGGCGCTTGAGCAACACATCGAGGCGAAACTTCTGCGCCACGCCTTGAGCAAAAAAATCCACGCGCGAGGTGCCGCTGTCGATATCTTCATTCCAGTAGGTCTGCAACAGGCTTTCCAACAGCTTCGAGAGAGTACTGGAGCTTTGTTCGATCAAGGCCTCCCAACGCCGGTGATCTTCTTCCCGTTCGGAGGCAGTGAAACCAGTGGTGTCATGTTTTGGGTTCGAGTATTCGCGTATCTGCCCTTTGGGCCACCTGTGACGCACATAAAATTGCAGCAGCGCTTCGCTCAAGGTCTGCGAGTTGACCCAGCGTGGCGTTGCTTGCTCAGCTTCGCGGGTTAAGACATTGACCCGTGTGTCCCGTTGATCCAGGTGTTTGAAATGGGGGCGGGCCATGACGCTCAGCAGCGTGTCGAGCATGTCAGGCAAGGTCGGGGTTTTTTGCAGGTGGTCGAGCATGGCCTTGACGTTATCCAGCTGGCAGGCCTGGAGCATGCGTGCCTGCTCCGGCATGACTTCATCTTCGATGAGCTGAGTGGTCAACACCATGGGCGTGTCAGCGCCCAGCGCATTGCGTTGGTCCATCGACAGGTAGCTCAGCAAAGGGGCGCTCTGCAGTGGGTCTTCCAATTGCTCGATCAATTCGCTCAGCAGGGCAGCGTGGCTGTCATAGACCTGTATGCCGTTATCCGGGGTGTAGAGCAATGCCTTGGCGGCGTCGGGTGTCGGGCTGATCGCGAACGCGCCGGCAAGGGGAATGGGGGGCTTGCCGGAAATGTTGATCAGGACCTTTTCAACACGCATGGGGTGATCATGCCGGCTTGTGTCCTGCCGAGACTCGTCGGTAGCCAGGTAAAGGTTGTACAGCCAATCAAGGTCTTTGGCGGTGAGCCCCAGCGTACGTTCACGAGCGGTGGGCGAGGCTTTGCCTTGGGGTTTGAGAAACTCAGGGAAGAAATACGGGGGCGTTAAGCGAACCACAGCCTGTCTCCGGCGTGCCAGGAAAAGCACAGGGTAGGCAGGCGTCCGTGGTGCAAGGCGGTAAATATTCAGCGCTGCGCACGTTGACAACGCAGAGCGTGCGTGGTGTTTAATCGAGGGTCTGGATGTCCCATTCGTTGCCCCTTCCAATCATAAAAACGGAGCTTCAAATGTCTGCGCAGTCCCCGACAGTTGCCACCGCTTGTGCCTCGATCCGCTTCGCTGAACTGGAGGAGTTACTTCATCAGGTGTTCGTTCGGCACGGCACATCGGCGCAGGTTGCTGCGATTCTTGCGCACAACTGCGCAAGTGCCGAGCGTGACGGTGCCCACAGTCACGGTATTTTTCGCATCCCCGGTTACCTTTCGACGCTGGCCAGTGGATGGGTCAACGGCACCGCCGTCCCCAGCGTGACCGATGTGGCCTCAGGCTTTGTGCGCGTCGATGCGGGCAATGGTTTTGCCCAGCCGGCCCTGGCGGCGGCGCGCCCGTTGCTGGTGGAGAAGGCACGCAGCGCCGGCATCGCGTTGCTGGCAATCCATAACTCCCATCACTTTGCTGCCCTGTGGCCGGACGTCGAGCCGTTTGCCGAGGAGGGGCTGGTGGCACTCAGCGTGGTCAACAGCATGACCTGCGTGGTGCCCCACGGCGCGGATCGTCCGTTGTTCGGCACCAACCCCATCGCGTTTGCGGCGCCCCGGGCCGACGGTGCGCCGATTGTGTTTGACCTGGCCACCAGCGCCATCGCCCATGGCGACGTGCAAATCGCCGCGCGCAAAGGCGAGCGGTTGCCACCGGGCATGGGCGTCGATAGCCTCGGGCAGCCGACCCAGGACCCTAAAGCCATTCTGGAAGGCGGCGCACTGTTGCCATTTGGCGGGCACAAGGGTTCGGCACTGTCGATGATGGTGGAGTTGCTGGCGGCAGCGTTGACGGGCGGCAACTTCTCTTTTGAATTCGATTGGACGGACCACCCAGGCGCGCGCACGCCGTGGACAGGCCAGCTTCTGATCGTGATCGACCCGAGTAAAACCGCTGGGCAAAGCTTCGCCCAACGCAGCCAGGAGCTGGTGCGGCAGATGCATGCGGCGGGGTTGCGTCGATTGCCGGGGGACCGACGCCATCGTACGCGGGCGAAGTCGCAGGAAACCGGGATCGAACTGGACGCGCAGGCGTTGCGCGAGTTGAGGGCGTTGGCGGCGGGGTGAAACAGGCTGCGCGGGGGGCGCAGCCTGAATGGATCAGTTACGGCGACCCAGCAACAGGCCGACCACCAGGCCAAAGCCTGCGGAAATGGCCACGGTCTGCCATGGGTGCCCGCCGATGTAAGTCTCGGTGGCATCCACGACCGGCTTGCTGCGTTCACGCACATTGGACACCGATTCCAGGGCTTGCTTGAGTTTGATGGCAACCTGCTCGCGCAGGGTTTCACCTTCCTCGCCCACCAGGGATGCGCTGCTTTTGAGCAGTTTGTCCGACTCTTCGATCAACGCGCTCAGTTCGCTGAACGCTTGGTCCTTGATTTGATCTTCGACAGCTTGGGCGGCGGTTTTGCGGGCCATTGAGTGACTCCTTGCAGGTGGATGTGGCAGTGAACAATGGAGTATCGGGGGGAGGCAAAAGTTGCAGTTTTTTTCCCCATGCGCTCATCCGAGGCAAAATCCGGATCGGGAACTTTGAGCCTACAGTGTAAGATGTCACCTATTTGTGCAGCAGGTAATTCAACATGAGCTTCAATCTCGCCAACAAGACCCTCGCCGAACGCGCCGAGCTGGAAGATGAAAAGTCGCGCCTCTACGACCTGTGGCAAACCAACCTGGGCAAGGCCAAGGGCGAAGCCGCGCGCTTGTTCGGTGAGCGCGCCAAGCGCAAGGGCAAGTGGGCCGAATGGGTGCGTGCCGAACTCGACGGCATGTCGCCGCCGGAGTTTTCCAACATGGTGCGCAGTGAAGTCAACAAGCTGATGGCGGCGGCGAAGTAAAGCACGCCACAATCGCTTCGCGTACCTTGAGCAACAGCGGGTCCAACTGAGCCTGGGTGCGCCAGCCCAACTCCACCGGGTAATGCGGTAGCGCCAGCGGGCAGGGCAGCACGCGCAGGCCGGTCATTTGCGCAATGGCGTGGGCTGCATGCCCGGGAATGGTTGCCACGGCGGTGCTGCCTTGGAGCAGATACGGCAGCGCGGCAAAGTGGCTGGTGGACGCGCACACGTGGCGGCGCAGCCCGTGGGCGGCCAAACCTTCATCGGTAATGCCGATAAACCCGCCTGACGACACCAATACATGTTCCCGTGTGACAAACCCCTGCAGGTCGATAGCCTCCTGGCCCGGCGCCAGGCTATGGGGGTCTACCAGGCAACGATAGTCACCTTCCCCCAGCACCTGTCGGCTCAGCCTGCGCTCGGTAAAACCGCCGGCGGTAATGGCCAGGTCCAGCGTGCGGTCGAGCAGGGCGGCGGCGACGATCTGGCTGTAGGTCTGGCGAAAGATCACCCGTAGTTTGGGCAGGCGCAGTGCGATGGCCTCCATCAGGCTTCGGCCATAAGCAATCTCGAAGTCATCCGACAGCCCCAGCACCACCGAGCGGCCCTCGTAGTGCGAGTTTTGCGGGCTGATCATCGCCAGGCTCTGGCGGCAGCGATCCAATGCCTCACTGATCACCGGTTTCAACTGATTGGCTCGCAATGTGGGCGCCAGGCCGCGTCCGGTGCGCACGAACAAAGGGTCGCCGTACAGCTCACGCAAGCGCCGCAGGCCCGCGCTGATCGCCGACTGCGTCACACCCAGTCGCAGCGCCGCACGGCTGGCACTGGACTCGTCGTGCAGGGCTTCGAAGGTTTTGAGCAGGTTGAGGTCAACCTGGGCGATATTCATTTGGCTCATATCATTTAGCACTGAGGTGGGCTTTATTCATGATCGAGTCTGGCCAGAGAATGGGCAACCCCTATCTATCGGAGTAAGCCTGATGCCCGTATCGACTGTCGCAGCCCTGCAAATCGGCGCCTTGCCTGGCGGCAAGGCTGACACCCAGGCGCAGATCCTGGCCTATGAGGATCAAATCCAGCGCAGTGGCGCGCACTTGGTGGTCATGCCCGAGGCGTTGCTGGGCGGCTATCCCAAGGGCGAAAGCTTTGGCACGCAATTGGGTTATCGCCTGCCCGAGGGCCGGGAAGCCTTTGCACGGTATTTTGCCAATGCCATTGACGTGCCGGGGCCAGAAACCGAGGCGCTGGCCGGGATGTCGGCGCGTACCGGTGCCAGCCTGGTGCTGGGCGTGATTGAACGCAGTGGCAGTACGCTGTATTGCAGCGTGTTGTATTTCGAACCCTCGGGCGGCCTGGTGGCCAAGCATCGCAAGCTGATGCCGACCGGCACCGAGCGGCTGATCTGGGGCAAGGGCGACGGCTCGACCCTGCCGGTGATTGACACCGCGGTTGGGCGTATCGGCGGCGCGGTGTGCTGGGAAAACATGATGCCGTTGCTGCGCACCGCGATGTACGCCAAGGGCGTCCAGGTGTGGTGTGCACCCACCGTGGACGAGCGCGACATGTGGCAGGTGAGCATGCGCCATATTGCCCATGAAGGGCGTTGCTTTGTGGTCAGCGCCTGCCAGGTGCAGGCATCGCCTGAAGCCTTGGGTGTGGAGGTTGCCAACTGGCCGGTGGACCGTCCGTTGATTGCCGGCGGCAGCGTGATCGTTGGACCCATGGGCGATATTCTGGCGGGGCCGTTGGTGGGCGAAGCGGGTTTGTTGACGGCGCAGATCGATACTGATCAGTTGGTGCGGGCCCGCTACGACTACGACGTAGTGGGGCATTACGCCCGGCCGGATATTTTTGAATTGGTGGTCGACGAGCGCGCCAAGCCAGGCGTTCGCTATATCACTGACTGAACGCAATCAACCTGTGGGAGCAGGCAAGTCAGCTCCCACATGTGGTTTTCAGCCACTTACCAGGTGGCAGTGTTCGGTAAGTCCAGGGTGCCACGCTCCACAAAACGCATGGTGCCAAACAGGCCACCCGCCAATTTGCCGCGCAGCACGTAGGGCAGGTTGTTCAGGCTTTGGGTCTGGCTAAGGCCCAGGGTCTGGCGCAACACCGAAAACGCCGAAACGCTGACCGGCACCATCAGTACGGTTTCAGAAAAGCGTGGGATGCTCCCAGCCTGATCGCTGACGCCAGAAGCGAGTGGCCGGCCATTGACCTCCAGATCCAGCGCCACGCCGTTGTAGTCGATTGCCGCTTCATTGGGGTTTTGCACCCGCAGCTTCACCGCAAAGCGCACTTCCAGTTCCTGGCTTTGCAGCGGCTCGATGCCCACCACATTGATGTTCACCGGGTCGCGGTTGGGGAACAGTGCGCAGGCGCTCAAGGTCAGCAGCAACAGCGATACAACCATGAGCTTGCGCATAAAGAAATGCTCCTACTTTTGGGTAACGTCCGGGTCCTGCATGACCTTGAGGGTAGAGGACTCCGGCTCGAATTCATCTTCTTCCAGCTCTATGAACTCTTCGGGCAGGAAAATGTTCAGCAGGATTGCACAGAATGCGCCCACGGTGATCGGCGATTCGAAGATGTTGTGCAGCGCCTTGGGCAGCTCGCGCAGCACTTCCGGCACGGCGGCGACGCCCAGGCCCATGCCTAGGGAAATCGCCACGATCAGCACATTACGTCGATGCAGGCCCGCTTCAGCGAGGATCTTGATGCCGGCCACGGCCACGGTGCCGAACATGATCAGAGTCGCGCCACCCAATACGGGCTTGGGCATCAGTTGCAGTACCGCGCCGATCATCGGAAACAGCCCCAGCAGCACCAGCAGGCCAGCAATGAAGTACGCCACGTAGCGGCTGGCCACGCCGGTCAATTGGATCACGCCGTTGTTCTGGGCAAAGGTCACCATCGGCAGGCTGTTGAAGGTGGCGGCCATCGCCGAGTTGAGGCCGTCGGCCAGCAGGCCGGACTTGATGCGCTTGATGTACAGCGGGCCCTTGACCGGTTGCTGGGAAATCATCGAGTTGGCGGTCAGGTCACCGGCGGCTTCCAGGGGCGAAATCAGGAAGATCACCGCCACCGGGATAAACGCCACCCAGTCGAACGAGAAACCATATTTGAACGGCACGGGCACGCTGATCAGCGGTACTTGGGGCAGGGCGGCCATGTCGACGCGGCCCAGCAGCCACGCTACTACAAAGCCCAGGGTCAAACCGATCACGATCGAACCCAGGCGCAGGAACGGGTTGTTGAAGCGGTTGAGTACCACGATGGTCAGCAGCACCAACGCCGCCAGGCCCATGTTGCCTGCGGCGCCGAGGTCGCTGGCACCATAGCCGCCGGCCATGTCGGTGACCGCCACCTTGATCAGCGACAAGCCCATCAAGGTAATGATGGTGCCGGTGACCACCGGGGTGATCAGTTTGCGCAGTTTGCCGATGAATTGGCTGAGCACCACTTCGATAAACGCCGCGAAAAAGCAGATGCCAAAGATCGTCGAGAGGATCTCATCGGTGCCGCCGCCCCGGGCCTTGACCATAAACCCGGCGCTCAAAATCACACTGATAAAAGAAAAACTGGTGCCTTGCAGGCACAACAGCCCCGAACCCACCGGCCCGAAGGTGCGCGCCTGCACAAAGGTGCCGAGCCCCGAGACAAACAGCGCCATGCTCACCAGGTACGGCACTTCGCTTTCCAGCCCGAGTACGCCGCCGACGATCAGGGTGGGCGTGATGATTCCGACAAAACTCGCCAACACATGCTGCAACGCGGCAAAAATCGCGGCGGTGAAGTGCGGGCGGTCTTCGAGGCCGTACATGAGGTCGGATTTATAGCGCGGGCGGGGGGCTTGAGCGTCAGACAAAATGATGGCTCGGGTCAGAAAATGGAGGCGCAGGATGCCAGAAAGTGCCAGGCGCCTGAAGTGTAAAAAAATATTTATAAAAAACCTGCGCTAAAGCCGTGGCCCAGCCGATATCAAGCATAGGCCCACACTACAACGACAACAGTGGTGACCAAGGTCTGGGCAGCGCGTTGACGCTGACGGATCGTTTCGCGGCAAGGACGCTCGCAAACACTACTTCTGAGAGCAGCCCTATGTCCCTCCGTCACCTGAATATTGCCCCTCGCGCGTTTATCGGTTTTGCCTTCATTGCGGTTCTGGTGGTGCTGCTGGGCGTGTTTGCGGTCAACCGCATGACGCAAATGCGCCAATCCTCCCAGGACATGAGCGCCAACCAACTGCCCAGCATGACCCACCTGGGCACCATCACCGAAAACGTGCTGCGCATGCGCATTCTGTCGTTTCGTGTGCTGGTCAACCGCGAGCCTGCCGCCTTGCAGGAAGCCGAGACCCGCATCGGTGTGTTGGCTGACAAGGTCAAGACCGCCCAGGCCAAATACGCCACGCTGCCTGCCGGCCCGGAGGAGGCAGCGCTGTACAAGACCTTTGGCGTGACCCTGGACAATTACCTCAAGGCCCAGGCCGAGATGGTGGCATTGTCCAAACAGGGCAAGGTCGATGAGATGCGCGCCCTGATCAACAGCCGTATCAAGGACGGCACTGACCAGATGGGCGAGCAACTGAACAAGCTGATTGCCATCAATGCGGCCGACGCCAAGCAGGCCGACGAGGATGCCGGGCAAAGCTACGAAGGCGCGATCACCGGTGTGGTGGCAGTCTCCGTGGTGGCGGCATTGCTCACCGTGCTGCTGGCCTGGTTGCTGACCCGCAGTATCGTGACCCCGTTGCGCAAGGCTGTGGAAGTGGCTGAAACCATTGCCGCCGGCAACCTGAGCAAAACCATCGAGGACGATGGCAAGGACGAACCGGCACGGTTGCTCAGTGCGCTGTCGACCATGCAAGCCAGCCTGCGCCAGACCATCCAGCACATCGCCGGTTCGGCCACGCAGCTCGCTTCGGCGGCGGAAGAGTTGAGCGCGGTCACCGAGGAAGCCTCCCGTGGCCTGCAACAGCAGAACAATGAAATTGACCAGGCCGCCACGGCCGTCAATGAGATGACGGCGGCAGTGGAGGAGGTGGCGCGTAACGCGGTTTCCACCTCCGAGGCGTCCGGGCAGTCCAACCAGGCCGCGCGGGAAGGCCGTGATCGGGTGATGGAAACCGTCGGCGCGATCCAGACCATGACCCAGGACGTACAGAATACCTCCGCGATGATTGAAGGCCTGGCCGCTCAGGGCCGGGATATCGGCAAGGTGCTGGATGTGATCCGTGCGATTGCCGAGCAAACCAACCTGCTGGCGCTCAACGCGGCGATTGAAGCCGCCCGTGCCGGCGAGGCCGGACGTGGCTTTGCGGTGGTCGCCGATGAAGTGCGCGCCCTGGCCCATCGCACCGCGCAGTCGACCCAGGAAATCGAGAAAATGGTCGCCGGCATCCAGAACGGTACCGGTGAGGCGGTGCAGTCCATGCAACAGAGCAACCAGCGCAGCCAGACCACCCTGGAAATGGCACGCGCAGCCGGCGCCTCACTGGAGCAGATCACGGCGTCTATCAGCCTGATCAACGAACGCAACCTGGTGATTGCCAGCGCGTCGGAAGAACAGGCCCAGGTCTCCCGCGAGGTGGACCGCAACCTGGTCAACATCCGTGACTTGGCCACCCAGTCGGCGGCGGGCGCCAACCAGACCAGCGCGGCCAGCCATGAGCTGTCGAGGTTGGCGGTGGATTTGAATGGGATGGTGGCCAGGTTCGTCGTCTAACAGCCGCCACAAAACCCTGTGGGAGCTGGCTTGCCTGCGATAGCAATCTTACAGTCAGCACATCATGGGTTGGCTTACCGCTATCGCAGCATAGGGATCTACACAACTTGGGCCGGTGCTGACCTGTGGCGAGGGCGCTTGCTCCCGTGACGGACTGACAGCCGACGCTGATCTAACTGACGCGCCGCAATCCAAATGTGGGAGCTGGCTTGCCTGCGATGGCGGCCTTACAGCCGACCAGGATGTTGGATCTGACCGCGTACATATCCGTTCCTGCGGTAACGGCCACCTATGGTTCCGCTCTTACAGCGGGTCACTTTTGGAAAGGCCCAAAAGTAACCAAAAGGCCTTCGCCCCACCACTCGGCACCTCGCCTAGGCTCGGTGTGCCCGAACGCAGGCTTGAAGTCGTGGGCCGCCGCCACGCGCCATCCATGGCGCGGGGCGGCTAACCCGGCGTCCTGCCGGGTTGCCCACGACTTCAAGCCTGCGTTCGGCCAGCGTGGTTTGACGGGGCGCTTCAGATCAAAAGCCAGATCAAGATCAAGAGCGGCTCGCTTAGCATCGTGGTTACCGTCGATCGCTTCAGAGTTGTGTAGATACCTATGGCTATCGCAGGCAAGCCAGCTTCCACCTTTGCTCTTGTGTTGTGTCAGTGCCGCCATGCCCCTGGATTCACCAGGTTTACCGGCTTTTCGCCAGCCAGTGCCGCCAACAGATTATCCACCGCACACTTGGCCATCGCCTCCCGCGTCTCATGGGTGGCCGAGCCGATATGCGGCGTAGCCACCACATTGTTCAACCGCAACAACGGCGACGCGTGATCCAGCGGCTCCTTCTCAAACACATCCAACCCCGCCGCGCGGATAGTGCGTTGCTGCAACGCCTGCACGAGCGCCGCCTCGTCCACCACCTTGCCTCGGGAGATATTGATAAAAATCGTCTCCGGCCCCATCAGCGCGAATTCCTCGGCGCCAATCAACTTCTCGGTCTCAGCGGTCAACGGCAGGGTCAGGCAGACAAAATCAGCCTCTTTGAGCAAGTCCTTGAGGCTTCGGTACTGCGCGCCAAAGCGCGCTTCAACCGCCGGCTTGGGCGAATGGCTGTGGTAGATCACCGGCATGCCGAAGCCAAAATGCCCGCGCTGGGCCAGGGCTTCGCCGATGCGGCCCATGCCGATGATGCCGAGGGTCTTGCCATGTACATCACTGCCAAAATGCGCCGGGCCGATGTTTTTGTTCCATTGCCCGGCGCGTACCATGTCGGCCAGTTCCACCACGCGCCGGGCGGTCGCCAGGATCAGCGCAAAGCCGGTGTCGGCGGTGGTTTCGGTGAGCACATCCGGGGTGTTGCTGAGCAGGATGCCGCGTTGGGTCAGGTAATCGATATCGTAGTTGTCGACGCCCACCGAGACGCTGGCTATTGCTTCCAGCTTGGGTGCCAGGTCGAGCAATCGGGCGTCCAGGCGCAGGCTTGCACCCAACAGGCCGTGGGCAGTGGGCAGTGCATCGCGCAGTTTGGCCAGGCCGGTCTCATCCAGTGCATCAATCAGCGTGACCTCGGCCTGCTCATGCAGGCGGGCCATCAGCGGCGCGGACAGTTTCTTGTACAACACAACGGACTTTTTCATGAGGTCTTTACCTTCAACTCCAAGGTTGGCGCCGGCGCGCGATCACTGGCGCCGGGCTTGAGGAAAATCGTCAGCACCACCGAAAGCAGCAGCGCGCCGCTCATCAGCAGGTACGAAGCGCCGGGCGAGCCGGTGCTGCTGTTGAGGTAACCCACCAGATACGAGCCACCGAACGAGCCCAAGGCGCCCATGCTGTTGATCAGTGCCATGGCGCCACCGGCGACGTTGGCCGGCAGGATTTCCGGGACGATGGCGAAAAACGGGCCGTAGGGTGCATACATGCAGGCCCCGGCGATCACCAGCAGGGTGTAGGACCACCAGAAGTGTTCGGCGCCCAGCACGTAGGACGCGTAGAAAGCAATCGACGCAATCAATAGCGGCGGCCAGACAAAACGCTTACGTTTCTGCAGCTTGTCCGAACCCCAGGACACCACGAGCATTCCAATCACCGCCGCCAGGTAGGGCAGGGCCGAGAGCCAGCCGGCTTCGACCATGTCCATCTGCAAACCGGCCTTGAGGATCGATGGCAGCCACAACACGAAGCCATACACGCCAATGCTCCAGCAAAAAAACTGCAGGGCGAGAATGATCACCTTGGGCGAACGGAACGCCTCGGCGTAGTTCTTCACGGCCTTGATCCCCACCTGCTCGGCGGCGAGGGCGGTTTCCAGGCTGTGCTTTTCGGCGTCGCTCAGCCACTTGGCATCCTTGGGACGCTCATCGGCCAGCTTCCACCAGATAAACGCCCACAACACCGCCGGCAGGCCCTCGATGATGAACATCCAGCGCCAGCTGAAATGCTGCACCAGGTAGCCCGACACCACCGACATCCACAGCATGGTCACCGGGTTGCCAAGGATCAGGAAAGTGTTGGCCCGCGAGCGTTCGGCACGGGTGAACCAGTGGCACAGGTACACCAGCATGGCCGGCATCACGGCCGCCTCGACCACCCCGAGCATGAAGCGGATGACGATCAGCATGTAGGCGTTGGACACCACGCCGGTCAGCGTCGCCAAGCCGCCCCACAGAATCAGGCTGACGAAGATCAGTTTCTTGACGCTGCGCTTTTGCGCATAGATCGCCCCCGGCACCTGAAAGAAAAAGTAGCCGAGGAAAAACAGCGCGCCAAGCAGCGAGGACATGCCCGGCGTGATCATCAGGTCCTCGGCCATCCCGGAGGCGGCGGCGAAGCCGTAGTTGGCGCGGTCCAGATAGGCCAGGCTGTAGGTGATAAACACGATAGGCATGATGTACCACCAACGGCGGGTGGCGAGTTTCACGGTTTCCATGGGGTTGCTCCTGAGCTTGTTGTAGTTGTGGCAACAGGTAATGGGTTACGCAACGGATCGGGTGGGTAATTCTGCGCGGCTGGGCAAACCTTCCATATCGCCGCGGCTCTGCACGGCACGGCTGCCGATCCAGTTAGCGCGCTGGACCGCCTCGGGGAAGCTTGAGTTTTCCAGCAGGGCGCTGATCATGCCCACGGCAAAGCCATCGCCGGCACCCACGGTATCCACCACCTTGGCTACCGGTACGGCGGCGACAAAACCCTGGTCCATATGAGTGCGGTAATAGGCGCCCTCCGAGCCGAGTTTGATCGCCACGGCTTCGGCGCCCTGGTCGAGATAGAACGCGGCGATGTCTTGCGGGTCGTCGAAACCAGTGAGCAGGCGACCTTCGCCCAGGCCCGGCAGGACCCAGTCGGCCAAAGCGGCAAGCGCATTGATCTCGCGGATCATCTGCGCCTGGCTGGCCCACAGGGACGGGCGCAGGTTCGGGTCGAACGACACACTGCGCCCGGCCTTGCGCATTTGCGCCATCAGCTCGAACGACAGTGCGCGAGTGGCATCGGACAGTGCTGGTGGAATGCCGGTGGCGTGTAGATGGCGGGCTTGCAGCAGCGTTGGGTGGATGGCCTCGATGGACAAGTGGCTGGCCGCCGAGCCTCTGCGAAAGTACTCCACTTGAGGATCTGCGCCGGCCTCTTCCCGGGATTTGAGTTGAAAGCCGGTAGGGTGCAGCGGGTCGACGGCCACATGGCGGCAATCGAGCCCCTCTTTGGTCAGGGTATCGACCACAAAACGTCCGAGGGAATCGTTGCCCACGCGGCTCAGCCAGGCCACGTTGAACCCCAGGCGCGACAGGCCGATGGCGACGTTGCTGTCGGCGCCGGCAATGCGTTTGTGAAACTGCCCGACCTGGGCCAGGTCGCCGGTCTGTTCGGCGACAAACATCGCCATGGTTTCGCCAAACGAGAGGATATCGATCTCAGACATGGGCGTTCTCCACATGGGGTTGGCCAAGGCGGGCCAGGGTCGCGACCTGTTGTGCGGTAACCTCGATCAGGTCATCGCCCTGCAACGGAAATTCCACCGCGCGGGTAATACCTTGAGTCATGTGTTTGAGCAGTTGTTCCCACAGATGCACGTCGGTGGCGCCCGGCGGCAAGGCGACGAGCCTGCCATCGGCGCGGCGGGCCACGGCCTTGCAGTGCAGGTAATCCACATGCCGACCCAGCAACCGCGCGGCGGTGAGCGCGGATTGGTCTTGCCACTGCCAGTTGCCGATGTCGAAGGTCATTTTCACCGGCAGGCCGAGACGTTCGACTTCAGTGAAAAACCGTTGCATCGGTTCAATGCGCCCACCGTGCAGGGTCTGGTCGTTTTCCACCAGCAGCTTGACCGGGTGGCGGTTGAGCAGGGCGTGCAGGCTTTCCAGGTCGTTTGTGTCGGTGAAGTAACCGAGCGAGACCTTCAGCCAGCCCGAGCCAAAGGCCTGGGCGCGGTCCAGCGTGGCGGCCAGCTCGGCATTGGGCTGGGCACGGCCGGCGACCCACAGCTCCAAGGGCGAGGAAAATACTGATTCCAGGCCTTGTTCTGCAGCGGCCAGGGCCAGCTCGGCCGGTTGCTCGGTGGTGAGCAATTCTTCGCGCCATTCAATGCGCTGGGCACCAGCGGCGCTCAGCAGCGCGACAAAACTCAATTGGCCCTGCTGGCGAACCAGGTCGGCGCCGTAGCTGGAAAGGCTGATGGAGACGGGGTATTTATGCATTGTTGTTTACCTCTGAAACCGGTTTCATTTTTATACGCAAAACAAAATGTGGGAGCGGGCTTGCTCGCGAAGGCGGTGTGTCAGTCAGCGCAAGAGTGGCTGATCTATCGCGTTCGCGAGCAAGCCCGCTCCCACAGGGGAGTGTGTCGAGCCACGGATAATCAGCTCCGGTAAAAAATCCAGGGTGCGCGTGGGGGCGGTATCGCCGCGCAGGCGCTTGAGCAAACAGTCAAAGGCGCTGGCGCCAATTGCTTGCGTCGGTTGGGCGAGGGCGGTGATGCCGCTACCTACCAGCGGGTACCAGTCCAGGTCATCCAGGGCGATCAAGCCCACGTCGCCGAACAGCTCGCAACCCAGGGCCTTGAGTGCACGGGTGCAGGCCAGTGCTGCCACGCCGTTGGCGCAAAACAATGCCTTGGGGCCGGGTTTGGCGAGAAAGGCTTGCAGACGGTTTTCCAGTTCACCGTCCAGTTCAACTACGGCACCTTTCAGCGCCGGGCGCTTGGCAATCTCGGTGTTGAAACTCTCCAGACGCTCCAAACGTGAACTGGTGCCATCGGTGGTCTCGCTTACCAGCAACACGTCGCGGTAACCCTGTTGCTCCAGGTGTTCCACCGCCATGCGCACCGCCGCTGGGTTATCCAGGCCGACCAGGTCGCTGTGCAGCGGTTCGACCTTGCGGTCCACCAGCACCAGGGGCATTTCCCGTTGCAGTTCGAGCAGTTGGTCGAGGTGATGGCCCAGGGTGTTCACGATCAAGCCTTCGATGTTGTACGAGCGCAGCGCGGCCAGATGTTGGCGCTCCTGCTCGTCATCGCGGTCGGTGTTGCACACCACCAGGCTGTAGCCGTGCTGGCGGCAGGCGGTTTCGACGCCGTGCATCACCGCGATGGAATAAGGGTTGCGGATATCAGCCACCAGCATACCGATCAGGCGCGTGCGTCCACGTTTGAGGCCGCGGGCCATCTGGTTGGGGCGATAACCGAGTTCGTCGATGGCCTGTTCGATGCGCAGGGCGATGGCATCGGAGAGCAGGGCGCGGTCATCGCCGATAAAGCGCGACACGCTGGCTTTGGATACTCCGGCGCGCTGGGCGACGTCCTGCATGGTCACGCGGCTGCGCTGGGCGGCGGAGAATGGAGTCACGCTAAAGCCTTTCTTATTGGAGTTGGGAGAGACGCTGAAACCGGTTTCAGAAAACACCAAGTATAAGAAACCGTCAAGTTAATCTTCGACATTCAGACGCGGCAAGCTCGAGACAACTGACGAATGGCACTCGCAACCTGTTAGATCTGACAGTACCCAGAAAGGACGGTTTGGCGTTTACTTTTCCATAACTTGACGGGGGAGGACGGTTCTGTGAACCCGCCGTTAAAATTAAAAGAGGAAAGAACATGTCCATCTCAAAAGTGAGTCACCTTCCTGAAGCGACCAGTGGCGGTGTACTTGCGCTAGACCCGATGGACATCCCAGGTGTCGATCCTCTTGACCCAAACGGTCTCGTACCGGTCTCACTGACTCTTGCGCCTCTGTTGGTCAGGATACCTATGTGGCTCCCGGCGCCTGAACCATTGGATACACCCCACCGGGTGCAACTTCTCTGGGAGCGAGACGGTATTGAAAGGCAGGCTGATCTGAAGCTTATCGATGCCCCACCTCCACCTCTGCCTGCGTTTGTGCCAATGCACGTGCCATTAGCCATGCTCAGAGAGCGTTCAGGCACTGTGAAACTGTTTTATCGCGTGATCGATTCCGAGGGACAACGCAGCGAGCTTGATCCAAAGGTCACGTTGACCATTGATTTGGAATCCCCGGAATTGCTCCGGCCTGATGACCAACTCAGCTTCGTGAATCCACCCGTCACAGGTGTTGATGAAGCCTATTTGGCGAGCAATGACCCGGTGCGCTTCAATATTCCGCCTTATCGGGGGCGTGAGCGAAATGATCGTATCGAAATGGTGCTATCCAATAGTCCGAACCCAGCTGCTGCTGCGCCGGACGGCGACTATGTACTGGTAGATGTTTCAGACCCTCTGGTCTGTGAGTTGCCAGCGGCTGCGTTTCGTCGCCTGAATAACGGCCCAGCCTATATCTTTTATCAAGTGTTCGACGAGGCCGGGAATTTCAGTACGCGTAGTGCCGGTTTACCGTTTTCACTCGATCTGATAGCAGGTCCAGATGTACCGCTGCCTGCACCCACTATCATGCCGCCGGCCTACGATGACAATATCATCAAGCGCGACGACGCCCGGGCCGCGGTGGTGCTGCTGATTGACCCCTATATCAATTGGGCCGCCGGAGATCACGCCCGGGCTTTTTGGGACGAGCGGCCGCTCGCAGATGTGCCGGTGTTCGACGGCGTCGTAACACAGGTACCGGTTCCCTGGGCCACTATGCGGGGGCCATCCCCAGTCCTGGTGGCAGAAGAGATCCGGATACGTTACGAAATCATCCGCGGTCTGACGATCTACCCGTCATACCGGCGTCGTATCAGCCAGGATTTCACGGTTGCCGGGCAAGACCATGCGGGTGCGCCCGCACTGCTAAACCCCGATCTACCGTTGGCTGAAGTACGTGGCCTGGTGTCAGATGAGGCCAATCTGGTTGACCTTCGCGACAAGGATGTAGGCGCCCGTGCCCGGGTGTTTCTCTATGACGACCCACAGCCAGGCCAGGTATTGAGATTCTTTTGGAATGGTATAGGGCCTGTGGCTACCAAGACAGTTCAAGTCGGGGAAGTCGCCGGCCAATTAGTATTCTCCAGTGTTATTCCATGGGCGGTGATGGAGGGCACTATTAACGCTTCGTTGCCTGTGCATTACACCACCGATAATGGGATTAACCAGCAACAGTCCCGACATACTGAAGTCGATGTTCATACCGGGCCGCTGCTCAGCTTTCCTACTCCGATTATTCAGCACACGCTGGTGGGTAGCACGGGTACGTTTCTCACCTGTTGCTCATCCCCAGAGATATTCGCCGGCGTGAGTTGGAAAGTTGTCGCTCATGGCGATTTTGATTTGAACGATGAAGTTCGATTTTTTACCCATGGCTATAACAATAACGGCTGGGATGACCCCGTGGTGGAGGACAGTCGATTTACTCAAGGCAAGACATTTGATACGCCGGCGGACTTGGTCAATGGGTTGGACTTTACAGTGACGCCTTTCGATCCAGTGGTGTATTCGCTGCGCCAGGAGAGTACTGCTGTCGCGTGGTATGAGGTGTGGCGTGGTGGGCGCAAAATCGGCGAATCCATCCTGCGGCGCTTCAGAGTTGACCTGGCTTATCCCGCAGGTGGTTACTGCCAGGCAGGCGACATTATTCAGTGTTCAAGTGACGGCGTGCCCACCCTGATAAAGAAAAGTTGATGACATCGGTGCAGGGCGTCTGAAATGAGCGGCGGGCACAGGTGCTTCTAGCCGGCAAATGGCTGTACTAAACGAATAGGGTTAAACGAATATTTTTCGCAGTTGTTCGTCGCCCATATTGTCACTAATGGAGAACGATGATGAATAAAAAAACGCGTGATTATTTTGCCAGATTAAACTCTGCTGTTAGCCCGTCGACAGTTGTTTTCTCACAGTTGTATCCGCCAGAAGTTGATTTTGTTCCAGGTTTTCCAGGATTGCTTTCTCGGGAACAGGCGTTGTCCGAATATTTGGAACTGCGAATGCCACGATGGCAAGACTACAGCGACAGTGGTGGCGATCAGGATATCGTGAGAGTGTTTATAAAGCCGGTAGATGATGCGGAGTATGGAGAACCGTTCCTAACGTTCACTTTTAATTTCGATGCAACACTGCCACAAGCCTATGCAACTGCAAATATCGCCCGAGGCAGGCGTCCGCCAGGTCACTGGGATATCAAGTACGAGGTGTATATCAGACGTGCGGATAACTTGAGCGAATCGACCGAGATGCGTTTGATTGTCGATACTGATGCACCGTACGCATCATCTCCGAGTCTTCCGCCAGCGCCTACCCTACCGGCAGGCTTGACACTGCCCATTGACGAGGCCGATTTTCCAGCTGCTCCCAATGATCGGTTGTTTTTTTCAATTCCAGATTATGTTCTCCACGGGCGTGCGCCGGGTGACAGGCTGAGGGCGTTCTACGGCGGTTCCGATACCCCATATGCTCCTGATCCTCCCTCTACCGAGGTGGATTGGCCGGTGACGGACCTTAGGTTCCCGTTGCCCAAGGGTGTTGTTTCGGCTGGACCGGACGCGTTTAACACGCTTCGATATCAGTTACTGGACGCCGCGGGCAATCCCAGCCAGCTTTCCTCCTCCTTGCGGTTGGATGTGGCCTTGCTACCTGCACCGGCTAATCTGAAGCAGCCCTTGATCGGCAGGGCGTTTCCGGGAGATAACCGCTTCGACCGGATTGACGCCTCCATTGACCTGGGAATGATTGTAAGAATTCCCGCTTATGACCATCCGCAGCGGGGCAATGATGGTGATGTCTTTGACGTCATACTGTCGACCAGCGTCCGTACCGAAACCATCGAGGGTACGGCATTGGGCAACGGTACGAGCTTTCCAGTGCCCATTGTTGTTCCACTTCATATTTTGCAAATTCTCTATGGCGCGTTGACAGGTGACGAGCTGTTGACGGTCACTTACGTCATCCGCCGTCGATCCGTCACGTATCCTGCTGCGCCGTCGACGATCATCAATTTGAATTTGCACGTGGTCGGGCCGACTCCTACCGATCCTCCGGAACTCACGAATACCGACCTGGATCCGGTGGTGATCAAGGGGGTAAATGCCGCTGGCATGGAGGGCGCTGACAACGAGCTATTGCCGGAGCACGCCAATCGGCCCGCCAATGCCCATATCACGTTGTGGGATGAGGCCCCAACCCCTGACGCCGAGGATTTTTTCATCCGGCTGTGGTACGAGGGTGAACTCGCCGCCACTCGCCAGATAACGGGCGGGGTTGCCGGCGCCCCGGTCACCCCGCCGCTGCAGATTCCGTGGGCGCTGATCGCCAAGCACGGTAATGCACCGCCTATGAAACAGGTGCATTACACAATCGACGCGGGCCTCGGTACGAATCGGCAGCAGTCTGAGGTGACCTCGGTGGACGTACAGGCCAATGTCCAGGCCCTTGTCATGCCCGAGGTCCAGGACCTGGATTTAATTGGCGGTGCTCCAGGCGTGATCAACTGTACTACCTTCAGGCCTTTGAATATGGACGGACGTATCACTGTTCGTATTCCTCCGTCGGACTTGTTTGAGCCGACCATGGTGGTCCGGGTGAACTGGCAAGGCTACAGTGATAATGATGGCACGAACCCAGTGTTTGCATCCGTAGGGTTCAAAGACTCCC
Organism: Pseudomonas sp. FSL W5-0203; assembly: GCF_001896155.1. Classification (NCBI taxonomy): domain Bacteria; kingdom Pseudomonadati; phylum Pseudomonadota; class Gammaproteobacteria; order Pseudomonadales; family Pseudomonadaceae; genus Pseudomonas; species Pseudomonas sp. FSL W5-0203. The sequence continues at coordinate 29,582 of NZ_MPOR01000021.1, forward strand.
CTCCGTTGACCGCCTCCATGATCGCGCAGGGGTTTTTGGTGACCCTAGACGCGCCTTTCTCCACCCTCATGAAGACGATTCATACACACGTAGGCCTACGGCTCCAGGGGGCAGCAAGGATCAACTACACCATCCAACTGCCAACAGGGCCTTTAACATCGAGCGACGCTTTGCATCGGGCACGCTCGGTCAAAACCGGCTCCTCCCCCACCTACTGCGACGACACGCCGGTACCCGCAGCGATTTGACGTGGTTGCGAAAACAGCCTGGGAGCAGCCACGCTGCTCCCAGGGTTCATAGAGGGACAACTTATTTGTTCTCACCGTGCGCATCGAGATTGATTCGGGGGTATTAAGATTAATCCTACATAAATAGGGAACAACTCTGGATAACTTTGGCACCGCTTGATTGGCAGGGTTCCACGCTCTTAGGTACCGGCCAATTTCTTCAATAGGAATGCCAAACCCAGAGGGTTTTTCGATGTCGTCAATGTTTAATTTTAAGCTCAAGCCGTTGAGTTTTGCCTTGAAGGCCAACGCGGTTTCATTAGCAGTTCTTATGTCAAGTGTGGCCGAAGCCCGCGTGGTTACGGGCCCGAATGAAACAGTTCGGCCAGGCCCTCCACCTGACAGTTTCGAGCTCAGGCCCGGCTCGGGTCTCACCGTGGAAGGGGCCACTACCAAACAAATCCGTGCCCAGTCTGCCAACTTGACCGTTAATCCGGGCAGCAAAACTCAAGACATCACGGCATTCAATTCGAACGTGAATATTGATGGCGCCGAGATCACTGCGCGGGCGACACAGCCGGCAGCAGTGTTCATGAGTGGCGGGACGCTGTCGCTCAAGAACAGCACACTTACCCACAGCAATGGCGTTGGCCTGGTCGTTTCTCGTCCGATCGGCAGTGACGAGGGGGCAATTGCCTCTGTATTCAACAGCAGCATCACCGGCACCACGCGTGGCGTCAGTGTGGGTGGTAACAGCGCGTTGGCCCTCTACCAAACCGACGTTGCAGGCACTGGCGAAAATGGCGTGGGTCTGTATCTGTTCGGTCAAGCCATTGCGATCGATAGCTCCATCACCGGTGAGCTCAATGGCGTGCGGCTGGATATGGACCGCAGCCCCGACGTGCCAGCTGCATTGATCCTTGATGGCTCATACGTGGAAGGAAAAGCGGGCGCAGCCATTCTGGTCGAAAGCTCGAAGGCGGGTACACCGGCTAATGCAACTATAGATGTGCGCAACGGTGCGACCCTCAAGGGCGGCAACGGCAATATCCTCGAAGTCACCGGTGGCTCCTTCGCCAACATGAATGTCGACGGCAGTACCTTGTTCGGTGACGTCGTGGTCGAGGAGGGCAGCACCGCGAAGTTGCAGCTCAACAACGGCTCGTGGTTGACCGGCCAGTTGAAAAACGTAGCTGAGTTAAGCGTGAACAACGCCTCCCACTGGGCGCTGGTGGGTGACAGCGAAGTCGGTGACCTGAAAATGGCGGGCGGCAGCGTGCATTTTGGTGGGCCTGATGAGTTCTACCGGTTGGATGTCGACAGCCTGTCGGGCGAAGGCACGTTCGTGATGCATACCGACTTTGGCAGCGGCCAGACCGACTTGCTCGCCGTTAATGGCATCGCCGAAGGTAACCACAGCCTGTTGCTGGCGGCCACGGGGTCGGAGTTGGCCACGGCCGAGCCGATTCGCGTGGTGAGCACCGAGGGCGGTGATGCACAGTTCGCCCTGGTCGGCGGAACGGTTGACGCAGGTGCCTACAGTTACGGGCTCAAGCAGGAAGACACCGATTGGTACCTGGACCCTAACCGGCGCGGCACCAGCAACAGCACCAAAGCGGTGATGGCGTTGTTCAACACCTCGCCCACAGTGTTGTACGGCGAGATGACTTTGTTGCGTACCCGCATGGGTGAGCTGCGCTTCAGCCAGGGCAACAACGAAGGTTTCTGGATGCGCGGCTACGGCAACAAGTACGAGGTCAGCGGCAATCAGGATGGTGGCGGCTACACGCAGAACCAGCGCGGCTTTACCTTGGGTATCGACACACCGCTGTACGGCGGCGATGGGCAGTGGGTGGCCGGTGTGATGGCCGGTCACAGCACCTCCGATATCGACCTCAACCGCTCCGGTGGCGGTACAGTCGACAGCTACTACCTGGGCGGTTATGCCACGTGGCTCGATGACGAGAGCGGCCTGTATTTCGACGGTGTGGTCAAGCTCAACCGCTTGCACAACGAAGTCAACGTGAGCATGAGCGACGGCAAAAAAGCCAAGGGCAACTACACCCAGAACGCCGTGGGGGCTTCGGTGGAAGTCGGTCGGCATATCAAACTGGATGACGGCTACTTCGTAGAACCCTACGGACAACTCAACGCTGCGATCACCCAGGCCCAGAGTTATGACCTGGACAATGGCCTGCACGCCAAAGGTGACCGTTCGGCCTCGGTCGTGGGCAAGGCTGGCGTCACGGTGGGCAAGAATATCCAGTTGGACAGCGGTGGTGTGTTGCAACCGTACTTGCGTACTGCGTTGGCCCATGAGTTCAACCACAACAATAAGGTCACGGTAAACGGCGAGCGCTTCAACAACGATGTATTCGGTTCGCGCATTGAAATGGCCGGTGGTGTGGCGATGTCGGTGACTCAGAACGTCAAGCTGCATGCGGACCTCGAGCATACACGTGGTAAAACCGTCGACCAGCCATGGGGTGTCAACTTCGGCGTGCGTTACGACTTTTAATTCATCCATCCACCCGAACAGGGGAGGCTTAGGCTTCCCCTTTTTTTCGCCTTCAGATCAGCACACTCAGCCAGGCTGAGCCCAACAGCAGCAAGGCCATGACTCGGTTGAATGCGCCTACGGTCCTGGGGGAGCGCAACAGGCGGCTAGACCCGGCACCCAATAAAGCCCAGGCGCCGAGGCAGGGCAAGGCGATCAGGAAAAACATCAGGGACAGGTACACCACCTGGCGCTGCCCACCCTGGCCAGCGAACACACTGACCACCGCCAGTGCCATCATCCAGGTTTTGGGGTTGATCAATTGCAGGGCCGCGGCGCCCAACAGGCCCAAGGGTTTTTGCGTGTCATCGGCATTGATGGCCTGGGCTGGCGCCCTGAAGATCTGCCAGGCCAGGTAACTCAGCCAAGCCACACCGGCCCACTGCATCGCCGTTTGCACGTTGGGCAGTTGCACCAATGACTGACCCACACCGCAACCCACCAGCAGCACAATCCCCGATGCCCCCACGCAAGCCCCAATGATGATTGGCAGCGCAGCCTTGAAACCGTAACGGGCGCTGTTGCTGAGCACCAGGATATTGGTCGGGCCGGGGGTGATGGAGGCGACAAAGGCGAACAGCATGAAAGGCACGAAGGTGGACAGCATGGCGGGTGACTCCGGCGGGCTCATTTAGAGCGACCATCTTCACAAGCCCGGGCGTTACCGGTCTGGAAGATTTGTGCAGCGCTTGCGGTACGCGGCCGGTGTCAGCCCATAAGCCCGCATGAACCAGCGGCCCAAATGACTTTGATCGGCGAAACCCAGGGCCATCGCCACGTCTGCCGGTTGATCGCCCTTGGCCAATAGATACCGGGCACGGGCCAGGCGCAGTTGCACCAGATAAGCGTGGGGCGGCAGGCCGAAGGCACTCTTGAACGCGCGGCTCAGGCGAAAGCGGTCGACGCCGCAGGTCAGGGCGAGTTCATCCATGCCGACGTCCTGATGCAGATGGGCGTGCAGGTATTCCCGCGCCTTGTGCGCCACCTGCGGCAAGCGCGGGTCATCGCGGTAGCGCATGCGCCAGTAAAGCTGGCCTGTGAGGCGTTCCAATAACTGATCCAGAGCGCTTTGCCGCACGATCCGCAGTTCGCCGTGGTGCAAACTCTCAAACGCCTGGCTGGTGGCCAGGGCCAGGCGTGGATCGCTGGCCAAGGTGCGGGCGAAACTCAGCTGATGATGGGCGGGTGCTTCCTCGAAGACACTGGCGATTTCCCGTTCCAGCCACTGCGGGTCGAGGTAGAGCATGCGGTAAGTGAAGCCGTCGACCGTCGGAGCATTGCCGTCGTGGAGCTCCCCTGGCTCCAGCAGGAATACCTGCCCCGGCACGCTGTCATGGCGCATGCGCCGACAGTTGAATTGCTGTACGCCTTGTTCGGTGACGCCCACCAGGTAGCTGTCGTGCCAATGGGGGTCATACGCATGGCCTTCGAAATGCGCGCGCAGGGTCTCGATGCCGGTGTCGGCGTCCTGGGACAAGTCGATCCAATTGTGCGCAGGCATACAACACCGAGGCGGAAAGTGAAGGGTTATTAGCGGCGACGCCTCAGTGGGCGTCTAGAAGGTTTGTGCAGTCTAGCCAAACAACCCGGCGGCGATGTTGATCGAAAAGCCCAGAATGGCGGTGTTGAACAAAAAACCGATCAACGACTGCCCCAGTACCACCTTGCGCAGGCTACGGGTGGCGACGCCCACATCCGAGGTTTGTACCGCTACGCCGATGGTGAAGGAAAAGTACAGGAAATCCCAGTAGTTGGGCGTGAGCAAGCCTTCGGCAAAACGCAAGGCGGGCTCCTTGCCTGGCCAGGTGTAATAGAGCCTGGCGTAGTGCACGCTGAAAATCACCCCGATCAATAGCCAGGAGCCGATCACCGTCAGCCCGGTGAAACCGTAGTGCAGCAGGCGCTCGGAGGTGGCCAGGTCCTTGCTGCCGACCAGTTCGAACGTAATGGTCGCCAAGCTGGCGATGGCGGCGATACATACCATGAACAGCACCAGGCCGGCGTTCTCGTCTTCGATTTCGGCGATGCGCTTGACGTCCTCGGCCTTGGCGCGAATGGTCAGCCACAGCATCAGTATCAGGTAGGTCCAGACCCCGGCGTTCCAGCCGATCAGGATTTTACTGGCGAGGGTGTCGGCCGGCACCAGGAGGCCGACGGCAAGGCCGAGTAAGGCGGCGGATGAGAGGCGAGGGTGGGTGCGGGCGAGGAAGGGCATGGTGGCTCACAAAGAACTATGTGTGAGCACCATAGCTTATTCGGGTGTACCTGATCATGAATGCAATCAATAACCCTGTGGGAGTTGGCAAGCCAGCTCCCACATTTGGCTGCGGCGTTGATCAGTTTGCTTTATGGCGCTTGCGCACCAGCTTCATCACCACCACGAAGAACACCGGCACAAACACCACCGCCAATGTCGCTGTGATCATCCCGCCAATCACACCGGTACCAATCGCCTGCTGGCTGGCCGAACTGGCCCCGGTGGCAATTGCCAATGGCACCACGCCGAGGATAAACGCCATCGAGGTCATGATGATCGGTCGCAGGCGCAACCGCGCCGCCTTCAAGGTGGCGTCGATCAAATCCTCGCCCTGGTCATACAGGTCCTTGGCGAACTCGATGATCAGGATCGCGTTCTTCGCCGACAGGCCGATGATGGTGATCAGGCCGACCTTGAAGAACACATCGTTAGGCATCCCGCGTAGCGACACGGCTAACACCGCGCCCAGCACCCCAAGCGGCACCACCAGCAACACCGAGGTGGGGATCGACCAGCTTTCATACAGCGCGGCCAGGCACAGGAACACGATCAGCAGCGACAGGCCCAACAGCAACGGTGCCTGGGAGCCGGACAAGCGCTCCTGCAACGACAAGCCCGTCCATTCCTGGCCCAGCCCGGCAGGCAACTGGCTGACCAGGCGCTGGATTTCGTTCATGGCCTCGCCCGTGCTGTGCCCCGGCGCCGCTTCGCCGCTGATGGCGATGGCCGGGTAGCCGTTGTAACGGGTCAACTGCGTTGGGCCCTGGGTCCACTTGGCTTCGACAAAGGCTGACAGCGGCACCATTTTCCCAGCGTTGTTGCGCACGTGGATCTTCATCAGGTCGGCCACCTGGCTGCGCTGGTCGCCTTCGGCCTGTACCACCACGCGCTGCATGCGGCCCTGGTTGGGGAAGTCGTTGATATACGCCGAACCAATCGCGGAGGACAGCACGTTGCCCACGTCGGCAAACGAAACGCCCAAGGCGTTGGCCTGCTTGCGGTCCACTTCCAGCTGCACTTGCGGTGCTTCGGCCAGGGCGCTTTCACGCACGTTGGCCAGGATCGGGCTTTTCGCTGCAGCGTCCAGCAGTTCAGTACGCGCAGCCATCAACCCCGCATGGCCAACGCCACCACGGTCCTGCAAACGGAACTCAAAACCGCTGGAAGTGCCCAGGCCGTCTACCGGCGGCGGCAGAACCGCGTAGGCAATCGCGTCCTTGAGTTCGCTGAAGGCCATGTTGGCGCGATCGGCAATCGAGGAAGCGGAGTCATCACTGCCACGCTCTGACCAATCCTTGAGCGTGGTAAACGCCAGCGCCGCGTTCTGCCCGGAACCGGAGAAACTGAAGCCCATGATCATGGTGGTATCACCCACCCCAGGCTCGCCGGCGTTATGCGCCTCGATCTGTTCGGCCACCTGCACCGTACGGTTCTTGCTGGCGCCCGGTGGCAACTGGATATCGGTGATGGTGTAGCCCTGGTCTTCCACCGGCAGGAACGAGGAGGGCAAACGGCTGAACAACAGCCCCATGCCCACCAGCAAGACCAGGTAGATCAGCAAATAGCGGCCGCTGCGCTTGAGGGCATAGGCCACCCAACCTTCATAACGGTTGGTGAGGTGCTCAAAGCGCTGGTTGAACCAGCCGAAGAAACCAACCTTGGCATGGTGTTCGCCATTGGCAATCGGCTTGAGCAGCGTGGCGCACAGCGCCGGGGTCAAGGTCAGGGCCAGGAACGCCGAGAACAGAATCGAGGTGGCCATCGACAGCGAGAACTGCTGGTAGATCACCCCCACCGAACCCGGCATGAAGGCCATCGGCAGAAACACCGCCACCAGCACCAGGGTGATACCGATGATGGCTCCGGTGATTTGGCCCATGGCTTTCTTCGTCGCTTCCTTGGGCGACAGGCCCTCGGTGGCCATGATGCGCTCGACGTTTTCCACCACCACGATGGCATCGTCCACCAGGATACCGATGGCCAGCACCATGCCGAACATCGTCAATACGTTGATCGAGAAGCCCAGCAGCAACATGGTGGCGAAGGTGCCCATCAGCGCAATTGGCACTACCAGCGTGGGAATCAAGGTGTAGCGCACGTTCTGCAGGAACAGAAACATCACCGCGAACACCAGCGCCATCGCCTCCAGCAAGGTGTAGACCACCTTGGTGATCGAGACTTTGACAAAGGGCGAGGTGTCGTAGGGAATCTTGTATTCCACATTGGCAGGGAAGTAGCGTGACAACTCGTCCATTTTCGCCCGCACCAGCGTTGCGGTACTCAATGCATTAGCGCCGGGCGACAGTTGCACGCTGACGGCGGTAGACGGCTTGCCGTTCAGGCGCGTGGAAAACTGGTATTCCTGGCTGCCGACCTCCACCCGTGCCACATCGCCGATGCGCACGGTGGAGCCGTCGGGGCTGGCCTTGAGCACGATGTCAGCGAATTCGGCCGGGGTGGACAGTTGCCCCTTGACCAGCACCGCCGCGGTGATCTCCTGGGTGTGGGTGCCCGGCAAGTCACCGATGCTGCCCGCTGAGACCTGGGCGTTCTGGGCGCTGATCGCGGCGTTGACGTCGGCCGGCGTGAGGTTGAAACCGATCAGCTTCTGCGGGTCGATCCAGATACGCATCGCGCGTTCGGCGCCATACAACTGGGCCTTGCCGACGCCGTCCAGGCGCTTGAGCTCGTTCATCACGTTGCGCGCCAGGTAATCACTGAGCGCGACGTCATCGAGCTTGCCGTCATTGGAGGTCAATGTGACCAGCAGCAGGAAGCCAGCGGAGACTTTTTCCACTTGCAAGCCTTGCTGAGTCACGGCCTGGGGCAGGCGCGGCTCGACCACCTTGAGGCGGTTCTGCACATCCACCTGGGCCATTTCCGGGTCGGTGCCCGGCTGGAACGTGGCGGTAATGGTCGCCGAGCCCAGGCTGCTCTGGGATTCGAAATACAGCAGGTGATCGGCGCCGTTGAGCTCTTGCTCGATCAGGCTGACCACGCTCTCATCCAGGGTCTGGGCCGAGGCGCCGGGGTACACCGCGTAGATTTCCACCTTGGGTGGCGCGACGTTGGGGTACTGCGCCACCGGCAATTGCGGGATCGCCAGGAAGCCCGCCAGCAGGATAAACAGGGCCACCACCCAGGCGAAGATCGGGCGGTCAATAAAGAACTGCGGCATGACGGGTTATTCCTTTACGAGCGGGCTGTCGTCCACTTCAACTTTTTCACCGGGGCGTGCGTGTTGCACGCCCTCGACGATGATGCGGTCGCCGGGTTTGAGGCCACTGGTGACGATCCAGCGATTGTCGACCACTGCACCCAACTCCACCGGCTGCTGGCTGACGGTCTGCTCGGCGTCCAGCAGCAACACCATCGGGATACCGGCGCTGTCACGGGTGATGGCGCGTTGCGGCACGCTGAGGCCTTGCTTGTCGACGGCCTGTTCCACGCGCACCCGCACAAAGCTGCCGGGCAACAGGTCGAGGTCCGGGTTGGGGAACTCGCTGCGCAGGATGATCTGCCCGGTGCCCGGATCGACGCTGATATCGGCGAAGAGCAATTTACCCGGCAAGGGGTACAGGCTACCGTCGTCCTGGATCAAGGTGGCCTTGGCCTGGTCCTGGCCGACCTGCTTCAAGCTGCCGGCACGAAAGGCGCGGCGCAGGTCGTTCAGCTCACGGGTGGACTGAGTGAGGTCGGCGTGGATCGGGTCCAGTTGCTGGATAATCGCCAGCGGCGTGGCTTCGTTCTGGCCGACCAGCGCGCCTTCGGTCACCAGGGCGCGACCAATGCGCCCGGAAATCGGTGCGGTCACGGTGGCATAGCCCAGGTTCAGCCGGGCACGCTCGACGGCGGCCTTGTTGGCGGCCACTTCGGCGTTGGTCTGGCGCAGGGCGGCGCGGGCGTTGTCGTACTCCTGGCCGCTGATGGCGTTGCCTTCGACCAATTGGCTGTAGCGCTGTTCTTGCAGGCGCGCCTGGAACGCATTGGCCTCGGCCTTGCTCAGGTTGGCCAGGGCACTGTCCAGGTCGGCCTTGAACGGCGCCGGGTCAATACGGAACAATACGTCGCCTTGCTTGACGTCGTGGCCTTCTTTAAACACCCGCTGCATCACCACCCCGGCGACCCGGGCGCGTACCTCGGCGATACGCGGTGCGGCGATGCGCCCGCTCAGTTCGCTGGTAATAGAAAGGGGCTTGGCCTGCAGGGTTTCGATCCGCACTTTGGCCAGGGGCATTTGTGGCGTCTCGTCTGCCGACTGACCACACGCGCTCAGCGCCAGTGTGAGGGCCAACAGGCAAAACGGCGCAAATAGATTCTTCGACATGCTCTTATCCCAATATTGACTGGCGCATCCTAGAGGCACCTGCGCCGTGGTGCTGTGAAGCTGTGTAGCGGGTCTGTGAAGAAGTGTAAGGTACGGCGCACGTGGCGTCGGGGGCGTATATCCTTGCACAATCCTGCAACACACCAACAAACAGCATTATTTGGAAACACCATGCCCAACATCCTCCTGGTGGAAGACGACGCCGCACTCTCCGAGCTGATTGCCAGCTACCTGGAACGCAATGGCTACCACGTCAGCGTGCTCAGCCGTGGCGATCATGTACGCGAACGTGCACGCCTGAACCCGCCGGACCTTGTGATCCTCGACCTGATGCTGCCGGGCCTCGACGGCCTGCAGGTGTGCCGCTTGCTGCGCGCCGATTCTGCGGGCCTGCCGATCCTGATGCTGACCGCCCGCGATGACAGCCACGACCAGGTTCTGGGCCTTGAGATGGGCGCCGACGACTACGTGACCAAACCCTGCGAGCCGCGCGTATTGCTGGCCCGGGTGCGCACATTGCTGCGGCGCAGCAGCCTGTCCGAACCCCAGGTGGCCAGCGACCAGATCGTCATGGGCAACCTGTGCATCGACTTGTCCGAGCGCACCGTGACCTGGCGCGAACAGGCGGTGGAGCTGTCCAGCGGAGAATACAACCTGTTGGTGGTGCTGGCCCGGCATGCCGGCGAAGTGCTCAGCCGCGATCAGATCCTGCAACGCCTGCGCGGTATCGAGTTCAACGGTACCGACCGTTCGGTGGACGTGGCCATCTCCAAGCTGCGGCGCAAGTTCGACGACCATGCGGGCGAGGCGCGCAAGATCAAGACGGTGTGGGGCAAGGGGTATCTGTTCAGCCGTTCCGAGTGGGAATGCTGAACCATGTTTCGCGTACTGCTGCGCCTCTACCTGATCACCATCGTCACCTACAGTGCGGCGATTTACCTGATTCCCAAGCTGGTGATCCAGCTGTTCGAACACCGCTACATGAACTACAACATCGAACAGTCCCGCGGCCTGCAAAAACTCATGGTCAAGCAGTACCAGCGCGCACCGGTGGAGCGCTGGTCCCAGGTGACCGACCAGTTGAGCCGCGATTTTGCACCGTTGAAAGTGCAACTGTTGCTGCGCCAGGACGCCCGCTACACCCCTGAGGAAGAACAGTTACTGGAGCAAGGCAAACCGGTGATCCGCCTGGGCGAGTGGGGCTGGATGGAGGAAATCAGTTCGCCGATCAACCAGCAGTTCGCGGTCAAGCTGACCGTACCGCCAGACCCGTTGGACATGAACCTGCTGTACTGGTCGATGAACGTGCTGGTCGGCGCCGCCTTGTTGGCGTGCCTGCTGGTGTGGCTACGTCCGCACTGGCGTGACCTGGAACGTCTGAAAAGTACCGCCGCGCTATTGGGTAAGGGCCACTTGGAGGCCCGTACGGGGCTTGCACCCAGCTCCAGCATCGGCGGCCTGGCGGCGGTGTTCGACACCATGGCCGACGATATCGAGCATCTCTTGAACCAGCAGCGCGACTTGCTCAATGCTGTCTCCCATGAACTGCGCACGCCGCTTACCCGCCTGGATTTCGGGCTGGCCCTGGCGCTTTCCGAAGACTTACCCCTGGCCAGCCGCGAGCGTCTGCAAAGCCTGGTGGCGCATATTCGGGAGTTGGATGAATTGGTGCTGGAATTGCTGTCTTACAGCCGCCTGCAAAACCCGGCGCAATTGCCCGAGCGGGTAGAGGTAGCGCTCGACGAGTTTATCGACAGCGTGTTGGGCAGCGTCGACGATGAGTTGGAAAACCCCGAGATCGTCATCGATGTGGCGCTTGATTGTGCCGTCGAGCGCTTCAGCCTCGACCCGCGTCTGACTGCCCGAGCCTTGCAGAACCTGCTGCGCAATGCGACGCGCTACTGCGACAAGCGCATCCAGGTGGGCGTGCGCGTATGCCCCAAAGGCTGTGAAATCTGGGTGGACGACGATGGCATCGGCATACCGGCTGACCAGCGCGAGCGCATCTTCGAGCCGTTCTACCGCCTCGACCGCAGCCGCGACCGCGCAACCGGCGGCTTTGGCCTGGGCCTGGCGATCAGCCGGCGCGCCCTGGAGGCCCAGGGCGGCACCTTGACGGCCTTGGCGTCGCCCCTGGGGGGAGCGCGGTTTCGTGTGTGGCTGCCTAACCTTTCGTGATCAAAGTACTTTGACTGCTCGGCCGATCCCGTGAATCGGCCCGGTGGGTTTGCCGGTAGGCGAGCCATTGGGCCCTTCCAGCGTCAGTTCAAACAACTGGTTCGGCGCCAGCGGCGGCAGCTTGTCCAGGGGCACCGACAAGGTCTGCCCAGGCTTGACCAGGCCCAGGGATACGGGACCCTGCCAGCCATCGGCCTTGGTCCAGAACTCCAGGGCTTTGTCTGCGGGAATCTCCATCACCCCCAATGGGATCAACTGGATCTGCCGATTATCACTGGCCTGCACCACCCAGCCCGGTGCCTGGCTTTGTGGCGCCATCAGCACCACCACGAAGCTGGGTGCGGTCATGGGCGGGCGCGTCAGTAATAAAGCCGCCAGCACCACGCTTGCCATCAGGCCGACGGCAGAAAGCCCGCGCCAGAACGCCAGCAGGTTCCACCACGCCACGCCCGTTTCGGCGATTTTGATGCGGCGTTCAATGCGCCGCCACAGCTGTGCCGAAGGCGGCACCGGTTGCGCCAGCGCCACCAGAGGCAACAGACGCTGCTCCCAGGCATCCACCGCTGCGCGCAGTGCCGCATCATGGGCCAGGCGTTGTTGTACCTCAGCGCGCTGTTCGGCGGGCAGGGTCCCCAGCACGTATTCACTGGCCAGTTCATCCAGGCTGTCGTTCATGCCATGCACTCGCGCAAGGCGGCGAGGCTGCGTTTGATCCAGGCTTTGACCGTGCCCAGCGGGGTACTGAGTTTTTGCGCGATTTCGCTGTGGGAGTAACCGTCCACATACGCGTGCAGAATGCAGGTGCGACGCGTCGGGTCGAGCCGTTCCAGGCACTGGTGGATCTGCCCGGAGCGTGCGGCAAACTCGATGGACTGGGCCGGCTCTGCCAGCGGCTCGTACTGATCGTCCAATGGCACGTCACGCCCGGCGCTGCGTACCACGTCCAGGGCCAGGTGGCGGGTCACGCTGAACACCCAACCCCGTGCGGAGCCTCGCAGGGGGTCGAAACTGTGTGCGCCGTGCCAGATCTTGATAAAGGCGTCATGCACGATGTCCTCGGCCAGTGCCTTGTTGCGGGTAATGCGCAGCGCCACACCGAGCAAGCGGCTGCTGTCCTGCTCATAGAGCTGGTGCAGGGCGCGATGATCGCCGCGGGCGCAGGCTAACAGGCACACTTGATAATCAAAGATGAGTTCAGCCAAACCAGAATTCCTGCCACTGAGGAGACGTCTACGCGTGGTAGGCGCGAGGTTGCTCGCGCCTACCTGGCCAGCGTAGCTGAGTTTGCTCAGTTGGCGGCCCAGAAGAGGTAGTCCGCCTGGTATTTCACCATTTCCTTGGCGCCTTTGTTCGCCGTGGTGCAGGGCGCAGCCGGAGCGACCCCGCCTTTGAGCGCAACCCGCTGGATATACACCACGCCACTCATTGCACCTTTGCCCTCGGCTGGATTGGCCTTGACCAGTTGATAGGGCAGGTTGCCGGGGCTCGACGGCGCCACGGCCAATTGCGTGCCGGTGATGGTCGAGCCGTCCTTGGCCTGCCACGTGGCGGGTGGGCCGAAGTAGGTGCCGACCTGCTGGCCATTACGGTCGTTCAACACGGCTTTAGGGCCGACGAAGGTCCACTCGGTCTGGCCGGCAGCGTTGGCCTTGTCGCGGCATTCATAGGTGATTTCGCCGACCCCGGTGGTGTGCATCGCTACCTTGTGGCCATCGGGCACCTTGATGCTGTCCGGCAGGCCCGCCTGGGCAAACGCCGACGGTGCGGCGAGGAGCAAGCTGGACAGGCACAGCAGTGTTTTAGCGTTCATGGTGTTTCTCCATTGGGTAGAACAGCAGGGTTACGTTGATGACTACGGCCCAGGCCCGCCCATTGGATGCAGTTTTGTGCAAAAAAAATGGAGTTTCCAAAAAGGCATAAACTCAGATCGCATCGGTATAAGTGGTTATAAGAAAAATCGCTATCCTGCGGCCAGAAATTTATAAGGCCGCGGGTAGCTGGGATGGATGTAGGTAATATTGGTTTCGTGGTTGCCGGCTTGATCGTGGGTTTTATCGTGGGCATGACGGGGGTGGGCGGCGGTTCGCTGATGACCCCGATCCTGCTGTGGTTTGGCATCAACCCGGCCACCGCGGTGGGCACCGACCTGCTGTACGCTGCCATTACCAAGTCCGGTGGCGTGCTGGTGCACAGCAAGAACAAGAACATCGATTGGACCATCACTGGCTGGCTCACCCTGGGCAGCGTGCCGGCAGTGTTGCTGACGTTATGGTTCCTGGCCAGCTTGCACGCCGACCCCAGTGCGATGAACGCGGTGATCAAGCAGGCCCTTGGCGTGGTATTGCTGCTGACGGCCCTGGCGATCCTGTTCAAGAAAAGCCTGTTGGCGTTTGCCCAGCGTCATGCTGGCGATTCCTACCATCTGCGCCCGCGCAATCTGAATGCGCTCACTGTTGTGACAGGTGCGATCCTTGGCACCATGGTGGCCCTGACCTCGATCGGCGCCGGCGCTCTGGGCACGGTGGCGCTGTTTATCCTGTACCCGTTCCTGGCCACGCGGCGCCTGGTTGGCACCGAGATCGCCCATGCCGTGCCCCTGACATTGGTGGCGGGCCTGGGCCATGCCAGCATGGGGAACATGGACTGGCATCTGCTGGGCTTTTTGCTGATGGGGTCGCTGCCGGGGATCTACATGGGCAGCCATATGACCGGCAGGATTCCCGACGGGGTACTGCGGCCGTGCCTGGCGGTGATGTTGATGGCGGTGGGTTATAAGTTGGCGTTCTGAGCACGTGGCCTGACACCCCACGCTCCAAATGTGGGAGCCGGCTTGCCTGCGAAGGCGGCCTCACAGCCGACGACTACCTACCTGACGCCCCGCCATCAAATTGTGGGAGCTGGCTTGCCTGCGAAGGCGGCCTCACAGTCGACACCGTTATACCGAGTACATATCCATCCCTGTCGATTCGGGCCAGCGTGGTTTAACGGGGCGCCTAAGATCAAGATCAAAAGCATATCAAGATCAAGAGCTACTCGCTTCGCATCGTGGGTACGCTTGGTGTTGGTCGCAACTGTTGCTCCAGCAACAGCAGATCCACAAACTGCTGCGATCCCAGACACTGGCAAGCCATCGCTTCAATCCCCCTTTTTTTCCGCAACCCCCAGGCTACGGGCATTTGCCTGCCCCTGGCACGCTTGCTGCCTAAGCACTGGTACATCCCCTGTGCGAGGTACCGTCCGATGAGTCAGCAAGCCGTGAAATTTGCCTATTGGGTACCCAACGTCAGCGGTGGGTTGGTCGTCAGCAAGATTGAACAACGCACCCACTGGGGCATCGAGTACAACCGCAAGCTGGCGCAACTGGCGGAGGCGGCGGGTTTTGAGTATGGCTTGACCCAGATTCGCTTCACCGCAGGTTACGGTGCCGAGAACCAGCATGAGTCCGTGGCGTTCAGCCATGCGTTACTCGCGGCGACTACCACCCTCAAGGTCATCGCGGCGATCCTGCCCGGGCCGTGGCAACCGGCGTTGGCGGCCAAGCAATTGGCGACCATCGACCAACTGACCAATGGCCGTATCGCGGTGAATATCGTCAGTGGTTGGTTCAAGGGCGAGTTCCAGGCCATTGGCGAGCATTGGTTGGAGCATGATGAGCGCTATCGGCGTTCCGAAGAGTTTATCCGCGCCCTCAAAGGCATCTGGACCCAGGACGATTTCACCTTCAAGGGCGATTTCTATCGTTTCAACCAATACACCCTCAAGCCCAAGCCCCTGGGCCAGCCGGAGATCTTCCAGGGCGGCAGTTCGCGGGCGGCTCGGGACATGGCGGCGCGGGTGTCGGATTGGTATTTCACCAATGGCAACACGCCTGAAGGCGTCAAGGCCCAGGTCGATGATATTCGTGCCAAGGCCGCTGCCAACCACCATTCGGTGAAGGTGGGCGTGAACGCCTTTGTGATCGCCCGCGACACGGAAGAGGAGGCTCGGGCGGTGCTGGCGCAGATCATCGACCAAGCCGACCCGGAGGCGGTCAACGCCTTTGGTGACGCAGCCAGGCAAGCGGGCAAGGCGTCGCCGGAGGGCGAGGGGAACTGGGCCAAGTCCAGCTTTGAGGACCTGGTGCAATACAACGATGGCTTCAAGACCAACCTGATCGGCACGCCGCAGCAGATCGCCGAGCGCATCGTGGCACTCAAGGCCGTGGGTGTGGACTTGGTGCTGGCAGGCTTTCTGCACTTCCAGGAAGAAGTAGAGTATTTCGGCAAACGTGTATTGCCGCTGGTGCGCGAGCTTGAGGCCAAGGCAGATGCAGGAGCGAGCTTGCTCGCGAAAAACGTTAACGAAAAAGTGGCTAGCCTGGTTTAGCGCGCAGGCTAGGCGCTCTTCGCGAGCAAGCTCGCTCCTACGGGGTGTAAAAGGTTTGAGTGGCTTGCAAGGTCAACACCTCAAACCCGTCCGCCGTCACCGCCACGGTGTGTTCCCATTGCGCCGAGAGGCTGTTGTCCTTGGTGACCACCGTCCAGCCGTCTTTCAGGCTGCGAGTTTTAGCGCTGCCATGGTTAAGCATCGGTTCGATGGTAAACACCATGCCTTCGCGCAGTTCGAGGCCGGTGCCGGGGCGGCCGAAGTGCAGGATTTGCGGTTCTTCGTGCATTTGCCGGCCAATGCCGTGGCCGCAGTATTCGCGCACCACGCTGTAGCCGTTGGCTTGCGCGTGGCTCTGGATGGCATGGCCGATATCGCCCAGGCGCGCGCCCGGCTTGACCTGGCGGATGCCGGCCCACATCGCCTCGAAGGTCATGTCCACCAGGCGCCTGGCCTTGGGCGTCACGTTGCCGATCATGTACATCTTGCTGGCGTCGGCAATGAAGCCGCCTTTTTCCAGGGTGATGTCGATGTTGATGATGTCGCCGTCCTTGAGTATTTGCTTGGCGCTGGGCATGCCGTGGCACACCACTTCGTTGATCGAGGTGTTGATGCAGAAGGGGTAGTCGTACTGCCCCAGGCTGGCAGGGCGGGCCTTGAGGTCATTGCGGATGAAGGCTTCGACGGCGCTGTCCAGCTCCAGGGTAGAGCGGCCGGCGGCGACGAAGCCGTCGAGCATGTCGAAGACTTGCGCCAACAGACGCCCGGCTTCACGCATCACGGCCAACTGTGCGGGAGTCTTGATCATCAACTGCGCCCCCGGATCAGGTCGGGTTTGTCCAGCAACAGCTTGTTGATCAGCTCGTTGTAGGGCAGGTGCGGGTTGAGTTCGGCGAGCAGGCCGATCTTGATCCAGAACTCGGCTTGGGCGTTGATGGAGCGGTCCATGGCGGCGCTGGCCAGGCGCAGTTGTTCGTGCAGCTGATCGGTGATCTTGACGATGCCCATAAGGTTCACTGTGTTTAATTGATATACGAATCGTATATGGTTCGTATGTCGATCGCAAACCTTCTTCGGCTGAACGGTGATGGGTTGATGGGCTGCGATAGGTTGCCGAAAAAAGGATTCCCACCTAAACGCCGGTCCCCACGCTGCGGGTTAAACGTTTAATCGATGTAGTTCGACGAGGATGCCAAACAAGCCGTTTTCTTTAATATGAACAAGCGGTTTGCTTATGAGGAAAGGTTACAACCACCCCGGTTTTTGCCGAGTAGGCTTACTGATTGAAAGCGTCTTCCAGGGTTGGCAAGACGTGGCAGGCAAGTGCCTGTCGGATACATATAACCGTTGGCAGTCTCAAAAAAGGAGAGGTTAGCCATGCTTTCAGAACTAGAGCTTCGCAGCATTATTGAAGGAAGTTTCCTGCCTAAACGGTGCGAATGCACCAAAGCCGAAGATGCCTCGTTGACGATCAGGGTCTACGACGATCGCGACCGGGATCGGGTGGATTTGGAAGTCAAAGGTATCCACCCTGACAAGCTCGACAGCAGCCGAGCGATTTGCAACCTGATCACCGGGTTGCGTGAAGACCTCAAGCAAAGCCACGCACCGGTACTGCAACGAGCCGGTGCTCGCGGTTATCACTAGCGGATGCTTGAGTATAAGTTGACCCCGTGGGCCTGGTAGTTGCCAGGCCCAATGTTGACGTCCTTCCTGTTTACCAGCGCGCTCTTACGCCGAAATTGCCACTGACACCCTCAAAGTTGTTGTCGTCCAGTTGGGTGCCATAGTTACCCTCCATATAAACACTGACCGTGGATGACAATTGAGCCACAACACCGATGCCCATATCAGCCGTGGAGGACTTGTGATCGCTCTTGATCCGGTCCACCCCGTCGAACGTCACCGTGTCGCTACCGCCGAAGGTGTGCCAGACATTCGCCCGTAGGTACGGCTCCACGGGTGTGTTGCTGACCAGATAGCGACCCTTGAGCCGTGCGCCGATGCGGCCGGTCCAATACTCCTGGGAGTCGAATGAGACCTTGGAAATGCCATCGTGCTGACTATCCAGATCGATCTTCTGGCCGATGACCTGGGCCTGAGGTTCCATCTCCCAATGCTCGGACAGCCTGAACGGGTAGCCGGCCTCGGCGGATAACGCCAGGGCGTGGCCCTTGGTATCCATCTTCACTCCTCGGTCGGACTTGTTGTCGCCATCCAGGCGGGTACCCATGGCCACCAGGTCGACGTACCAGCCGGTCGGATCGGTGAGTGTCCAGTAGGCGCCGAAGTTGTCGCCGTCGAGTTTGACCCGCCCAGAGCGATGGTTCTGCCAGCCCATTGCAAAGCCCTTCACGTCGCCGCGCAGGCGGCTCTGGCCGATAAAGAGGCCAAGGCGTTGCGTCTGCCCGCCGCTGGTTTCGGCGGCGTAAAGGTCATGGCCAACCTGATAGCCCTTGACCGTGCCGTCAAAACTCGGCGCCACGGTGCCCGACCAGCTTTTGTTGAAATCACTGCCATAGGCGCGGCCCCAACCTGCCGGCACTGCACCGGTCTCGGTCAGCAGGCTTTGCTCGCCCTGGCGTTCATGGAAGGTGCCCAGCGCCTGCAACGTCATCAGTTGCGCAGCGGGGATGTCTACGGAGTAGACCGGAACTTCCAGGCGATACAGTGGAATCGGCGCGGCACCCGCCACGGCGGTGGGAAGTACAGGGTTACTCGCCGCTGATTGCGGCGACGTGGCTGCAGCGACTTGGCTGGGCGGTGGCGCGGCAGGCTCGATTGGGGGTTGCGGTTGCGCAGTGGGCGGTTCCACGGAAGGTTCATCCGAGTCCACTACAGGGGGAGTGGCGGGGATCGGCGGCACCGGCACCACCACGGCCGGTGTCGGCGGTACGGGTGGGACCGCCGGCGGTTGCACGGCCACCACTGAGGAGCGAAGGAACCAGCTGTTTTTCGTATTGGCAAGGGTGCCGCCCTTGAACAGCAGGTATTCATACGCCCCGGCGGAGACCGAGCCCTTCAAGGCAAACGCATCGTTGCTGCTGACGGCGCCGTTGAGTGCCTGGACCACTTCGATGCCGTTGTTCTGGGTCAGCCCGCCGATACCGCCGAGGTTGCTGACACTCAGTTGGGTGTGACCGCTGATGTTGCCGTCGGACACTACCAGCTTGTCGGTGGCAGAGTTTTCGTCGCCGAGTACGGTTTGCAGGTGCAGCTGGCCGTTGTTGCCCACGTAGTTACCATGCACCGTCAACACGCTGGTAGCGCTGTTGTCGGTGGTCATGTCGACAGTGCCGGCGTTATTGAGCGTCGCCAGTTGCCCGGCGGTGTAGGGGCGGATGCCGCCTTGCGCCACGGCCAGGGTACTGCTGCCGTCGATGTTGAACATGCCGGTATTGCTGCCACTGTCACCGAGGAAAAAATCCCCGGCCAGGTCCAGGCGCGAGTTTTTGGTGAGGCTGACGCGCTCCAAGCCGATGTAGCGGGCCGCGGTGCTGGATGTTGTCGCGTCGAAGATCAGCTGATCGTTGCCCAGGCCGCCATCGATAAAGGGCGTGTGGTTCAGTTTGCTTTCATTCAAGCCTTGCAGCAGGACCGTGTCGTCGCCATCACCCATCAATACCCGGGAGTTGATCCGGCCTTCACCCAGCCATTTGAACGTATCGTTGCCGACGCTGGCACGGATCTCACCATTAATCACGCCGCCGCTGACGGTGATGCTGTCATCGCCGCCGCTGGTGCTGATATTGCCGCCGATGGTGCCGCCGGAAATGATGATGGTGTCGGTGTCGAAACCGGTGACCAGGTTCTCCCGGATTTCCCCCCCGGTCATTTCATAGAAGTTCTTGTCCAACTTCATATTGACCCGGCCAATTTTGCCACCGCGCTGGTAGGCCACATCGCCGTCTTCAAAAGCCTCATCGATTATGCCGTCATACATTTCAAGCACGTCGCGGCCGTCGCCCTGGAACAGGCCGCCTATTCGCCCACCCATCATGACGACACGATCAACACCGTCGCCTTGCTGCACGATCCCGGTGACCCGGCCGTCGCGGATTTCCACCGTATCTATTCCAGGGCCAAAGGTCACATCGCCATTGATGGCGCCGCCTGTGGAGAGCGTCAGGCTGTTATCCCCGGAAAGATCGGTCAGGCCGGCACTGCTGCCGTTGTTACACGTATAGGTATCGTTGCCGGTTCCCGGGGTGAGAACGCAGGCGGCGTGGGAGGGTTGAGGGTTCATGTACTGCAATGAGATGAGGCCGACAGCTAAAACGGCCCGGGTCGAGAAACCACTGGGCTTTTGCATGGGTGTGTCCTAGGTTTGTTGTAATAACTGCTCCTGTTTTTGGGTTTAGCACAGTTTTCCAGTAGCGCAATTTTTTATGCATGGCGCGCAGGCCACGGAATACGTGGCCTGCGTGATGGCACTTTGAGTTTTTGCCCGCTCAGCTCAAGCCAGTTGTTGACGATAGGGCAGGTCTGGGCCGGTCTTGCCGCAGGTCAGGGCGGCAGCCCGGATCGCGAAGCCCAGCATGGCGTCGATCTGCTCGCGGCTCAGTCGTTGCAGCCCGTCAACCGAATCCAACTGCTGTTCCGTCAGCCACGCAATCAGCGCCGCCTGGAAGGTGTCACCAGCGCCCACCGTATCGGCCATCACCACCTTGACCGCAGGTTGCGACCAACTGCCATGCTGGCGGCTGAACACCGACGCACCGTCGCCACCACGGGTGAGGAACACCAGTTGGCAGCGGTGTTGCAGCCAGCCTTGCAGCACGCTTTCCGGTGTCTGGTCGGGGTAGAGCAGGTGCAGGTCTTCGTCGCTGACCTTGATCAGGTCGGCGTGTTGCACCAGCTCTGCGACGCGGGCGCGCCACAGGTGGATATCGGGCTGCGGGTTAAGGCGCACGTTGGGGTCGAGGCTGATCAGACGCTTGCCGCTTTCACGCTTGACCAGGTTGAGCAGGGTGTCTCCAATCGGTTGCACCACCAGCGAAAACGAGCCCACATGCAGCCCGCGAATTTCATCGCCCAGGGGCGGCAGGTGCGTCAGTTGCAATTGCCGGTCGGCGCAGCCTTCGCCGCGAAAGCTGTACTGCGGCGAGCCATTGGCGCCCACGGCCACCATCGCCAGGGTGGTCGGCGCGTCGAACGCCACCAGAAAGCGTTCGCAGATACCTTCGTCATTCAGGACCTGCTGCAAGCGCCGTCCAAGGTAATCGGTGGACAGGCCGGCGAAGAGCCCCGACTCGATCCCCAGGCGGCGCAAACCCACCGCCACGTTGAACGGCGAGCCACCGGCAATCGCCTTGTAGTTGAGCTTGGCGGCCTGCCCGCTGGCATCCTCCTCGCTGAAGAAATCAAACAGCGCTTCACCACACACCAGATACATAGTTGCTCGCTCTCAAAGGGTTGCCACGTGCTGTTGATAACGCTCATACGCCTGTTGATAAGCGCTGACATGGGCAGCCACGGGTAAGGTGCGGCTGGCCGGGTCAATGCTCACGCATTTGTCGCACAGGCTGGCCAGCGGTTCGCCGCTCTGGCACCACGCCGCCTGGATCGCCGCGCCCAGGGCGGCCGCCTCGCTCTGTTCGGTACACACCACTTCGGTGTGCATGATATCGGCGACCATCTGCCGCCACAGCGGGCTTTTCGAGCCGCCGCCGATCAGACGGATACTCTGGCTTTGCAGGCCGGTCTGGCGCAGCAGGTCGAGGCCATAACGCAGGCCGAAGGTGGTGCCTTCGACCACCGCGCGGCACAGGTTGGCACGGGTCAGGTTGGTCATGGTCAGGCCCTGCAGGCTGCCGGTGGCGTGGGGCAGGGCGGGCACGCGTTCGCCGTTGAGGAACGGCAGCATGCTCACCCCATCGGCCCCGATGGATGCCTGTTCGACCAGCGCGTTGAAGGCATCGAGGTCCAGGTCGAACAGCTCGCGAATCACCCCGGTGGCGTTGGTCAGGTTCATGGTGCAGATCAGCGGCAGCCAGCCGCCGCTAGAGGAGCAGAAGGTCGCCACCGAGGCCTGGGGGCTGACGTTGGGCTGGTCGGCAAAGGCATACACGGTGCCCGATGAACCCAGGCTCATGGTGATCACGCCGGGGGCGATATTGCCGGTGCCAATGGCGCCCATCATATTGTCGCCGCCACCACTGGACACCACCGCGTTGGGGTTGATGCCCAGGCGCTCGGCAATGGCCGGCAGGATCGTGCCCACCGCTTGGTCGGCTTCGATCAGTGTCGGCAACGCGGCTTGCAGGCGGCCGCTGGGGTCGATGTGCTGGAGCAACGCCACATCCCATTCGCGGCGGCGCACGTTGAAGTAACCGGTGCCCGACGCATCGCCGTACTCGGCGCAGGCGCGGCCGGTGAGCCAGTAGTTGAGGTAGTCGTGGGGCAGCAGGATATGGGCAATGCGTGCGAAGACGTCGGGGTGCTGTTCGCGGGTCCAGAGCAGCTTGGACACGGTGTAGCCCGGGGCGATGGCCACGCCCAGGCGCTCCAGGGACCCGCGTTCGCCACCCAGATGCTGCAGCAGCCGGTCGTTTTCCGGCGCGGTTTCGGTGTCGCACCACAACTTGGCCGGGCGCAGCACTTCACCTTGTTCGTCCAGCAGCACCAGGCCGTGCTGCTGGCCGGACACGCCGATGCCAAGGATGTCCTGGCCGTCCACCCCGGCTTGTTGCAGGGCGCGGTGGGTGGCTTCGGTGAAGGCGTCCAGCCATTCCTGGGTGTGTTGTTCACGCCGGCCGTTGGCGCCGCTGATCAAGGTGTGCGCGGCGGCGCCCAGGCCCAGCACCTTGCCGCTGGAGGCGTCGAGGACGATGGCCTTGGTGCCTTGGGTGCCGCAGTCGATTCCGAGGAACAGGTTTTGCTGGGTCATGATGGAGTGCTCAGCATTATTATTGGGTTGAAAATACGGTCGATGTGGGAGCTGGCTTGCCTGCGATAGCGGTCTGGCAGTCACCGCAGGGTTGACTGGACCACCGCTATCGCAGGCAAGCCAGCTCCCACCTGTTTAATCCGGTTTGTTCAGCAGGTTTTGTAGTGTGGTGGTGACGCCTTTGTCGCGCAGGCTTGCATAACACCGCTCGAACGCTGCCACAAACGCCGCCGACTTGGGAATAGCTGTGCCAAAAATCTCTTCCACCCCCAGCAACCGCTGGCTGATCAGCGCGTCATCGCTCACCAGGTCCTGGCAGAACGCTGCCCGCGGATCCGGGATGCTGTAGCGCGCGCCGTTTTCATCCACACCTTTCAAGTACAGCGCCCAGGCCGCCACCACAAGGGCGGCACGGTCCGTCTCGCGGCCGTCGGCAATCAGGCGGTTGATGGTCGGCACGGTGAACTTGGGAAACTTCGATGAACCGTCGGAGCACACGCGCTCCAATTGGTCGGCAATCGCCTGGTTGGAAAAGCGTTGCACCAGGGTCTGCTTGTATTCGGTCAGGTCGATACCAGGTACCGGCGCCAGGTTCGGCGTGACGTCCAGGTCCATGTAGGCGCGCATATACGCCACGAACACAGGGTCGTTCATGGTCTCGTGAACGAATCGGTAGCCCTTGAGGAACCCCAGGTACGTGAGGGCCAGGTGGCTGCCGTTGAGCAGGCCGATCTTCATTTCTTCGTAAGGCGTGACGTCATCGGTGAACTGCACGCCGACCTTTTCCCAGGCCGGGCGGCCGTTGACAAATTTGTCTTCCAGCACCCACTGCACAAACGGCTCGCACACCACCGGCCAGGCATCGTCGATCCCGTGCTGGTCATGCAGTTGCAGGCGGTGGGCGGTGCTGGTCATGGGCGTGATGCGGTCAACCATGGCGTTCGGGAAGCTCACGTTGGCCTTGATCCAGTCATGCAGGCCCGCGTCGTGCAGGGCGGCGAAGGCCAGCAAGGCCTTGCGGGTGACGGCGCCGTTGTGAGGCAGGTTATCGCAGGACATCACCGTAAAGGCCGGGGTGCCAGCGGCGCGGCGCTGGGTGAGCGCAGCGCAGATAAAGCCGAACACGGTTTTCGGCGCTCTCGGGTGCGCCAGGTCATGCTGGATCTGCGGCAGGTGGGCCATGAACTCGCCGTTGCTGTCGTCGATGCAGTAGCCGCCCTCGGTGATGGTCAGCGAGACGATGCGGATCTGTGGGCTGGCGAGCTTATCGATCAGCGCCTGGGCGCCGTCTTCGGCCAGCAGCATGTCGCTGATCGAGCCGATCACGCGCACTTGCGTGTCGTCGGTGTCGCCCAGTTCATACAGGGTGAACAGGTAATCCTGGCCGGCCAGGTCGTCGCGGGCCTTGCGGTCTTCACTGCGCAGGCCCACGCCGCAGATGCCCCAGTCCAGGCCTTCGCCAGTGTTCATCAGGGCATCGGTGTAAAACGCCTGGTGCGCACGGTGGAAACCGCCGACGCCAATGTGCGCGATGCCCTGGCGGGTGTCGGCAATCGCATACGCAGGCAACTGCACTTGGGGCGCCAGTTGGGTCAGGTTGGCTTTATTCAATTTCATCTGGAAATACTCGCGAAATCAGGCGGCAGCGCGCAGTGGGCGGGCCACGGCGACGCCATCGGTGTCGAACAGATGGCAGTGCGCCGGGTCCAGGTGCAGCTGCAGCGTCTCGCCGTACTGGCTGGCCATGTCGCCACGGATACGCATGGTCAGCGGTTCGCCGTTGCGGGTGATGACGTGGCAGAAGGTGTCGCTGCCCAAGCGCTCGCCGACGTCGGCGGTGACGGTCAGGGTGGTTTGCCCGGGTGTGGCCATTTCCAGGTGCTCGGGACGAATGCCCAGGGTCACCGCGCTGCCCACGCTCAGGGTGGCGCCGCTCAACGGCAGGCTGATCAGAGTGCCGGCGTCCAGTTGCACCTCGCAGCCTTGGCTGTCGACGCGGGTGATCTGGCCCTTGAGGAAGCCCATCTTCGGCGTGCCGAGAAAGCCTGCCACAAACAGGTTGGCCGGCTGGTGGTACAGCTCCAGCGGCGAACCGACCTGTTCGATGCGCCCGCTGTTGAGCACCACCACCTTGTCGGCCAGGGTCATGGCTTCGACCTGGTCGTGGGTCACGTAGATCATGGTCGCTTGCAGTTCTTTATGCAGGCGCGCCAGCTCCAGGCG
This sequence comes from Pseudomonas sp. FSL W5-0203, assembly GCF_001896155.1. NCBI lineage: Bacteria > Pseudomonadati > Pseudomonadota > Gammaproteobacteria > Pseudomonadales > Pseudomonadaceae > Pseudomonas > Pseudomonas sp. FSL W5-0203. The sequence goes on from NZ_MPOR01000021.1 coordinate 54,605, forward strand.
CATCTGCACGCGCAGGGCGGCGTCGAGGTTGGACAGCGGTTCGTCGAACAGGAAGATCTTCGGGTTGCGCACAATCGCTCGGCCAATCGCCACGCGCTGGCGCTGGCCACCCGAAAGTTGCTTGGGCTTGCGCTCCAGCAAAGGCCCCAGCTCAAGGATGCGCGCCGCTTCGCCGACTTTGCTCTCCACCAACTGCTTGTCGACACCCGCCAGGTCCAGGGCAAACGACATGTTCTTGCGCACGCTCATGTGCGGGTACAGCGCATAGGTCTGGAACACCATGGCCAGGTCGCGCTTGGCCGGGGTGACTTCGGTAATGTCGCGGCCATCGAGTTCGATGGTGCCGTCGCTGACTTCTTCCAGGCCGGCGATCAGGCGCAGCAGGGTGGACTTGCCACAGCCCGACGGGCCGACGAACACCACGAATTCCTTGTCGTTCACTTCCAGGTCGATGCCCTTGATGATGGAAAAACCTTCAAAGCCTTTTTGCAGATTCTTGATTTTCAGGTTGGCCATGATGGGCCCTCCGCTGGGAATTATTATTTGACGGCGCCAAAGGACAAACCGCGTACCAACTGCTTCTGGCTGATCCAGCCAAAGATCAGGATCGGCGCGCAGGCGAGGGTCGAGACGGCGGACAGCTTGGCCCAGAACAAGCCTTCGGGGCTGGAGTAAGAGGCGATCAAGGCGGTCAGCGGCGCGGCGCTGGAGGAGGTCAGGTTCAGCGACCAGAAGGCCTCGTTCCAGCACAGGATCAACGACAGCAGTACCGTGGAGGCCAGGCCACCCTTGGCGATGGGCAGCAGCACGCGCACCATTTCCTGCCACAGGGTGGCGCCGTCCAGGCGGGCGGCTTCGAGGATGTCCTTGGGGATGTCCTTGAAGTAGGTGTACACCATCCACACCACAATCGGCAGGTTGATCAGGGTGTAGATGATGATCAGCGCAATGCGCGTGTCCAACAGGCCAAAGCTCTTGGCCAACAGGTAGATCGGCATCAGCACGCCCACCGGCGGCAGCATCTTGGTCGACAGCATCCACAGCAGCGTGCCCTTGGTGCGCTGGGTTTCGTAGAACGCCATGGAATAGGCGGCCGGTACCGAAATGAGCAGGCACAGGGCGGTGGCGCTGAACGAAATCACCACCGAGTTCCAGGCATAGGCGAAGTAGTTGCTGCGCTCGTTGATGTGCAGGTAGTTCTCCAGCGTCGGCGTGAAGATGAACTGCGGCGGGGTGGCGAACGCGTCGATTTCGGTTTTGAAGCTGGTCAGCACCATCCAGAAGATCGGGAAGAAAATCAGGATCGCGATGGCCCAGGCCAATGTGCCGAGCAGCAGGCTTTGCAGGCGGCGGGATTGTTGAAGCGTCATGGCGCGGCCCTCAAGGCTTGTCAGTCAGGTTTTTGCCGATCATCCGCACCAGGATGATCGCCGCGATATTGGCGATGACCACGGCAATCAAGCCGCCGGCCGAGGCCATGCCCACATCGAACTGCACCAGTGCCTGGTTGTAGATCAGGTAGGCGAGGTTGGTCGAGGCGTAGCCCGGGCCGCCGTTGGTGGTGGTGAAGATTTCGGCGAATACCGAGAGCAGGAAGATGGTTTCGATCATCACCACCACGGCAATCGGGCGGGCCAGGTGGGGCAAGGTCAGGTGCCAGAAGATCGCAATGGCGCCGGCACCGTCCAGGCGTGCGGCTTCCTTCTGCTCCTGGTCCAGGGACTGCATGGCGGTCATCAGCAGCAGGATCGCGAAGGGCAGCCATTGCCACGACACAATGATGATGATCGACAGCAGCGGGTAATGCGCCAGCCAGTCCACCGGCTCGGCGCCGAAGAACTTCCACACGGCGGCGAGAATCCCCGACACCGGGTGAAAAATCAGGTTCTTCCAGATCAGCGCGCCCACCGTGGGCATGATGAAGAACGGCGAAATCAGCATCACCCTGACGATGCCGCGCCCCAGGAACTCACTGGCCTCCAGCAGCGCACTGATCAACACGCCGAACACCACGCTGATCAGCAAGACGCTGCCCACCAGCAACAGGGTATTGGTGGCGCCGGGCAGGAACCCCGAATCGGTGATGAAGTAGCTGAAGTTTTCCAGCCCCACGAATTGGTTTTCGCCGGGGTAGAGCAGGTTGTAGCGGATCAGCGAAAAGTACAGGGTCATGCCCAGCGGCACGATCATCCACAGCAGCAACAAGGCCACCGAGGGGCTGACGAGAAACCAGCCGGGGTTGGCCAGGCGGTTTTTGGTGGGTGTATTCATGGTGATCAGAACCAGTCAGATGCCTACAGAATCTGCGTCGGAGCGCGGTCACTGTGGGAGCTGGCTTGCCTGCGATGGTATCGCCTCGGTGTTACGGATAGACCGAGTCGTTTGCATCGCAGGCAAGCCAGCTCCCACAAAAGCTCTGCTCCTGTATTTGCGGTGGTGAGGCTGGTTTACTTGGGGTAACCAGCCCGCTTCATTTCCCGCTCGGTGGTGTTCTGCGCGGCGGTCAATGCAGCATCGACGGTTTGCTGACCGGTCAGCGCACCCGAGAAGAACTTGCCCACCTGGGTACCAATCGCCTGGAATTCAGGAATGGTCACCAACTGGATACCGATATACGGCACCGGCTTCTCGGTCGGCTTGGTCGGGTCGGCCACTTTCAGCGATTCCAGCGTCACCTTGGCGAACGGCGCGGCCTTCATGTACTCGTCGCTATAGGTGGATTGGCGGGTACCCGGCGGCACGTTGGCGATGCCATCGGTCTTGGCCACGAGCTGGCCGTATTCCTTGGAGGTGGCCCAACTGGTGAACACCTTGGCGGCGTCCTTGGCCTTGGAACTGGTGGGGATCGCCAGGCTCCAGGAGTACAGCCACGACGTGCCCTTGTCGGTTTTCTCATGGGGCGCGAAGGTAAAGCCGACATGGTCTGCGACCTTGCTCTGGCTCTTGTCGGTAACAAACGAGCCGGCCACGCTGGCATCCACCCAGATCGCGCATTTGCCGCTGTTGAACAGCGCCAGGTTTTCGTTGAAACCGTTGCTGGAGGCGCCCGGCGGGCCGGATTTCTTCATGTTGTCGACGTAGAAGTTCAGCGCGTTCTTCCACTCGGAGCCGTTGAATTCTGGCTGCCACTTCTCATCGAACCAGCGCGCGCCGAAGCCGTTGGCCAGGGTGGTGATCAGCGCCATGTTCTCACCCCAACCGGCTTTGCCGCGCAGGCACAGGCCGTATTGCTCTTTGGATTTGTCGGTGAGTTTGGCGGCGAATTCGCTGATCTGGCTCCAGGTCGGGTGCTCAGGCATGCTCAGCCCGGCGTCCTTGAACAGGTCGGTGCGGTAATAGGTGATCGAGCTTTCGGCATAGAACGGCAGGGCGTACAACGAGCCCTTGACCGACAAACCGTCACGCACCGAAGGGAACACATCGTCGAGGTCGTAGGAAGCCGGCAAGTCCTTCATCGGCTCCAGCCACCCCTTGGCGCCCCAGAGTGCGGCTTCGTACATGCCGATGGTCAACACATCGAACTGCCCGCCTTGTGTGGCGATGTCGGTGGTCAGGCGTTGGCGCAGCACGTTTTCTTCGAGCACCACCCAGTTCAACTTAATCTCCGGATGCTCGGCCTCGAAGGTTTTCGAGAGCTTCTGCATGCGGATCATGTCGCTGTTATTGACGGTGGCAATGGTCAGGGTTTGCGCGCCAAGGCTGACGGCGCTGAGGGTCATGCAGGTACAGGCAAGCAATGCTTTTGCTGTGAACTTCATCGCGCACTCCATTTCCGCGCCCAGAGGGCTACAGAAGGACGGTTATTGTTGTTGTGTCTTCCTACGAGAAGTCAGGAAGAGTGTGCGTTGATTACAGCCTTCAAAAGCGGCGGTGACAAATCCTTGGGCGCACGCTCACTGATACTTTTTTGCACTCATCGACCACCTGATCGTTCCCACGCTCCGCGTGGTAACGCCGCTTGGGACGCTCTGCGTCCCCGAGTGATGCAGAGCGTCACGGAATGCATGCCCACGCAGAGTGCGGGAACGATCCTCAGTGCAGTGCTTAACGCTTGATCGTTCCCACGCTCCGCGTGGTAACGCCGCTGGGGTGGGTTTGATCATGGTGAAACTCCTGATTTAAGTGGAGCTGCCACCCTTTCGCCGCGACGCTATGGGGTGGTAGCCGTACGCAGGTTCGCGGACCGGAATCAGGAAACCGGCATACCCGAAGGTATCCCGCGCACAGCCACCATGAAGCCGCACAGTAGACGATAAAAAAACGCCGACTAAAAGCGGAAATGGCACTTTGCATCTGATTAAACCGGGCCGCGACGCCCGACGCTGCCTGTGCAGCGGTGTACGGAGACTAGAGATCGAGTGTCCTAGGGGCAACCTCAAAGCCTTGTAAGACGTTTCTGTTTCCCACCACCTAGATGAACGATCAACCTCAAGCCAAATTCTGCTCAGTCAGCCGCTGCACCGCCAACCGCCGATAGTGAGACGGCGTCATCCCCTTAAGCTGTTGAAACCGCCGATTAAAGTTGGAAATATTATTAAACCCCGACTCAAAACACACATCAGTCACGGCCTTGTCCCCATCGGCCAGCAATTCACAGGACTTGCTGATGCGCAGCCGATTGACGAATTCAATAAAAGTCCGCCCGGTCGCCTGTTTGAACACCCGGGAAAAATACGTCGGCTTCATCCCCAGGTACTCCGCCACTTCTTCCAACGGCAGCTCTCGGGCGTAGTGGGCAAAGATGTAGTCCACTGCGCGGTTGGTGCGGTCGATGCTGTGTTCGTCGGCTTGCTGTGGCGTGGTGACGCCGGACAGTAACTGGTAGTCCTCACAGGCGCTCAACACCTCCAGCAAGATAAAGAAGTGCCCCAGGCGTGCCATGCCTTGGGCGTCTTCGATGCGTTGCATCAGGGTCATGGCGTGGGCGATGGTTTTTTTGCAGCGAAATTCGATGCCGTATTGCGCACGTTCAAGCAGCGGCGCCAGGCTCTTGAGTTCGGTGAAGATGTGGCTGCCGTGTTCGAACAACTCATCGGTGAAGTTCACCAGCATGTCACGCTTGGGCACCACTTCATCTTCCTCCACCTGGCTGATCCAGTTATGGGGCAGGTTGGGGCCGGTGAGGAACAGGCTTTCCGGGTAGAAGTTGCCGATGTAGTCGCCGATAAACACCTTGCCGGAGCTGGCGACGATCAGGTGCAGTTCGTATTCCTTGTGGAAGTGCCAGCGCACCAACGGGCAGGGGAAGCCATGCTGACGATAGATGATGGACAGGCCGTTGTGGTCGTCCATCAGTTCGTAGGAAGGGTCGGTGATGCGCGTTGCTCGGGTCATGCTGCCGTCGCTTTATTGTGGTCGCTGCGTAGGATAATGCCCCGTCGCGCGCGACCTCGCCAGCAGCAGTGTTTATAGGGTGCGGTTTTTGGCCTCGATCCACTGGGACATGTACTGGGTACTTTTATGCGCGTGATGGCGCAGCATGCTGCCGGTGAAGTTGTCCCGGCGATGGGCGGCGAGGTTGCTGCGGCAACGTTCCAGGCATTCCACCAAGGCGGGCCCGTGCACGTCCTGGTCATAGCGTCGGGCCAGGAGTTGGCGCCCATGCTCCTGGGCTTGAGTCCAGCGCTCGCGGTTTTGGTAAAGGGTAACGGCAGCGGCGGCCAGGGCCGGGGCGTCCTGTGCGATCTCGCCGGGCCAGGGCTGGTCATCGCCCATGGCTTCGGCGCCGATCGGGGTGGTGACATTGGGTGTGCCGCACAGCATGGCGTCCACCAACTTGCCCTTGATGCCGGCGCCAAAGCGCAGTGGCGCCAGGCAAATACGCGCCGCCGTCATGACTTGCAAGGCATCTTCGGCCCAGTTCATCACATGAAAACCCTGTGCCGGGTTGTGCAGGGCGGTGGCTTTGGGCGGGGTGTAGGCGCCGTAGATGTGCAACTGCGCGCCCGGCAACTGTTGGCGGATCAGCGGCCACAGGCTGTGCTTCATCCACAGCACTGCGTCCCAATTGGGCGCGTGGCGGAAGTTGCCGATGCTGAGGAAATGCGCACGGTCTTCAAAGGGCGCAAAGGCTGCAGTGGGCGGTTGCAGCATCAAGGGGCACCAGTGGAGCAGGGCGGCAGGCACCTTGAACTGTTCGGTGAGCAGGCGGATTTCCACGTCGGAGATCATCAGGCTGATGTCGCAGCGGTAAATCGCGGCGATTTCGCGCTTGGCCAGGTCGGTATCGGCCATGCGCTGGAATTCGTCCTCCAGCGCCGGCGCGAACAGGGCGCTGAAGTCGTCGCTGTCGGGGTTGGCTTTTACTTGTTCTTTGAAACGCTGGTGGCGGGCGTCGCGCAGGCTTTGCAGGTCGGAGGTTTCCAGCACGCGCAGGGCGTCGGGGCAGCATTGTTCTACGCGCCAGCCGAATTGCTCCTCCATCATGAAACGGTCGAACAGCACGATATCCGGGGCCAGTTCGCGAATAAAGTCGTCGAAACTGCTGTTATTCAGTTCGATGGCGCGTTCGGCGATCCCGAGTGCCGGCAAGTCGGCCTTGTGCTCGCCAATGGTGGCCGGGCTGCTGAAGGTAATGTCCCAACCTTGCGTAAGAAAGCTCTCAAGGATTTGCATCATATGCCCGCCCGCTGCCGAGGAGCGGGGCTCGGGCCAGACGTAGCCAATGACCAGGACTTTGGTGGCGGGCTGATTCATCGACGAAGGTTTCCTTGAAGGGCAAGCGCAAAGCGCGCAATTAAACCACAACCTCAGGACATGACAATTTGTGTCTGGCGGTAGGTAGCTTCGGCACTTTGTGGTTAACTTCCGCCTCTCGAATTCGTTTAACCAAACCCAGCATAAGGATTCCGTTCATGGCTCAAGTCACCCTTAAAGGCAACCCGGTCCAGGTTGAAGGCGAATTGCCGAAAGTCGGCGCCAAAGCTGCAGACTTCACCCTGACCGCCGGCGATCTGTCCAACGCCACCCTGGCTACCTTTGCCGGCAAGCGCAAAGTGCTGAATATTTTCCCAAGCGTTGACACCCCAACCTGCGCCACTTCGGTGCGCAAGTTCAACGCCCAGGCCAACGATGTGGCCAACACCGTGGTGCTGTGCATCTCCTCCGACCTGCCATTCGCCCAAGCGCGTTTCTGTGGTTCCGAAGGCCTGGAAAACGTTAAGAACCTGTCGGATTTCCGCAACGCCGACTTCGCCGTCGACTATGGTGTTTCCATCGCTGACGGCCCGCTGCAGGGCCTGACCGCTCGCGCTGTCGTGGTGCTGGATGAAAACGACAACGTGCTGCACAGCGAGTTGGTCAAGGAAATCGCTGAAGAGCCAAACTACGACGCCGCCCTGGCTGTGTTGAAGTAACTGTTTCTACGTATGACTGTCGTTTGGCAGTAACACGTATGATGCATGATTGCGGCCTGGCCTAGTCCAGGCCGTTTTTATTTGAGCGTCAGCGGCTTAGCGAAATAGCCGGTGGACTAAGATCAAAAAGTTAAACGTTGTAAGCCTAAGGTAAATAGCCGGTAAAGGTGCTTTTCTAAACGCACCCCAGTGCTTATCTTTCAGCCTCCCGAAGAAGAAGCTCTCACCCCCAATGGTTGATCACTCCATGCAATCCTCCTCCCGCAACTCCCGCCGCTGGCTGTTTGGCCTGCTCGTGCTGCTGGTTATCGCCGGCCTGTGCTGGAAATTCTGGCCCAGTGGCGCGGCCCATAAAGATGCTCCGGCGGGACACACGGGCAAGACCGGCATGGCGCGCCCAGGCTTCGGTGGTTCCACCGGGCCGGTACCGGTGCGTGTGGCGCCGGCGGTGCTGGGGGAGTTTCCTGTGTACTACAAGGCCCTGGGGACGGTCACTGCACTGAACACCATTAATGTGCGCAGCCGGGTGGGCGGCGAGTTGGTCAAGATCGCCTTCGAGGAAGGGCAGATGGTCAAGGCCGGTGACCTGCTGGCAGAAATCGACCCGCGCAGCTACCAGAACGCCTTGCTCCAGGCCCAGGGCACCTTGCTGCAAAACCAGGCCCAGTTGAAGAACGCCCAGGTCGATGTACAGCGTTATCGCGACCTGTACGCCCAGGACAGTATCGCCAAGCAAACCCTGGACACCGCCGAAGCGCTGGTGTTGCAGTACCAGGGCACGGTCAAGACCAACCAGGGCGCGGTGGACGACGCCAAGCTCAACTTGGAATTCACCAAGATCCGTGCGCCCATCAGCGGCCGCGTCGGTTTGCGCCAGCTTGACGTCGGCAACCTGGTTGCGGCCAACGACACTACCGCCCTCGCGGTGATCACCCAGACCCAGCCAATCAGCGTGGCCTTCACCCTGCCGGAAAATACCCTGGAAACCGTGTTGGCCCGTTACCACGCCGGCAACAAATTGCCAGTGGAAGCCTGGGACCGTAGCGACGTGAAAAAACAGGCGGTCGGTGTACTGCAAAGCCTGGACAACCAGATCGATGTCACCACCGGCACCCTGAAGTTCAAGGCGCGGTTCGATAACAAGGACCAGGCGCTGTTCCCCAACCAGTTCGTCAATGTGCACCTGCTGGCCGATACCTTGAAGAACGTGGTGCTGGCACCCTCTGCGGCGATCCAGTTCGGCAACAATGGCACCTTTGTCTATAAGCTCGACGGTGACAAGAAGGTCAAGGTCCAGCCGCTGGTGGTGGGGGATACCGATGGCGAAAATACCGTGATCAAAGAGGGCCTGGTCGCTGGCGACCGCGTGGTGCTGGAAGGCACCGACCGCCTCAAGGACGGTAGCGAGATCGAAGTGGTCAACGCCAGCAGCGAGGTGCCGACCACGCCGACCGAACACCTGCAAGGCAAGCCCGCAGCTAAAGGGGAGACCGGGGCAGACGCCGGCAAGGCGCAAAAGGTCGGTTCATGAACCTGTCGCGCCTGTTCATCCTTCGCCCGGTCGCCACCACGCTGAGCATGCTGGCCATTGTCCTGGCCGGCATCATTTCGTACCGCCTGCTGCCGGTATCGGCGTTGCCCCAGGTGGATTACCCGACTATCCGGGTGATGACCCTGTACCCCGGCGCCAGCCCCGACGTGATGACCAGTGCGGTCACCGCACCGCTGGAGCGTCAGTTCGGGCAGATGCCCGGGCTGACCCAGATGGCGTCCACCAGCTCCGGCGGCGCGTCGGTGCTGACCCTGCGTTTCAACCTCGACATCAATATGGATGTCGCCGAGCAACAGGTGCAGGCCGCGATCAACGCCGCCACCAACCTGTTGCCCAAGGATTTGCCGGCGCCGCCGGTATACAACAAGGTCAACCCGGCGGACACCCCGGTGCTGACCCTGGCAATTACCTCCAAGACCATGTTGCTGCCCAAGCTCAATGATTTGGTCGACACGCGCATGGCGCAGAAAATCGCGCAGATCAGCGGCGTCGGCATGGTCAGCATCGCCGGTGGCCAGCGCCAGGCCGTGCGCATCAAGGTCAACCCCGAGGCCCTGGCGGCCAATGGCTTGAACCTCTCGGACGTGCGCGCCCTGATCGCCGCCTCCAACGTCAACCAGCCCAAGGGCAACTTCGACGGCCCCACCCGCGTGTCGATGCTCGACGCCAACGACCAGTTGGTCTCGCCCGAGCAATATGCCGAACTGATCCTGGCCTACAACAACGGCGCCCCGCTGCGGCTCAAGGATGTCGCGCAGATTGTCGACGGTGCCGAAAACGAACGCCTCGCCGCCTGGGCCAATGAGAACCAGGCCGTGTTGCTCAATATCCAGCGCCAGCCGGGCGCCAACGTGATCGAGGTGGTGGACCGCATCAAGGCCCTCCTGCCCAGCATCACCGACAACCTGCCGGCCGGCCTGGACGTGACGGTGCTCACCGACCGCACCCAGACCATCCGCGCCTCGGTCAAAGACGTACAGCACGAGCTTCTGATCGCCATTGCCCTGGTGGTCATGGTGACGTTTCTGTTCCTGCGCCGGGTCAGCGCTACGATCATTCCGTCCATCGCCGTGCCGCTGTCCCTGGTGGGCACCTTTGGTGTGATGTACCTGGCCGGATTCTCCATCAATAACCTGACGCTGATGGCCCTGACCATCGCCACCGGGTTTGTGGTGGACGACGCGATCGTGATGCTGGAGAACATCTCGCGCTATATCGAGGAAGGCCAGACGCCGATGGCGGCCGCGCTCAAGGGCGCCAAGCAGATCGGTTTCACCCTGGTGTCCCTGACGCTGTCGTTGATCGCGGTGTTGATCCCTTTGCTGTTCATGGCCGACGTGGTCGGGCGGTTGTTCCGTGAGTTCGCCATCACCCTGGCAGTGGCGATCCTGATTTCCCTGGTGGTGTCCCTGACCCTCACGCCCATGATGTGCGCGCGCCTGCTCAAGCGCGAACCCAAGGAGGAAGAGCAGGGCCGCTTCTACAAGGCCAGCGGCGCCTGGATCGACTGGCTGATCGAAGCCTACGGCCGCAAGCTGCAATGGGTGCTCAAGCACCAGCCGCTGACGTTGCTGGTGGCGATCGCCACCCTGGGGCTCACGGTGGTGCTGTACCTGGTGGTGCCCAAGGGCTTTTTTCCGGTGCAGGACACCGGCGTGATCCAGGGTATTTCCGAAGCGCCGCAGTCGATTTCCTTTGCGGCGATGAGCCAACGCCAGCAGGAGTTGGCGAAGATCATCCTTGCCGACCCGGCGGTCGAGAGCCTGTCGTCCTACATTGGCGTGGACGGCGATAACGCCACCCTCAACAGCGGCCGCTTGTTGATCAATCTCAAGGCCCACGGCCAGCGCGATTTGAGCGCAGCCGAGGTGATCACCCGCCTGCAACCGCAAATCGACAAGCTGGTGGGCATCCGCCTGTTCATGCAGCCGGTGCAGGACCTCACCATCGAAGACCGCGTCAGCCGTACCCAGTACCAGTTCAGCATGTCCTCCCCGGACGCCGAGTTGCTGGCGTTGTGGAGCGGCAAGCTGGTACACGCCCTCAGCCAGTTGCCGGAACTCACCGACGTCGCCAGCGACCTCCAGGACAAAGGCTTGCAGGTGTACCTGGTGATAGACCGCGACGCGGCCTCGCGCCTGGGCGTGAGTGTCTCGACCATTACCGACGCGTTGTATGACGCCTTCGGCCAGCGCCAGATTTCCACCATCTACACCCAGGCCAGCCAGTACCGGGTGGTGTTGCAGGCCCAGTCCGGCGAAACCCTCGGCCCGGCGGCCCTCAACCAGATCCATGTGAAAACCACCGACGGTGGCCAGGTGCGGCTGTCGAGCCTGGCCCATGTCGAGCAGCGCCAGGCGCAGTTGGCGATTGCCCATATCGGCCAGTTCCCGGCGGTGATGATGTCGTTCAACCTGGCGCCCGGCGTAGCGCTGGGCAAAGGCGTGGAACTGATCAACCAGACCCAGAAGGACATCGGCATGCCGGTGGGCGTGCAAACCCAGTTCCAGGGCGCGGCCCAGGCGTTCGAAGCCTCGTTGTCGAGCACCTTGCTGTTGATCCTGGCGGCGGTGGTCACCATGTACATCGTGCTCGGTGTGCTCTATGAGAGCTATATCCACCCGATCACTATCCTCTCGACCCTGCCATCGGCGGCGGTGGGGGCCTTGCTGGCGTTGCTGCTCAGTGGCAATGACCTGGGCATGATTGCGATCATCGGCATCATCCTGCTGATCGGTATCGTGAAAAAGAACGCGATCATGATGATCGACTTCGCCCTCGACGCCGAACGCAACCAGGGCCTGGACCCGCAGACGGCGATCTACCAGGCGGCGCTGTTGCGCTTCCGGCCAATTTTGATGACCACCCTGGCCGCGTTGTTCGGTGCGGTGCCGTTGATGCTCGCCAGCGGTTCCGGCGCCGAACTGCGCCAGCCCCTGGGCCTGGTGATGGTCGGTGGCTTGCTGGTGAGCCAGGTGTTGACGCTGTTCACCACGCCGGTGATCTACCTGTACTTCGATCGTCTTGGCCGTCGCTGGCGCAAAGAGCCGCAACGCCTGGAGCCGGTTGAGCCATGAACCTGTCCGGACCTTTCATTCGCCGGCCGGTAGCGACCATGCTGCTGAGCCTGGCGATCATGTTGCTCGGTGGCGTCAGCTTCAACTTGCTGCCGGTGTCGCCGCTGCCGCAGATCGACTTCCCGGTGATCGTGGTGTCGGCCAGCTTGCCCGGTGCCAGCCCCGAGGTGATGGCGTCCACGGTGGCCACGCCGCTGGAGCGCTCGTTCGGCGCGATTGCCGGTATCACCACCATGAGCAGTTCGTCGAGCCAGGGCTCTACCCGGGTGATTCTGGCGTTCGATTCCGACCGCGATATCAACGGTGCGGCGCGGGAAGTTCAAGCGGCCATCAACGCGTCGCGCAACCTGCTGCCCAGCGGTATGCGCAGCATGCCCACCTACAAGAAGATCAACCCGTCCCAGGCGCCGATCATGGTGCTGTCGCTGACCTCTGACGTGTTGCAGAAGGGCCAGTTGTACGACCTGGCCTCGACCATCCTGTCCCAGAGCCTGTCCCAGGTGCCGGGCGTGGGCGAAGTGCAGATCGGCGGCAGTTCGCTGCCGGCGGTGCGTATCGAGCTGGAGCCCAAGGCCCTCGATCAGTACGGCGTGGCCCTGGACGATGTGCGCAACACCATCGCCAATGCCAACCAGCGCCGGCCCAAGGGCTCCTTGGAAGACAGCGAGCGCAACTGGCAGATCCAGGCCAACGACCAGTTGGAAAAAGCCAAGGACTATGAGCCCCTGCTGATTCGCTACCAGGACGGCGCCGCTCTGCGCCTCAAGGACGTGGCGAAGATCACTGATGGTGTGGAAGACCGCTACAACAGCGGCTTCTTCAACAATGATTCGGCGGTGTTGCTGGTGATCAACCGCCAGTCCGGCGCCAACATCATCGAAACCGTGCGGCAGATCAAGGCGCAGTTGCCGGCGTTGCAGGCGGTGCTGCCGTCCAGCGTCAAGCTCAGCCTGGCCATGGACCGCTCGCCCGTGATTACCGCCACCCTGCATGAGGCGGAAATGACCTTGCTGATCGCTGTAGGGCTGGTGATCCTGGTGGTGTACCTGTTCCTGGGCAACTTCCGCGCTTCGTTGATCCCGACCCTGGCGGTGCCGGTATCGCTGGTGGGCACCTTCGCGGTGATGTACCTGTACGGGTTTTCTCTGAACAACTTCTCGCTGATGGCGCTGATCCTCGCCACCGGGCTGGTGGTGGACGATGCCATCGTGGTGCTGGAGAACATTTCCCGGCACATCGACGACGGCGTGCCACCGATGAAAGCCGCGTACCTGGGCGCTCAGGAAGTCGGCTTTACCTTGCTCTCGATGAACGTGTCGCTGGTGGCGGTGTTCCTGTCCATCCTGTTCATGGGCGGGATCGTCACTAACCTGTTCCGTGAGTTTTCGATCACCTTGTCGGCGGCGATCATCGTTTCGCTGATTGTCTCGCTGACCTTGACGCCCATGCTGTGCGCCCGCTGGCTCAAGCCCCACGTCAAGGATCGGCAGACCGGTTTGCAGCGCTGGAGCCAGAAGGTCAACGACCGCATGGTCGCCGGCTACGCCACCAGCCTGGACTGGGTGCTGCGCCATCGGCGCCTGACCTTGCTCAGCCTGTTGGTCACCGTGGGCGTGAATATCGCGCTGTACGTGGTGGTGCCCAAAACCTTCATGCCCCAGCAGGACACCGGTCAGTTGATCGGTTTTGTGCGCGGCGACGATGGCCTGTCGTTCAGCGTGATGCAGCCGAAGATGGAGATCTTTCGCCAGGCGGTGCTCAAGGACCCGGCGGTGCTCAGCGTGGCCGGCTTTATCGGTGGCAACCAAGGCACTAACAATGCGGTGATGCTGGTACGCCTCAAGCCGATCGGCGAACGCAAAATTTCCGCCCAGGCGGTGATCGAGCGCCTGCGCAAAGAGGTGCCACTGGTGCCGGGCGGGCGCTTGTTCCTGATGGCCGACCAGGACCTGCAATTTGGCGGCAGCCGTGACCAGACCAGCGCGCAATACTCTTACATCCTGCAAAGCGGTGACTTGGCCGCGCTGCGCCTGTGGTACCCGAAAGTGGTGGCGGCCATGCGTGAATTGCCAGAGCTGACCGCCATCGACGCCCGTGAAGGCCGGGGCGCGGCCCAGGTCACGCTGATTGTCGACCGCGACCAGGCCAAGCGCCTGGGCATCGACATGAACATGGTCACGGCAGTGCTCAACAACGCCTACAGTCAGCGGCAGATTTCCACCATCTACGACAGCCTCAACCAGTACCAGGTGGTGATGGAGGTCAACCCCAAATACGCCCAGGACCCGATCACCCTTAACCAGATGCAGGTGATCACTGCCGACGGCGCACGGGTGCCGTTGTCGACCATTGCCCACTATGAGAACAGCCTGGCCGACGATCGCGTCAGCCATGAAGGCCAGTTCGCTTCGGAGAATATCGCCTTCGACATGGCGCCCGGGGTCACGGTGGAGCAGGGCACGGCGGCTATCGAGCGTGCGATTGCCAAAGTCGGGTTGCCCGAGGACGTGATCGCCAAGATGGCCGGTACTGCCGATGCGTTCGCCGCGACCCAGAAAGGCCAGCCGTTCATGATTCTCGGCGCGCTGGTGGCGGTGTACCTGGTGCTGGGTATTCTGTATGAAAGCTACATTCACCCGCTGACCATCCTGTCGACGCTGCCGTCGGCCGGTGTCGGCGCGTTGCTTGCGATTTACCTGCTGGGCGGCGAGTTCAGCCTGATCTCCTTGCTGGGCTTGTTCCTGTTGATCGGCGTGGTGAAGAAAAACGCGATCCTGATGATCGACCTGGCGCTGCAACTGGAGCGCAACGATGGCATGAGCCCGCTGGAGTCGATCCGCAGCGCCTGCCTGTTGCGCCTGCGGCCGATCCTGATGACCACCCTGGCCGCGATCCTCGGTGCCTTGCCGTTGCTGCTCGGCAGTGGTGATGGCGCGGAAATGCGCCACCCGTTGGGCCTGACCATTATTGGCGGCCTGGTGTTCAGCCAGATCCTGACCCTTTACACCACCCCGGTGGTTTACCTTTACCTGGACCGCGCGCGCCATCGCTTCAACGCCTGGCGCGGCGTGCGTACCGATGCTGCCCTGGACACTGCGCTATGACCGACTCAACCAACGCCCCTGCGACCTCTGTAGGAGCGAGCTTGCTCGCGAAAAAGGCCCAGACGCCGCGCTCATCCAGAATGAACGCGTTAACGTTGGCAGTCTTCGCGAGCAAGCTTGCTCCTACAGTGGGCTTGGCCATGTTGCTCAGCGCCTGCGCCATCGGCCCTGACTACAAACGCCCGGACGTCATCGAGCCGGTGCAGTTCAAGGAGGCCCAGGGCTGGCGCCAGGCCAATCCGAGCGACTCCCTGGCCCGCGGCGCCTGGTGGGAGCTGTACGGTGACCGACAACTCAATGACCTGGTGGTGCGCCTCAACGCGTCCAACCAGACCGTCGCCCAGGCCGAAGCGCGTTTTCGTCAGGCAAAGGCGCTGGTGCGCAGCTCACGCGGGGCGTTTTACCCCAGCGTTGACCTGAGCGTGGGTAAAACCCGCGCCAGCCAGGGCACCGGCAGCAGCAGCGCCAGCCTCAGCAGCTCCAGCAGTGGTATCCGCGACACCCTCAATGCCCAGTTGGGTGTGAGCTGGGAAGCCGATATCTGGGGCAAGTTGCGCCGTGGTCTGGAGGCCAACGAAGCCAGCGCCGAGGCAAGCTCGGCCGACTTGGCCGCAATGCGTCTGAGCCAGCAGTCCGAACTGGTGCAAAGCTACCTGCAACTGCGGGTCATGGACGAACAGACGCGGCTGCTGCAAGCCACGCTGGACACCTACCAGCGTTCATTGAAAATGACCGAAAACCAATACCGCGCCGGTGTGGCCGGCAAGGACGCCATTGCCCAGGCGCAAACCCAGCTCAAGACCACCCAGGCCAGCCTGATCGACTTGATCTGGCAACGCGCCCAGCTGGAAAACGCCATAGCCGTGCTGATTGGCGAAGCCCCGGCCAACTTCAATCTGGCGGTGAGCAAAGATATTCCGGCGCTACCGCAAATACCGGTGAGCCTGCCGTCCCAACTGCTGGAGCGTCGCCCCGATATTGCCTCGGCCGAACGCTCGGTGATCGCCGCCAACGCCAATATCGGCGTGGCCAAGGCGGCCTATTACCCGGACCTCAGCCTGAGCCTGCAGGGCGGCTATTCCAGCAGCACTTATGAAGATTGGATCAGCCTGCCGAACCGCTTCTGGTCGGTGGGGCCGAAACTGGCCATGACCCTGTTCGATGGCGGCCAGCGCTCGGCGGAAGTCGACCGCAGCGTGGCCAGCTATGACGAGACCGTGGCCAAGTACCGCCAGACCGTGCTGGACGGTTTCCGTGAGGTGGAAAACTACATGGTCCAGCTCAAGGTGCTCGCCGATGAGGCGGTGGTCAGCAATGAAGCGCTGGAATCGGCGCGTGAATCCTTGCGCTTGACCGAAAACCAATACAAGGCCGGGTTGATTGCCTATCTGGATGTGGTCACGGTGCAGGCAACGGCCTTGAGCAACGAGCGCACCGTGTTGACCTTGCTGCAATCGCGCCTGGTGGCGAGTGTGCAATTGATTGCAGCGTTGGGCGGAGGCTGGGACGGCCAGACCTCCCTGGCTGAAAAGGAGTAACCGGATGCGCCGCGCATCCTGGGGGAGCAAGATCAACTGTGTGGGCTTGCCCCAATGCCAGTCAGTTAAGCACAGTACCCTGTGGGAGCTGGCTTGCCTGCGATAGCGTTAGTGCAGTAGTAGTTGCGGTGACTGACACACCGCCTTCGCGGGCAAGCCCGCTCCCACAGGGGATCTGCGCAGGCCACATTTTGATGTCCATGACGTCGTTGAAAACAGCCTGGCGAAGCCATCCGATTGACGCCAAAAACTCACTAATGGCCAACTGATTAATTAATCACCTGCCTCGGATTCATACTCGCTACAATCGCCCGCTTTGCCACCCGGCACGGGCTTTTTCGCCCCGTCGCCAGCGAGAAAACCTATGTTGATCGGTAGCTATTCAACCTCCCTTGTCGTGATTTCCCTGTGCGTGGCCATCCTGGCGTCCTACACGGCCTTGGACCTGGCCGGGCGTATCGCGACCGCCAAGGGGCGGGCTGTATACCTATGGATCACTGGCGGCGCAGTGGCGATGGGCGTGGGCATCTGGTCCATGCACTTTATCGGGATGTTGGCCCTGCGCCTGCCGTTTGCCCTCGGGTTTGAGGTAGGCATTACCCTGTTTTCGCTGTTGATCGCCGTGCTATCCAGTGGTTTCGCGTTATGGCTGGTCAGCCAGCCACGCTTGCCGGTCTGGCAACTGGCATTCGGGGCGTTGGTAATGGGCGCTGGAATTGCCAGCATGCATTACACCGGCATGGCCGCGATGCGCATGACACCCGGCATTGATTACGACCCGACCTTATTTGGCGCTTCGTTGGTGATCGCGGTGGTGGCTTCCGGCGCCGCCCTGTGGATCGCCTTCAACCTGCGGCGCAACACACCTTATGTGCGGCTGGCACGGGGTGGCGCCGCCGTCGTGATGGGCGTGGCCATCGTGGGGATGCACTACACCGGGATGGCTGCGGCGCGCTTTGCCGATGGCAGCTTCTGCGGCGCCGCATTGACCGGCTTGAGCGGCAAGGGCCTGGATAACCTGGTCTTGGTCACTTCGCTGGCGGTGCTGGTCATTGCGCTCTTGACCTCGGTGCTGGATGCGCGCCTGGAAGCGCGCACCGCCGTACTCGCCGATTCCCTGACCCTGGCCAATCAGGAACTTACTCACCTGGCCCTGCATGACATGCTCACCGGCCTGCCCAATCGCACGTTGTTGGCTGATCGCATTCAACAAGGCATCCAGGCGGTGAACGAGCGGGGCGGTTGCTTTGCCTTGATGTTTATCGACCTGGATGGCTTCAAACCGGTCAACGATGCCTTTGGTCATCACTTGGGCGACCAGTTACTGCGCGAGGTCGGCTTGCGCTTGCGTGAGGACTTGCGCAGCCAGGACACCCTGGCCCGTATCGGCGGCGATGAGTTCGTATTGCTGGTGCAACTCACCCAGCCCGACGATGCCATGGGCTTGGCCGAGCGCCAGGTGAGCCTGATCAACCGCACCTTCACGGTGGCCGAGCATGAGTTGCAGATCTCGGCCAGCGTCGGTATCGCCATGTTCCCCGGTAACGGTAATAGTCCTCAGGAACTGCTGATGAACGCCGACGCGGCGATGTATCACGCCAAGGGCATGGGCAAGAACGGCTACAGCTTCTTCGATGTGTCGATGAACACCAATGCGCGCAAACAACTGCAATTGCTGCAGGACCTGCGCAATGCCCTGGAGCAGGGGCAATTTCGTTTGCACTACCAACCCAAGTTCGACGCCGTCAGCGGTCTTGCCGTGGGGGCCGAGGCGCTGTTGCGCTGGGAGCATCCGCAACAAGGCTTGTTGATGCCCGCTACGTTTATTGCACTGGCGGAGAAAACCGGGCTGATCATCCCCATCGGCGAATGGGTACTCGATGAAGCTTGTCGCCAGATGAGCCTGTGGTACGCACAGGGTTATGAGCACTGGCGCATTGCCGTAAACCTCTCGGCGTTGCAGTTCTGCCACGCCGGGTTGGTCAACAGCGTAGCGGCCGCGCTGGAGCGTCACCAATTACCGGCCAACAGCCTCACGCTGGAGATCACCGAGACCACCGCCATGAGCGATGCCGACGCGAGCATGAAGGTATTGCAGCAACTGTCGGACATGGGTGTGGACCTGTCCATCGATGACTTTGGCACCGGGTACTCCAGCCTCATGTACCTCAAGCGCCTGCCGGCCAATGAGTTGAAGATCGACCGCGGCTTTGTACGTGACCTGGAACACGACAGCGACGACGCCGCCATCGTCTCGGCCATCGTGGCCCTCGGCCAGGCTCTGGACTTACGGATTGTCGCCGAAGGCGTGGAAACCGATGCGCAGCAAAATTTCCTTACCCGCCTGGGGTGTGATTCCTTGCAAGGCTATCTGTTGGGGCATCCATTGCCGGCCGACAGCTTCATGACCAATATCCGCAGTGCCGAACAGGCAGCAGTGCCTGACAAACGCCCTGAGTGACGGGTATTCTTGGATCCAACCCTAAACATCAGGTTGATTCAGGAGACCGCAGCCATGGACAAAGTCGTCATCATCACCGGGGGCAGCCGAGGGATTGGCGCCGAGACGGCCTTGCTGGCCGCTCGCGAAGGTTATCGCATCTGCATTAATTATCAGTCGGACGAGAAGGCTGCCCATGCTGTGGTTGAACAAGTGCGCGGCCTCGGAGCACAGGCCATCGCGGTGCGCGCCGATGTCAGCATCGAAGATGAGGTGATTGCGCTGTTCAATCGTGTGGATGCCGAATTGGGGCGTGTCACTGCGCTGGTCAATAATGCCGGTACCGTGGGGCAAAAATCGCGGGTCGACGAGATGTCCGAGTTTCGTATCCTCAAAATCCTCAAGACCAATGTGCTGGGCCCGATTCTGTGTGCCAAGCACGCGGTGTTACGCATGTCGCCCCGGCATGGCGGGCAGGGCGGCAGTATCGTCAACGTGTCCTCGGTGGCGGCGCGGCTGGGCTCGCCGGGTGAGTATGTCGACTACGCCGCCTCCAAGGGCGCGCTGGATACCTTTACCCTGGGGTTGTCGAAGGAGGTGGCGGGCGAGGGCATTCGCGTCAACGCCGTGCGCCCAGGCTATATCTTTACCGATTTCCATGCCCTGAGCGGCGACCCGGACCGAGTCAGCAAGCTGGAGTCCGGCATCCCGATGGCGCGCGGCGGGCGTCCGGATGAAGTGGCGGAGGCGATTATCTGGTTACTGTCGGACAAGGCATCGTATTCCACCGGAACGTTTATCGACTTGGGGGGCGGCCGTTAAAACGATCGCACAATCCGCCCTAATGTCTCCATGGCCTTTTCCGATGCCTCGTTCCACGGGCTGCCATAGTTCAAGCGTATGCAGTTTCTGAACCGCTGAGTTGCGGAAAAGATCGGCCCCGGCGCAATGCTGATGCCCTGGGCCAAGGCCATCTGGAACAACTTCAGCGAGTCGGTCTGCTCCGGCAATTCCAACCACAGGAAATAGCCCCCCGCCGGCTGGCTGACCCGTGTCTGGGCCGGGAAGTAGCGAGCGATAGCCGCGAGCATGGCGCTTTGCTGTTCTTCCAGGGCGTAGCGCAGTTTGCGCAGGTGGCGGTCATAGCCGCCGTGTTGCAGGTAGTCGGCAATTGCCGCCTGGGCCGGCATCGACGGGCATAACGAGGTCATCAACTTGAGCCGCTCGACCTTCTGTGCAAAGCGCCCGGCGGCGACCCAGCCCACTCGGTAACCCGGCGCCAGGCTCTTGGCAAAGGAGCCGCAATGCATCACCAGCCCTTCGGTATCGAAGGCCTTGGCCGGCTTAGGCGCTTGTTGCCCGTAGTACAGCTCGGCGTAGACGTCATCTTCGATCAGCGGCACTTGATGGCTGCGCAGCAGTTCCACCAGCGCCTGTTTTTTCTCTTCAGGCAGCGTGGCGCCCATGGGGTTCTGGAAACTGGTCATGGTCCAGCAGGCCTTGATCGGATAGCGCTCAAGGCTTTGGGCCAGGGCGTTCAGGTCAATACCGTCGCGCGGGTGCACCGGGATCTCCACGGCCTTGAGCTTCAGGCGTTCAAGCACTTGCAAACACGCGTAGAACGCCGGCGCCTCGATGGCCACCAGGTCGCCCGGTTCGGTCACGGCCTGCAGGCACAGGTTCAACGCTTCGAGAGCACCGTTGGTGATCAACAGCTCCTCCATCGGCAGCATCAGGCCACCGACCATATAGCGCAGGGCAATCTGCCGGCGCAGTTGCGGGTTGCCCGGCGACATGTCGGTGACCACCAAGCGTGGGTCCATTTCGCGGCTGGCGCTGGCCAGGGAACGGGCCAGGCGCGGCAGCGGGAACAGCATGGGGCAGGGGAAGGCCGAGCCGAAGGGCACGGTGTTGGGGTCTTTGATGGAGTCCAGTACCGAGAACACCAGCTCACTCACGCCCACCTCGGTGGACTCATGCACCTGCTCACTCACCACCGGTTCGGAAAACGGGCTGGGCGCATGGGTGTTGACGAAGTAGCCAGAGCGGGGGCGTGCGCGAATCAGGCCACGACGCTCCAGCAGGTAGTAGGCCTGGAACACGGTGGACGGGCTGACGCCGTAGGCCTGGCTGGCATAGCGCACCGATGGCACGCGCTGGCCGGGGCCGAGGACGCCGGAGCGGATCAGTTCTGCGATGTCGTCGGCAAATTTTTCGTAGCGTTTCATGGCGGCCTAATTAGCTTTTTGAATGTGTACGCAGGGCAAATTGTAGGCGCTGGCTTGCCTGCGAAGGCGGTGTGTCAGTCACTGCATCTGTTACTGCTCTACCGCTTTCGCAGGCAAGCCAGCTCCCACATTTGATCTCTGTTGTTGATGAAGTATCAGCGATTCAAGGGCGCTACGAAGCGGCTGTCAGCAGCGGTATAGATCCAAGGTTCATCCACATCAGTGACTTTAAAACGTAAGGTTTGAGAGCTGCTGGCCGGTGTGTCCGCCAGCAATGCTACCGACACCGGTATATCGACAATTTCCCCGGCAGCCAGGCTGACCTGGGTCTTGCCTTGCAACTGGAACCCCTCGGCATCCACCAGTTCCAGGCGGTATTCCTGGCGCTGCTGGGTTTTGTTGATCACCTTGAGGCTGTAGATGTTTTCGATCAAACCCAGGCTGTTTTCGCGGAACATGCCACGGTCTTTGGTCACATCCAGCGACACCATCGGCCGTTCAATCAGGGCCACCACCAGTGCCGCGAGCATCACCACCAGCACGGCACTGTAGCCGATCAGGCGTGGCCGCAGCAGATGAGTCTTGCCACCCTGCAATTGGTGCTCACTGGTATAACTGACCAAGCCACGGGCATAGCCCATTTTGTCCATGATCGAATCGCAGGCGTCGATGCAGGCTGCGCAGCCGATGCATTCCATCTGCAGGCCGTCGCGGATATCGATGCCCGTGGGGCATACCTGCACGCATAGCTGGCAATCGATGCAGTCACCGAGGCCAACCTGCGCTGGCGGCACGTCACGTTTACGCGGGCCACGTTGCTCGCCGCGGGCGGCGTCGTAGGAAATAGTCAGGGTGTCTTTATCAAACATCACGCTCTGGAAGCGTGCATAGGGGCACATATGCATGCATACGGCTTCGCGTAGCCAGCCGGCATTGATGTAAGTGGCCCCCGTGAAAAACAATACCCAAAACAGGCTCACACCGCCCATCTGCCACGTCAGCAGTTCGGCGGCCAAGGGGCGGATGGGGGTGAAGTAGCCCACAAACGTCAGCCCGGTCAACACACTGATACCCAGCCACAACGTATGTTTGGCCGAGCGCCGTGCCAGCTTATTCAGGCTCCAGGGTGCCGCCTGCAGTTTGATACGTTGGTTGCGTTCACCCTCGGTCACCTTCTCGCACCACATGAACAGCCAGGTAAACGAGCTTTGCGGGCAGGTGTAGCCGCACCAGACGCGGCCGGCAAACACCGTGATCGCGAAGAGGCCGAAGGCACAGATGATCAACAGCGCCGAGAGCAGGATGAAATCCTGGGGCCAGAATGTCGCACCAAAGATATGGAACTTGCTCTCGGCCAAGTCCCATAGTACGGCTTGGCGTCCACCCCAGTTCAGCCACACAGTGCCAAAAAAAGCCAGAAACAGCAGGCCGGCACCGCCCACGCGCAAGGTGCGGAACACACCGGTAAAACTGCGGGTATGGATCAGGTTGTCGCTGGATTTGGCCTTCACCTTCTTTGGGTGAATGGGCTCAAAGGTTTCCACGGTTGGGATTCGTTCGCTCATGGTCATTCGCTCATCAGCCTCCATCAGGCGGATGAACTATGGGCGACAGACTGTTTGCATAACAGACTCAGGTGGAAGGATAAAAAGCGGATCAGATAGGCTTGATGCGTTCTTGTGCGTCAATGTGCTGCACCCCGAGTCTATAGGGGTGCAGGGATTCAAAGGGTTCGATGATACAGATCAATCAAATCACCGAACCAGGCTTTTGCGCCTTTACATGGTTACGGCCATCCGTGGCCCCTTCAACCGTCAGCGCGTCGGCTTCGGCTTCAGTGATATAGACCCGCTCGCCCGCCAACTCCACATAGGACATGGCTTTGTCATGGTCGGTAAGGATCTTCACGCGGGTGGCTGGCAGGCTTTGTTCCTGGCCGTCCACGTCGAGCGTGAAGTAGCACAAATGGTTTTCGATGCGCAGGGGCATGGCGATCTCCTTTCTATGGGCTCTATCACGTTAGGCGACCCCTATGACAAGGGGTTCCAGGCAACTGACTGGCGGTCTGCGCTGTCCATCCTTTATCTATCCATAATAAAAGGAGCGCATCCATGGACGCCTGGTGGCATCAAGTGTGGCAAACACTGCAAGCCGAATTCGCGGACATCGGCGATGCCCGGCAACTCACCCAAGTGACGGTGCGCCTGCTGATCGCCGCGATCCTGGGCGGCATCCTGGGTTTTGAGCGTGAGCACAAGGGCAAGGCGGCTGGCGTGCGCACCCATATGCTGGTTGCGCTTGGTGCGGCGCTGTTCGTGCTGGTGCCGCAGATGTCCGGCAACCAGGCGGACGCCATGAGCCGTGTGGTTCAGGGGGTGATTGCGGGTATCGGCTTCCTTGGCGCCGGCACCATCCTCAAGGGCAAGGAAGATGAAGAGGGCCAGCATGTGAAGGGCCTGACCACGGCTGCCGGGTTGTGGATGACCGCCGCCATTGGTGTGGCGGCGGGGATGGGGCGTGAATCGACGGCAGTACTCAGTACACTGCTGGCCCTGGCGGTGTTCAGCATCATGCCGAGAATCGTCAGATTGTTGGAAAAGTGATCCTGAGTCATACCGCGGATCAGGTCACGATGTTGCTTTGGCGTACCTCACCAAACACCTTGAGCAAAAAGGGGTCTTTGCCCGGCGCATCGGCGATGACAATTACGCTGGTGTTGGCGCTGGGCGAGTGATGGATCTGCATTTCACCGATTACTTCTGGAAACCGATCGACCGGCCGCAGCGACGTGTTCAGCTGCCGCTGGATGCCGGACAGGTCCAGTTTATCTCCCGATTTGAAATTGCGGATCTCGCTGGGGGCCTCCAGGGTAGATTCACTGGTGGCGTTGAAACTGTAGGTTGCAGCGCGAGTGTCGGCAGGCGATGAGTCCTGCGTTTCAGGCGCCGCCGATTGGTCGAGCTTTTCGTCGCTCAGGGACGAAGCTGCATCCGTGAGGGCTTTGGACTTGGTCTCCATTGCAGAAAAATTTTTGCTCAAAGCACCCAGTTCTTCGAGCCAATTTTTGTGATGGTCAACGGTGTTCCAGATGTCGCCGTCGAACGCGGCGGTAATGATTTCCAGAAGTTTGAGCCTCATTTTATCGGCCGCCTCATTGATCACCTGGTGCTTGGCAGACTCCAGGTTTGAATCAATATTTTTTTTGTCGAGCTTGTCCCTGATCTCTCGAAGTGTTTCGCGGTTTTTTTTCGCGTTGGCGCCCCTCGACATTAATTTGACATTCTCTGGGGTCAATGTGGTGTTGAACTGCTCAGTGATTGCGCGAGATTTCGGCGAGCTTGGATTGCGTTGTATCTCCTTGATGGTGTCTGGGGTCAATGCCGTATTCAGGTCGTCCAACTTATTCTTCGCCTCTACCTCCGACATAGAAGGTGAGGTGTTGGACTTCGTCGTTGGCGATAGAGGGGGATGGGGTGAGCGGTCAGGCGCCTTAGGGGAGGAGGACCAGTTCGGGCCGGCCTTTAGCAACGTATTTATTCGCTCGGGTGTCAGCGCCTGTTGATTGGAGACGGGATTGGAGGATGTGGGTGTTGTGACTGGAGCAGTGGGCGTTGATGGGGAGGTGATAGTCGACATGGGGCTACTCGTGATAAATGGGCTAAAGGCCAGGTGAAAAAAAGGCTGAGCATTCACGCGAGATCAATATAAAAAGGAACAGTAAAACGAACATTCAGCCTTGACGTGGAACTTCGTAGGACTCCTCGTTTTTTTGTGTGCTCGAACACCAGGACGTCTAGGTGTTCGAGCAGGCCGTGTTCTTGCTCTGATGATTTAGACGATCACCGGAGGCAGGGTCGTCGGCGGCTCTTGCACGGGCGGTGGGTCGTTTTCCGGCGGCTCTCTCTCTGGAATGGGCGCCGGTTCACTGGGTGGCGTCGGTAGTGGCGGAGTGTCGATATTCGGATCTTCAGGTTCAGGTGGTATCGGGATATTCATCGGTGTGGCCTCCTTTGTGCTTTGCTCTAGCGGTGGACCGCTGCCTGGGGCAATTGATTCCCTGCCCAGCGGCGGCATATCCACCTGAACTTTTGCGGCGCGCCCAGGCTCGGACCTTATACGGCCACGCTCAGGGAAAGCGTCGCCGCCTTTGAATTCGGATCAAGCCAAGAGCGTCCACAGGGCGTAAGGGGAAGATGCTCGATGATTGCTGAAACACTGGCTCCAGAAGGCTCGATACTGCCGCTGTCGCAAGCGCTGTTGTTACCCAGGATCGCTATCGAAAGCACCATGCCGGTGATCGACAATGGTGAGTTCGCCGTCAAGGCTGTGGTCGGCCAGCGTGTCAATGTCACCAGCAAAGTGTTCGCTGATGGTCACGACAAGCTGGCGGTGCTGATCCGCTGGCGCGTGCTGGAGGAAGAAAGCTGGCACAGCGTGGTCATGACCGATGTCGGCAACGATGGCTGGGAAGGCGCGTTCACCGTCGCCCAACTCGGGCCGCATGAATACTGCATCGAGGCATGGATCGATACCTTCGCCAGCTTCTGCTATGAATTGCGCAAGAAACATGAGGCCGGGGTGCCGGTCAGCCTTGAATTGCAGGAAGGCCGCAGCCTGGTGTTGCAGGCTGCCGAGCGCAGTGACAACGAATTGCGCGACCGTTTGATGGTGTTGCACCACGAACTGTCGGGCCTGCTGGAAACCGAGCAGGTGGCGTTGTTCCTGCACGAAGACAGTGCACACCTGATGACCCAGGCCGATCATCGCGCGTATCTGAGCGTCAGCCCCGCCTACCCAATTGACGTAGAGCGTGAGGCGGCGCAGTTCGCCAGTTGGTATGAGCTGTTTCCCCGCTCGATCACCGATGATCCGGCCCGCCACGGTACATTCAACGACGTGCACTCGCGCTTGTCGATGATCCACGACATGGGTTTTGACGTGCTGTACTTCCCGCCGATCCATCCTATCGGCCGCAGCCACCGCAAGGGCAAGAACAACTCACTCACCGCAGGCCCCGATGATCCGGGCAGTCCGTATGCCATCGGCAGCGCGGAGGGCGGGCATGAGGCGATTCACCCGCAACTGGGCAGCCGTGAGGATTTCCGTCGCCTGGTCAAGGCCGCTGCCGACCACGGCCTGGAAATTGCCCTGGACTTCGCCATCCAGTGCTCCCAGGACCACCCATGGCTTGAACAGCACCCTGGCTGGTTCAACTGGCGCCCCGACGGCACGATTAAGTACGCCGAGAACCCGCCGAAAAAGTATCAGGACATCGTCAACGTCGATTTCTATGCGGCGGATGCGATTCCGGGCTTATGGACAGAACTGCGCGACATTGTGGTGGGCTGGGTGGAAGAGGGCGTGAAGACCTTTCGCGTCGACAACCCGCACACCAAGCCGCTGCCGTTCTGGCAATGGCTGATCAGCGACGTGCGTGCCAAGTACCCGGAGGTGATCTTCCTCGCCGAAGCTTTCACCACCCCGGCAATGATGGCGCGCCTGGGCAAGGTCGGCTATTCCCAGAGCTATACCTACTTTACGTGGCGCAACACCAAGGCTGAACTGAGCGAGTACCTCACTCAACTGAACCAATCGCCCTGGCGTGAGTGCTACCGTCCGAACTTCTTCGTCAATACGCCGGACATCAACCCGGGTTTCCTGCGTGACTCCGGCCGCGCAGGCTTCCTGATCCGCGCTGCGCTGGCCACGATGGGCTCGGGCCTGTGGGGGATGTATTCAGGCTTTGAGTTGTGTGAGTCGGCGCCCGTGCCAGGCAAAGAAGAATACCTCGACTCCGAGAAGTACGAGATCCGCCCCCGCGACTTTACCGCCCCCGGCAACATCATCGCCGAGATCGCCCAGCTCAACCGCATCCGCCGCCAGAACCCGGCGTTGCACACGCACCTGGGGCTCAAGCTCTACAACGCCTGGAACGACAACATCCTGTACTTCGGCAAGCGCAGCGAGGACGGCAGCAATTTCATTCTGGTCGCCGTCAACCTCGACCCGCACAACGCCCAGGAAGCCCACTTTGAATTGCCGCTGTGGGAGATGGGGTTGCCCGACGATGCCCAGACCCAGGGCGAAGACTTGATGAACGGCCATCGCTGGACCTGGTACGGCAAGACCCAATGGACCCGGCTGGAGCCGCAGATGCCGTTCGGGATATGGCGCATCAGCACCCCCTGAGTGCTCGTTCCCACGCTCTGCGTGGGAACGCCTCACTTCGCTCTGCGTGGGAATGCCTCACTGGACGCTCTGCGTCGCGCTTGGGACGCGGAGCGTCCGGGGCTGCATTCCCACGCGGAGCCTGGGAACGATCCTCGAGAACTTTGTATTTTCAGGAGTTTGCAATGGCCAAGAAACCCAAGGCAGCCACCTTCATCAAAGACCCGCTCTGGTACAAAGACGCGGTGATCTACCAGGTACACGTCAAATCCTATTTCGACTCCAATAACGACGGCATTGGTGACTTTGCCGGGCTGATCGCCAAACTCGACTACATTGCCGACCTGGGCGTGAACACCATCTGGCTGCTGCCGTTCTACCCGTCTCCCCGCCGTGATGACGGCTACGACATTGCCGAATACCGCGGCGTGCACAGCGACTACGGGACGATGGCCGACGCCAAGCGCTTTATTGCCCAAGCCCACCAACGCGGGCTGCGCGTGATCACCGAGCTTGTGATCAACCACACCTCCGACCAGCACCCCTGGTTCCAGCGCGCGCGCAAGGCCAAGCCAGGCTCGGCGGCGCGGGACTTTTATGTGTGGTCGGACGATGACCAGAAATACGACGGCACGCGCATTATTTTCCTGGACACCGAAAAGTCCAACTGGACCTGGGACCCGGTGGCCGGCCAGTACTTCTGGCACCGCTTTTACTCGCACCAACCGGACCTCAACTTCGATAACCCGCAGGTCATGAAAGCGGTGCTGTCGGTGATGCGCTATTGGCTCGACCTGGGCATCGACGGCCTGCGCCTGGACGCCATTCCCTATCTGATCGAACGGGACGGCACCAACAACGAAAACCTGGCGGAAACCCACAACGTCCTCAAGCAGATCCGCGCTGAGATCGATGCCCATTATCCCGACCGCATGCTGCTGGCCGAAGCCAACCAGTGGCCGGAAGACACGCAGCTGTACTTTGGGGATAGAAAGGGTGATGACGGCGATGAATGCCACATGGCCTTTCACTTTCCACTGATGCCGCGCATGTACATGGCGTTGGCCCAGGAAGATCGCTTCCCCATTACCGACATTCTGCGCCAGACCCCGGAGATTCCCGCCAACTGCCAGTGGGCAATTTTCCTGCGCAACCATGATGAGCTGACCCTGGAAATGGTCACCGACAAAGAGCGCGACTACCTGTGGAACTACTACGCCGCAGACCGCCGCGCCCGCATCAACCTGGGCATTCGGCGACGCCTGGCGCCGCTGGTGGAGCGCGATCGTCGGCGGGTGGAATTGCTCAACAGCCTGTTGCTGTCGATGCCGGGCACGCCGACCCTGTACTACGGCGATGAAATCGGCATGGGCGACAACATCTACCTGGGCGACCGTGACGGCGTGCGCACGCCCATGCAATGGTCCATCGACCGCAATGGCGGGTTTTCCCGTGCCGACCCGGCCAGTCTGGTGTTGCCGCCGATCATGGACCCGCAATACGGCTACCAGTCGGTCAACGTCGAGACCCAGGCCCAGGACCCGCATTCATTGCTCAACTGGACCCGGCGCATGCTCGCAGTGCGCAAGCAGTCCAAGGCGTTTGGTCGTGGCAGCTTGAAAATGCTCTCGCCGACTAACCGGCGCATCCTGGCTTACACCCGTGAGTACACCGGTGAAGACGGCCACACCGAGATCATCCTGTGCGTGGCCAACGTGTCGCGCAGCGCCCAGGCGGCGGAGCTGGACCTGTCGGCCTTTGCCGGCATGGTGCCGGTGGAGATGCTTGGCGGTAATGCCTTCCCGCCAATCGGCCAGCTGAATTTCCTGCTGACCCTGGCGCCCTATGGTTTCTATTGGTTCGTGCTGGCAGCGGAAAACCAGATGCCCAGCTGGCATGTGGAACCGGCGCAAAGCATGCCCGACTTCACCACTTTGGTACTGAAAAAACGCATGGAAGAGCTACTCGAAGAACCTTGCCGCACCAGCCTGGAACATACGTCACTGCCCGCCTGGCTGCCCAAGCGGCGCTGGTTTGCCGGCAAAGATACGGCAATCGACACGGTGCACATCGCATATGGCGTGCGTTTTGGCGACCCGCAGCATCCGGTGTTGCTCAGTGAGATCGAAGTGACCAGTGCCGGCCAGGTCAGCCGCTACCAACTGCCCTTGGGCTTCCTTGGCGAAGACCGGTTCACCAGCGCCTTGCCCCAGCAATTGGCGTTGGCCCGAGTGCGACGCACCCGCCAGGTAGGTTTGGTGACCGATGCCTTCAGCCTTGAGCATTTTATCCTTGAGGTGATCCAGGCCATGCAGGCCGGCACCGTGCTCAATACCCCTGACGGCGATCTGCGATTCGAGGCCACTCAACACTTGGCCGCATTGCAACTGACCCGTGAATCGCCGGTGCGTTACTTGTCCGCCGAGCAGTCCAACAGCTCGGTGGTGGTCGGTGAGAGTCTGGTGCTCAAGCTGATTCGCAAAGTCAGCGCCGGCGTGCACCCGGAGCTGGAAATGAGTGCGTACCTGACCGCCGCTGGCTACCCGAACATCTCGCCGCTGCTGGGCTTTATGAGCCGCCAGGACGGGCAGGGACAGGACAACTTGCTGATGATTGCCCAGGGTTACTTGAGCAATCAGGGCGATGCCTGGAGCTGGACCCAGAACAACCTGGAGCGGGCGATCCGCGATGAGCTGGCCGACGCGATCTCTGAACAGGAACAGCATTACAACGCCCTCGGGGAACTGGCAGATTTTGCCGGTTTGCTCGGTCAGCGCCTGGGTGAAATGCACCTGGTGCTGGGTGCGCCAACGGCCGACAAGGCCTTCAAACCCGAACCCACCACAATCAAAGACACCCAAGCCTGGGCCAAGGATGTCGGCGCCCAGATCGACCGTGCCTTGCAGTTGCTCAAGCTTAATCAAAGCCAATTGAACCCCGCCGACCAGGCGTTGGTCAGTGAATTACTGGCGCAGAAAAAAGCCATCGCGGCGCATGTCCAGGCGTTGGCCAAAGCCACGGCGGGCGGATTGCGCATTCGCGTCCACGGTGACTTGCACCTGGGCCAGGTATTGGTGGTCAAGGGCGATGCCTACTTGATCGACTTCGAGGGCGAACCGGCGCGACCGCTGCATGAGCGGCGCGGCAAACACAGCCCTTATAAAGATGTGAGCGGTGTGCTGCGTTCCTTTGATTATGCCGCGGCCATGGCGCTGAATGTACAAGGGGTGGATCACACGCCAGAAGCGAACGCTGCGCGCAAACGCGTGACCGACCGCTACCTGAATGAAGCCCGCGTAGCATTTACCCAGGCTTACCAGGCCGCTGCGTCTACACTGGCGCATGACTGGCAGGATGCCAACGGCCAAGACGCAGCGCTGACCTTGTTCAGCTTGGAAAAGGCCGCGTACGAAGTGGCCTACGAAGCAGAAAACCGCCCGACCTGGCTGCCGGTGCCCCTGCAAGGGCTGCACAGCTTGCTGAGCGGGCTGACACCTATATCTAAACCTGTACGCGGTGGGGAGACGTCATGAGTTTTACACAGAGAGAACCGCTGCAGCCCAAGTTGACTGCATTGCCGGCGTCCAAGGACGTCGATGCGCTGGTGCGCGCCGAGCACCCCGACCCCTTTTCGATCCTGGGGCCCCATGATGACGAGCAGGGCGGCCAGTTTATCCGTGCGTTCCTGCCCGAGGCCCTGAGTGTCCAGGTACTGGCGCGTGACACAGGTGAGCCGTTTGGCAGCCTCGATGCCACCCAGGTGCCAGGCCTGTTTATTGGGCACTTCAGCACTCGCCAGCCCTACCTGCTGAAAATCCAGTGGGCCGGCGGTGAGCAGATCACCGAAGACCCCTACAGCTTCAGCCAATTGCTGCTGGGGGAAATGGACCTGTACCTGTTTGCCGAAGGCAATCACCGTGACCTGGGCAACTGCCTGGGGGCTCAGGTGGTCAGCGTCGATGGCGTGCAAGGCGTGCGCTTTGCCGTGTGGGCGCCGAACGCACGGCGGGTTTCGGTGGTGGGCGACTTCAATATCTGGGACGGGCGCCGCCACCCGATGCGCCTGCGTCATCCATCGGGGGTGTGGGAAATCTTTATCCCGCGCCTGCAACCGGGCGCGGCCTACAAGTATGAAATTCTCGGTGCCCACGGCATTCTGCCGCTCAAGGCCGACCCTGTGGCGCTGGCCACCCAACTACCGCCGGACACCGCCTCGAAGGTCGCCGCACCTTTGCAGGTGGATTGGCAGGACCATGAGTGGATGCAATCGCGGGGAGACAAGCAGAAAGCCACCGCGCCGTTGTCGATCTACGAGCTGCATGTGGGGTCCTGGCAGTGCGAGCTGGACGAGGCCGGTGAAGTGGCTCGGCAATATGGCTGGCGCGAATTGGCCGAGCGGCTGATTCCTTACGTTCAACAATTGGGCTTCACCCATATCGAACTGATGCCGATCATGGAGCACCCCTTTGGTGGCTCGTGGGGTTATCAAGCGTTATCCCAGTTTGCCCCCAGCGCGCGCTTTGGCTCGCCGGAAGACTTCGCCTGGTTCGTCAATGCCTGCCATCAGGCCGATATCGGCGTGATCCTTGATTGGGTGCCAGCGCATTTCCCCACCGATACCCACGGCCTGGCGCAATTTGACGGTACCGCGCTCTACGAATACGCCAACCCGCTGGAAGGGTTTCACCAGGACTGGGACACGCTGATCTACAACCTGGGCCGCACCGAGGTCCACGGTTTCATGCTCGCGTCGGCCTTGCACTGGCTCAAGCATTTCCACGTGGACGGCCTGCGTGTGGACGCAGTGGCCTCCATGCTGTATCGCGATTATTCGCGCAAGGCCGGTGAATGGGTGCCCAACCGTCATGGCGGCCGCGAGAACCTGGAAGCCATCGATTTCTTGCGGCACCTGAACGACGTGGTTGCCCTTGAAGCGCCGGGCGCGTTGGTAATTGCCGAGGAGTCCACGGCCTGGCCCGGCGTCAGCCAGCCGACCCAACAGGGAGGCCTGGGCTTCAACTACAAATGGAACATGGGCTGGATGCACGACTCCCTGCATTACATCCAGCAAGACCCGGTGTACCGCGCCCATCATCACAACGAGCTGAGTTTCGGGCTGGTGTACGCCTGGTCGGAGCGCTTTATCCTGCCGATTTCCCATGATGAGGTGGTGCACGGCAAGCACTCGCTGATCGACAAGATGCCCGGCGACCGCTGGCAGAAATTTGCCAACCTGCGCGCCTACCTCAGTTTCATGTGGATGCACCCCGGCAAGAAGCTGCTGTTCATGGGCTGCGAATTTGGCCAATGGCGCGAGTGGAACCACGACCAGCAACTGGATTGGTATTTGCTGCAATACCCCGAGCACCGTGGGGTGCAGAAGCTGGTTGGCGACCTGAACCGCCTGTACCGCGAAGAACCGGCGTTGCACGAACAGGACGATGCGCCCCAGGGCTTCCAATGGCTGATCGGTGATGACGCGATCAACAGCGTCTACGCCTGGCTGCGCTGGAGCAAGGGTGGCAAGCCGGTGTTGGTGGTTGCCAACTTCACCCCGGTGCCCCGTGAAGGCTACGCAGTCGGTGTGCCGTTTGGTGGGCGTTGGAGTGAGGTGATCAACAGTGATGCCGATACCTACGCCGGCTCCAATTACGGGAATGGCGGAGCCGTGTTTACCCAGGATGAGCCGCGCCATGGGCAACCGGTGTCGTTGTCGTTGAACCTGCCGCCCCTGGGCGTGCTGATTTTGCGACCTCAAGAGCCTGAAACGCTCTAGCGCGGCGTATGCCGCTGTTCGGCTTGCTGGCAAGGTGCCACAATGGCGCCTTTGCCGTCGCCGGTCAAACAGGCCAACCCCATGAATAGCCTCGGGCAGGACCAGGGTCACTCCATCGAAGAGCAGGTGCGAACCGACCGTTTGCACCAGCTGTTTCGTCAATCATTCTCGGCGATCTTCGGCAGCTACCTGGGCGCCGTCATGCTCTGCTGGCTGTGCTGGGATCGGTTCGATCATCAGGTCATCCTGGTGTGGTTGGTACTGTTGGCGGGCTCGTCATTGGTGCGCCTGCATCTGTTCGTGCAATGGTTTCGCTGCCCTGACGCGGCGCGCACGCCCGCCCGTTGGGAACGCCGCTACTGGGTCACGCTGATGCTGTCGGCGGGTATCTGGGGCGGCGGGGCGCTGGCGGTGATGCCGGTCGATGACCGCTTATCCCAGGTGCTGGTGATGCTGTTTACCGTGGGCATGTCGGTCAGCGCGGTGTCCTGTTATTCAGCCTATCGCTACATGACGCTGGGCTCGATGGCGCTGGTGTTGCTTCCCTGTACGGTATGGATGCTGTTTCAGCCTTCGCCGATGCAGGTCGGCGTGGCGTTGGCGGTGCTGGTGTTTGCTTCGTTTGTGGCCGGTGCCACGCGCAAACTCTCCGATGCCCTGGAAAAAGCCTTTCGCCTGACGAGGCAAATGGAACGCGCTCATCATATTTCCACCCGCGCCGCTCAGACCGATGAACTGACCGGGCTGATGAACCGTCGGGCGTTCTACGAACAGGCTCAGTTGCTGTATGCCCAGTGCCTTCGCGAGCAGCAGCCGTTGTGTGCATTGATGATGGACATGGACCACTTCAAAGCCATCAATGACACCTACGGCCACCAGGCCGGCGACCAGGTGTTGCGTCAGATTGGCGCGGTGATCAGCGCGTCCTTTCGCCAGACCGATATCTACGGTCGCCTGGGGGGCGAGGAGTTTGCAGTGCTGCTGCCCAATACCTCATTGGAGACCGCACGCAGCATTGCCGAGCAGTTGCTCCAGACGATTTATCACTTGCCCGCCGACCCGGTACAAGGGGTGAGCGCAAGCTTGGGCGTGGCATCGACCCACGCTCAGCCTCTGGATTTGAACGGCTTGATGAACAGCGCCGACAAGGCCCTGTACCAGGCCAAGGCATCGGGCCGCAATCAGGTGGCGGTTGTCGACTGATCCTTGCTCATCGCCTTTGCCAGCACTCGCGCAACTTGGTCGGCGGAGTAGGGCTTGGCGAGGAACTCAAAGCCTTCATAGCCGCTGTCCGCCAGTTCCTCGCTGTAGCCGGAGACGAGTACCACGGGCAGGTCCGGGCGGCGCTGGCGCAGTAGCTTGGCCATGGCCACGCCGGTCATGCCGGGCATCACCACGTCGGAGAAAATCGCATCGAACCCCTGGACGTCTGTGCCGGCGAGGTTCAGCGCCTGTTCGGCATTGGTCGCCCACGTGGTCTGGTAACCCAGGTCCTTGAGGATCTGGCTGGCGAAGCGTCCTACCTCAAGGTTGTCCTCGACGATCAGCACGTGCTGATGAGCAGCCTCTTGCGGCGCTGGCAAGTCTGTATGCGGGTCTTGATCCGGCGCCGCTTCGCCTTCGACCTGCGGCAGGTACAAGGTAAACACCGTACCCTGGCCAAGGGTGCTGGCCACATCGATATTGCCGCCTGACTGCTTGGCAAAGCCGAATACCTGCGACAGGCCAAGGCCCGTGCCTTTGCCCACGGCCTTGGTGGTGAAGAACGGCTCGAAGATGCGTTCGAAGGTATCGCTGGGAATCCCGGTGCCGGTATCGGCCAGAGAAATGGCGATGTAGGGCATGCACGACTCGGCATCCCCGCGAATACGTGGCAGCGTTTGCTCGCTGGCGACTTTGAGGGTCAGGGTACCCTGGCCGTCCATCGCATCGCGGGCGTTGAGGGCGATGTTGATCAGCGCGGTTTCGAACTGGCTTGGGTCGATGCGTGCATAGCAGGGCCGATCGGGCAATTGCACCTGCACATGAATGCGTGCGCCGGTGACGCTTTCGAGCATCTCGCCGATGTTCTGCACGCGCTGGCCGACATCGAACACCTGCGGGTTCAATGGTTGGCGACGGGCAAAAGCGAGCAGTTGGCTGGTGAGCTTGCTGGCCCGCTCCACCGTGTCGGATACCGCGCACATATAACGTTGCCGACGCTCTTCGGACAGGCCCGGTTGGCGCAGGAAATCCACGGATGAGCGGATAATGGTCAGCAGGTTATTGAAGTCATGGGCGACGCCACCGGTCAGTTGGCCGATGGCCTCAAGTTTTTGTGACTGGCGCAGTGCAGCTTCGGCTTCGGCCAGCGCACGGGTACGCTCATTCACGCGCTGCTCCAGGCTGGCATTGAGTTCCGCATAGGCGGCCAGGCCCTTACGCACGGCGGCGTCGGCACGCACGCGCTCGATATGCGCCCATGAACGTTCGGTGACTTCGCCCAACAGCGCGATGTCGTAGGACGACCAAAAACGCGGCACTTTGTCGTGTACGGCCATCAGTGCGGTGAGCCGCCCGTCTTTGATCAAGGGCATGCAAATGGTGGCCGTCACACCGAGTGCCTGGAAGCTCGCGGCGTCATGGGGCGGCAGCTCGATCAGATTATTGCGTATCACCAGTGGCTCGCCGGCACGCAGGCAGTTGACCGCGCATTCGCCAAACGCCGCCAGGCTGTAATGGCCGATGATGCTCGGCGAGCCTTGCGCCGACCAGTCGCCTCGAATGGTAAAGCCATCTTCATCCTCGTCCATGTCGGCGTAGGCACAGATGGACACCTGCAGA
The DNA here is from genome assembly GCF_001896155.1 of Pseudomonas sp. FSL W5-0203. Classification (NCBI taxonomy): domain Bacteria; kingdom Pseudomonadati; phylum Pseudomonadota; class Gammaproteobacteria; order Pseudomonadales; family Pseudomonadaceae; genus Pseudomonas; species Pseudomonas sp. FSL W5-0203. The sequence goes on from NZ_MPOR01000021.1 coordinate 90,666, forward strand.
TGTTCGGCCAGCAGGCGAGTCGTAGACGTCAGGATGGTTTCGGCGTCGGTAGCGTTGGTCACGCTATTGCTAATGGCGTCCAGCACTTCAAGACGACGGGCGAGGAACACCGTGGCAGTGGTTTCGGTCACCGTGTCGAGCAAACCGACCACTACACCTTGGGCATTGCGAATCGGGCTGTAGCAGAAGGTGAAATAGGCTTGTTCCGGCGCTTCGTTGCGTTGGATCAACAGCGGGAAGTTTTCGATATAGGTGGCGTGCCCATCGAACGCGGCGTCGGCGATAGGGCTGATATCGTCCCACACCTCGTGCCAGATCTCGTTGAACGGGCGGCCCAAGGCGTCGGGTTTGCTACCCAGGATCGGCGTGAACGCGTCGTTGTAGAGGGTAATCAACTGAGGCCCCCAGACGATGGCCTGGGGGAAACTCGACGCGAAGCACAGCGCAACGGTTGTCTTCAACACATCGGGCCAGTGTTCAAGTGGCCCCAGGGGCGTACTGGCCCAATCGTGCTGACGAACCCGCTCTGCCATTTCGCTGCTGCCTTGCAGCCAATTCATCATGGGGTTCACACCTTGCTTGCTACGTACTGTTTAGCTTTGAAGAGTCATACCGACTAGCAACAGACCGGAATGACCGCATTCAGTTCAGCGCGATTATCTCCCTGATAGCACTTTGATTTCACTGTCTATTTGCACGCCTTCATTATTGGCCGGTTGGGCCGGCGCCCAACCTTATTGCGTGCCGAATAAGCCCGTCCAATAGATGCCCGCGTCACTCTTGGGGTCCATGGCGTAGGCAGCACCCAATTCGCGAAACTGCGGGTTCATCAGGTTGGCGCAGTGGCCGGGGCTGGCGAGCCAACCGTCGACGACCTTGCGCGGCGTGTCGAGGCCGGCGGCGATGTTTTCGCCGATATTCTTCGCGATATACCCCGCCAACTCGGCGCGGTCACCCGGCGTGCGGCCGTCGGGGTCCAGGTGGTCGAAGAAATTGCCGTTGGCCATGTTGCGGGTATGGCTGTTGGCTGCGCCGGCCAGGGTGTCGTTCCACGACAGGGGCGCCGTGGCGGTGAACGCCTGGGTGCCACACTGGCGCGGCTCGGCACGGGCGGTGTTGATCAGGTCGAGCAGTTTTCTGCCTTCGGTCTGCCAATCGCCCAGGCCGCTGGTCACCAACGGGCGGGCCAGCACGATGCGCCAGTCCTGGCCGCTGTTGCTGACGCCGATGTCGACAAATTGCGGGTCGAGCACTACGCGGCAAAAGCTTTCGCGCACCGCTTTCATCGCGGCCTCGGCATCCTTGGGCCCGGACAGGCTGATGGCCTGCACATTCACCATCGGGTAGGCAGCGCGCGCCAGCGACTGCTGCAAATCGCCGACATTGGAGGCCGGCAACACCAGTCGCGTGTCGCTGGTCAGCGGCGGAAGCTCCTGGGAACCCTGGTCACCGCAGCGTTGCACCTGGCTGCGGTATTGGTTGATCTGTTGGACTAACTGACTTTCTTCATTCGCCATCGCGCTGGCGCAGAACACCGTAGTGGCGGCCAGCGTCGTAAGACCCATCATCAATGACAGAACGCGCATGGACGTTACCCTTGAGCTTGAAAGTGCCCATGATGCGCGATCCAGGTGCATCCATGCACCCGTTGGTCCGAACTTTTTTTGCTCAGTTCTTGAATGTCGAGTGTTTCGCGCCCTGATCGCAGAGGGCAAACACCACCACCAACAAGGCAGAAATCGCGAGGATCACCACCACGCCATCGGTGGAGTGGGTGGCCGAGGCCGCTACCATCGACAGCGCGCCCAGCGGTGCCAGGCCACCGGCAATGGCGGTGCCGATCTCCCGCCCGGTGCCAAAGCCCGATGAGCGCGTTTGCGTCGGGAACTGCCGGCTCAGGAACGAACCCTGGGGGGCGAACATCATCGGCGCGAGGATTCCGGTGCCCACCCCGATGGCGAGGTAAATCATCAGGCTTTCACCACTGTTGAGCAGGGCCAGGAACGGGTAGGCGAACAACAGCGAGCACAGCCCGCCGAGCATCAACACGGTCTTGCTGCTCCACTTGTCACACAGCCAGCCGAAGCAGGGCACGGCGACGATGGCTACCAGGCTGGCGATGGTCACCGACAGCGAGGTGACATGCACGTCCACGCCTTTGAATTGGGTCAGGTACGCCAGGGAGAAGGTCTTGAAGATGTAGCTCAGGGCGTTGTAGCCAATCGCGACAAAAAACACCACGGCGAGGCCCTTGAGGTCATTCTTGAACAAGGCTTTGAGAGGCGATGGCTTGGCCTTGGCTTTTTCTGTGCTCAGCGCTTCGAACTGTGGGGTCTCCGGAATGCTGTTGCGCACCCACAGGCCGACGCCTACCAGCACGATGCTGCAGATAAACGGAATGCGCCAGCCGCCGGCCAGCAGGAACTCGTTGCCGTTGATGGTCAGCAGGTAAATAGTCAGTGAGGACAGCAACAGGCCCAGGTTCAGGCCCAGTGCCGGCCAGGCGCCCTGGCTGCCACGCTTGCCTTGGGAGGCATGCTCGTAGGAGGTGACTGCCGCGCCCGACAACTCGGCACCTGCGCCCAGGCCCTGGATGATGCGGATAAACACCAGCAGGATCGGGGCCCAGATGCCGATGGAGGCGTAGCTGGGGATCAAGCCGATCAAGGTGGTGCACACGCCCATCAGGCAGAAGGTCAGCACCAGCACTTGCTTGCGCCCGAACTTGTCGCCCAGGTAGCCAAACAGGATGCCGCCGAAGGGGCGGGCGATAAAGCCGATGGCAAAGGTCGAAAAGGCCATCAGCGTGGCGGTCTTCGGGTCGCTGTTATCGAAGAAGATCTTCGAAAACACAATCGCCGCCATGGTGGCGTACAGGTAAAAGTCATACCACTCCAGCATCGAGCCGAAGATGGTGGCGGCGGCTACTTTGCGTAGGCGCTTGCGGGTTTGTTCGGGCGTTTCGGTACCGGGAATGGAGGCGGATGCCGACATGCTGGACTTCCTTCTGGGTCTTTGTAGTTATTGTTGGGTGAGCGGGCGGTGCGGTCTTACTGGGGGTGGAACAGGCGGTCGGCGATCATCGCGCCGATGGGCATGGCTGAGGTGGCGGCCGGTGAGGGCGCATTGCACACATGCAGCATTCGTGAGGTTTGGGCGAACAGAAAGTCGTGCACCAGGCTGCCGTCGCGCATTACCGCCTGGGCACGGATGCCGGCCTCGTAGGGCAGCAGGTCATCGAGCGTCAGGGACGGGCAGTACTTGCGGCACTGCTCCAGGTAGCCGGACTTGAACAACGAGTTCTTCATCTCGGTGGTGCCGGAACCGAGGTTTTGCCACAGGGTTTTCCAGAAACCCGGGAAGCTGGCGTACTGCGCCACGTCGCGCCAGTTCACCGAAAACTTGCGGTATTTCTCGCGGCCCAGGCCCAGCACGGCATTCGGGCCGACGGTGACGCTGCCGTCGATCATGCGGGTCAGGTGCACGCCGAGGAAGGGCAGCTCCGGGTCGGGGATCGGGTAGATCAGATGGTTGACGATGTTGTTCTTGGCGGCGGGCAGGCGGAAGTATTCGCCCCGAAACGGGATGATCTGATGGTCGATACGGATGCCGGCCAGGCGGGCCAGGCGGTCTGACTGCAAGCCGGCGCACACCACCAGGTGGCGGGCCTGCCAGGTCTCGCCCTCGGTGTTGACGGTGACCGTGTCGGTGTTTTCGTGGATGGCAGTGACGGTGCGTTCCAGGCAGATCTGCCCACCGCTGCGACGAATCACCTGGGCCATGGTCTCGCACACCTGGCGGTAATCGACAATCCCGGTGGCATCGAGAAACAAGCCGCCGAGGCCGACGATGTTCGGTTCACGCTGGCGCAGTTGTTCGGCATTCAAGCGCTCGACCTGCATGCCATTGAGCTGGGCACGGGCGTACAGCGCTTCCATGCGTTGCATTTCAAGCGGGCTTGAGGCCACCAGCAGCTTGCCGCACACCTCGAATTTGATCCCGTGTTCGCGGCAGAACTGCTTGGTGGCTTCGGCGCCGCGCTTGCACAAGTCGGCCTTGAGGCTGCCGGGTGCATAGTAGATGCCGGCATGGATCACGCCGCTGTTGTGGCCGGTCTGGTGCTTGGCCAGCACCGTCTCTTTTTCCAGGATCACCAGCGACGCGCCCGGTTGGCGCTTGAGCAGCTCCATGGCGGTGGCCAGGCCGACGATGCCGCCGCCGATAATGCAAAAGTCATGAATCATTGCAGAAGTACCTAGGTTGTACATTTCAGTCTGCTTATCAGGTTGTCAGACTAATGTTTTTGTTAAAAAAATGGCGTGTCCGCGGACACGCTGCAAACAAGGTGGATCAGTTCGTGGTCGGTAATTCCAGCTGCAGGCGTCGCGCCGCGGCACGCAGGTGTGCCTCGGCACTGGCGGCGGCGCGTTGGGCGTCGCCGTCGGCAATGGCTTGGTAGAGCTGTTGATGTTCCTGGGTGGCATCGGCCGAACCGGTGGCAAAGCGCGACGCCGAGTTCTCCCACGCGGTTTTACGCGCACTGGCCAACTGGCTCCTGAGGAAGTCATGGAAGGCCACGAAGTAGTCATTCTTGCTGGCGTCGGCAATGGCACGGTGGAATTCCACATCGGCCAGGGCTGCGGCTTCAAAGTCGTCGCGGTTGTCCTGCATGGCCTGCAACGCGCTTTTCATGCGCTGCAGGTCGGCGCTGTCGCGGCGCTGGGCGGCAATCGAAGCGGCCTGGGTTTCGATCCACAGGCGCACTTCGAACATCTGCGCCAGGTCAGGTCGTCGCCCGTTGGGCTGCGGAAACCGAAACACCGTGCCCGCAGGGGTCTGCGAAATAAACGAGCCCAGGCCACGGCGGGCGGTGAGCACACCGTCGGCCTTGAGCTGGGCAATGGCTTCACGCACCACGGAACGGCTGACGTTGAGTTGTTCGGCCAGTTGCTGTTCGGTCGGCAGGCGCGACTCCGGGGCCAGTTGGCCGGATTCGATTTCTGCGCGAATGGCGCTGACAACCCGTACGACAAGCGAATCGGGGCGCTGGAGCTCAAGCATGGGAAAACCTTGGTGATCAGGTTGTCAGACAATAGTCGTTACGATTTTAGCTTGTCAATATTTGTCTGCTTCGCGCTGGCCAGGGAATACCCACGTCTCCAGGCAATCAGCACCGCCAATAACAGCAAACCTACCGCCATGGCGAAGGTGGCGTGCAGGCCGGCTGCCACCGCCTGGGGCGCGGCGAGGCTGACATCCGGGGTGGCGCGGGCGAACACCGCGCCGAGGGCCGAGGCGCCGAAAATCAGGCCCAGGTTCCGTGACAGATTCAGCAGGCCGGACACTGTGCCTCGGCGTGTCGCCTGTATATCGCTCATCACCGCCGTGTTGTTGGCCGCCTGGAACAGGCTGTAGCCGGCCGTCAACACGATCAGCGCCGCGAGATAGACGCCAAGCCCGGACGCCTGCGACAGCAACAGGGCCCCGCACAGCATCACGCTTAGCCCCACGAGGGTCAGGCGTTGGCTGCCAAGGCGATCGGTCAGGTAACCCGCCGGTACACCGGTCACCGCCGCGACCGTTGGCCCGACGGCCATGGCCAAGCCCATCCAGGCGGGATCGAGGCCCAGGCCACGTGACAGGTAGAACGGCCCCACCACGAACGTGGCCATGATCACCGCCGACACCAGGGCACTCATGGCCAGGCCGGCGCGCAACGGCGCATCGCGCAGGGGCGCCCAGACTGTATCGCCTGGCCAAGCGTCGCGGCGGTGAGCATCTACCGGCAAATAACGGTAGGCGAAGGCGGCAGCCACACCCGCCAAGGGCAGGCCGATCAAAAACAGCGCGCGCCAGCTCCACAGGCTGAGCAATACCCCGCCGACACTCGGACCCATGGCCGTGCCGAGTGCCGACAGGGTGCCCAGCAGGCCCATGACTCGGCCGGTATTCTCTTTCGTGACAGTGTCACCCACCATGCCCAGGGTCATCGCCATCATGATCGCCGCGCCCAGGCCCTGGAATGCCCGTGCGCCGATCAGCCAGGGCAGGGTTGGCGCGGCGGCACACCCGGCGCAGGCCAGGGCAAACACCAGCAACCCGGCCAGCAGCAAGCGCCGGCGCCCCAGACGGTCGCCCAGGCGCCCGGCGCTGACAATCACGGCGGTGATGGCCAGCAGGTAGGCGAGCACCACCCACTGCACGGCCTGAAACGAGGCACCGAAGGCGTGCGCCAGGCTGGGCAGGCCGACATTGGCGATGCTGGTGCCCAGGGCGGCCAGCAACATGGACAGCGACAAGGCGACCAGGCCGCCGCGTGTGGAGATTTGCATGCGCGTTTCCTTGAGTGAATGCACCTGTCACAAATCTACGGCGTCGCCTAACATGGCGGAAGACGCATGGCTTGCAGGCTATAGCTGCACCCAACGCCTGATCAGGAGCCCGCATGCCCGACCTCAATTTACTCATCACCCTCGACGTGTTGCTTGCCGAAGGCAGCGTCGCTCGCGCCGCCCAGCGCCTGCGCCTGAGCCCTTCGGCCATGAGCCGGGCCCTGGCGCGTTTGCGTGCGGCCACTGGCGATCCGCTGCTGGTACGTGCCGGGCGCGGCCTGGTGCCGACGCCCCGGGCGTTGCAATTGCGCGAACAGGTTAGCCAACTGGTGCAGGACGCCCATGCGGTATTGCGCCCGGCGCACACCCTGGACTTGGGTGAGGTGGTGCGTACCTTCACCCTGCGCACCAGTGAGGAGTTCGTCGAACGCTTCGGCCCTGCATTGCTCGCGCGTATCGCCCAGGAGGCTCCAGGGGTGCGCTTGCGTTTCGTGCACAAGAGCGACAAGCACAGTGCGCTGCTGCGCGACGGTGGCGTCGACCTGGAAACCGGTGTGGTCGATGTCGGCGCCAGCCCGGAGGTGCTGACCCAGGCGCTGTTCCGTGATCGCCTGGTGGGCGTGGTGCGCGAGGGCCATGCTCTGAGCCGCGGCCCCTTGAGCGCAGCGCGTTTCGCCCAGGGACAACATGTCTACGTGTCGCGGCGCGGCCAGGACCGTGGCCAGATCGATGAGGCCCTTGAGGCGCAAGGTCTGGTTCGGCAGGTCAGCATCGTGGTCGCCGGTTTCAATACGGCCATCGCCCTGGCGCGTGACACCGACCTGATCGCCTGCGTGCCTGAGCGCTACATCACTGTGCCGCCTCGAGGGTTGCACTGTTTTGAGCTGCCGGTGACGTTGCCGCCGTTTACCGTGGCGATGCTGTGGCATCCACGACAGGATGCCGACCTGGCCCATCGCTGGCTGCGCGCGTGTTTGCGCGAGGTGTGCGGGCCATGAGCGGCGCGCAACAGGTACAATCGCCGCTGCCTTGACGCGAAACCCCAGGAATTTGCATGTTCAGCCTTACACGCTACACCACGCCGTGCCCCGAACCGGTCAACAGCCAGATCCTGCAGATGGTGGTGGACAACCTCACCGATATCAGCAGCGTAGCGCTGGCACCGAGCAACCTGCTCTACAACATCTACCAGTACGCCATCGGGTTTGAGGTACACCTGTACCTTGAGGCGTTGAATGGCGAAAAGGGCATCGCCGTCGAGGTGGTCGTGGCGATGGAAGACGAGACGGTGGTGGGCTTTTGCCTGTACCTGCCGGTGAAGGATGACCCGAACGCGTGTGGCATCGCGTTTATGGCGGTGCAGGCCGGCTTTCGTCGCCAGGGTGTGGCACGCAGCATGCTGGACGAGGTGTTGGCGCGTTATCCCCACGCCGAACTGGCCTGTGCGGTAGAGAAGGTTGCGGTGTTCGAAGCCATGGGTTTCCAGGTACGCGGTGCGCGTGGCACCCAGGTCGTGATGAACACCCGCAACTACGGCACCGATGGGCTGATGGGCGTGTTGGATGTGGCTTCAATCTACAGCTCGCTGGAAGTGCGGCAGATCCACACCTACCTGCTGCAAAAACACGGCAAGCGCGCCATGGTCGATGCGGAGAAACAGCGTGATCGGCACCTGGACCAGTTGACGCGCAAGGCGCAACTGTTCGTCCAGGGCCGTCTGCCTACGGCCTGACGCGCTTGACCATCCCGAGGATAGTCTCCAGCAGTTCCTGCTGAGCTTCCTCGCGGCTGATCTCGCCATTGGCCGCCGCATGGGACAGGGCTTCCGCCGCGCCGAGCATGGCGCGCAACCCGGCCTGGGAAATACTGCCGCCGTGGGTGAAGGGCGACAGCGCGTCTCTGCACTTATCGAGGAAGATCGCCTCGTATTCGCGCTTGGACGCTTCCAACTCCGGTGAACCGCTCAAGGCGGCAATCACCCCGGGGATTTCCCGACCTTGCAACAACACACAATCGACATACGACGACGCGATAACCCACGCGCGGTCCTCAAGCGTCGCCTTGCTGGTGGCGATGGCATCGGCAAACACCTGGTCCTGGCGCGCGTCGAAGTCTGCATACAGCGCGGCCAGCAACCCCGCGCGTGTAGCGAAGTGGTCGTACACCACTGGTTTGGTGACGCCCGCCAGCTCGGCCAGGCGGCCCAGGGTCAGGGCGTCGGTGCCTTCGTCACGCACCAATTGCCAGGCGACGTCGAGTAACTGGCGCAGGCGATCTTCACGGGACAAACGACGACGGGGGGCAGGGGATTCATTGCTTGACATGCTTATATACCAAAAGTAACTTATTCGACGTAACTTACTAAAAGTAGATTAAGCCGAAACGGAGTCAAAGTCATGCACGCACTGATCGTTGTTGCCCATCACGACCCGCAATCCCTCACCCATAGCGTGGCCGCCGAGGTGGGCGCGGGCTTGAGCGCCTCTGGCCACACCTTTGAAATAGCCGACCTTGCCGCTGAAGGGTTCGACCCACGCTACAGCGCGGCCGACCATCGGGTGCACCGTACTCGGGCGACGCCGCCAGCCGACGTGGTGGCCGAGCAGGCCCGCATCGATCGCGCCGACGCGCTGGTGCTGGCATTCCCCATCTACTGGTGGTCAATGCCGGCATTGCTCAAGGGTTGGGTCGACCGCGTATTCGTCAATGGCTGGGCGATTGATTACGGCCCCGATACACCGGTGCAGAAGAAACTAAGGCATTTGCAGGTGCATCTGCTGGCCCTGGGTGGGGCTGATGACAGTGCATTTGAGCGACACGGTTATGCCAAGGCCATGAATACCCAGATCGACTACGGCATCTTTGATTATTGCGGGGCGCGGGTACTCACTTCCGAGTTGTTGTTGGACTCGGAAAGTGGCACGGCCCAGGCGCATTTGCACAAGGCCCGGGCGGTGGGGCAGGGGTTGTTTGAGCGTGAGGCCGTCGCGGGATAATTCAAGCGTCGCGAAACAGGTCGTGGGCGTCCAGCAAGCGGTAGGCAATCTCTGGTTTTTTCTCCAGGCCGCGGCGAATGGAGGCGGGGATCGACTGGCGAGTCTTGCGGCACATGCCCGGCAGTTCGTCGATGACGATCTGGATCCCGCGCATGCTTTTGACCTCGGTATGCCCGGGCGCGATGTGGACGCGGATGCCCAGTTGGTCGTACATCCGCTGTTGCAGGTGTTCGAGGTCTTGCAGGCTCTTGAGGTTCTCCAGGCGCGCCAGCAGGATTTTTTCCTGCTGGCGCGTCAGTTGCAGAATGCGCAGATCAGCGCCGGGAGCTTCCAGCAGTTGTTCACGGTTGCAGACACAGGCGCCGGGTGGGCAGGGTTGGCGAAGGGTCATTGACGCTCCCGGCAAGGTTCAGTTGTAGGAGCGAGCTTGCTCGCCCCTACAGGTTTGTGTGTCAGTAGCTCAAGTGAACGCCCAGGCTGGCCAGCGCTTTCCAGTAGTCAGGGTAGGTCTTGGCTACGCAGTCCGGGTCTTGGATGCGAATGCCCGAGACTTTCAGCCCGGCCAGGGCAAAGCACATGGCGATGCGATGGTCGGCGTGGGTGTCGATCAGTGCGGTGCAGGCGGTGCCAGCCAAAGCGGGGTCGCTGGCAACCAGCAAGTCATCACCCTCGATGGTCGCCAGGCTCGGGCGAATTTCGTTGAGGCCATCGTGCAGCGCCTGCACGCGGTCACATTCCTTGACGCGCAGGTTCGCCAGTTCAGTGAAGCGCACCGGGGTGTTGTTGAACGCGGCGAGCACTGCCAGGGTCGGGATCGCATCCTGCATTTGTGAACCCACCACCGTGGCCTGCATGTTCGGGAATTGCGCGATCACGGCCTGGGCCTTGGCGTCGGGCTGGGTGAAATCCTGTGGGGCTACACCAATATCGATACGGCCACCGGTCAGTACTTCTGCGGCCCACAGGTAAGTGGCGGCGGAAGCGTCGGGTTCGATCAGGTAGTCATGGGCGGTATAGCCGGTGGGGGCCACGCGCCAGGTGGTGTCGTCCACGGCGTCGACCTGGGCCCCGAACGCACGCATGCAATCGAGGGTCAGGTCCACGTAGCCACGGGCGCCAATGTCCTTGCCGGTCAGCGCCACTTCAATCGGCGCTTCGCCGCACGCCGCCAGCATCAGCAGGGCCGATACGTACTGGCTGGACAAACCTGCGTCAATCTCAAAACGCCTGGCCTGGACCTTGCCCGCGCCGTGCACGGTTACCGGTGGGCAACCGGTGGGGCTGTCGACCTGGATGCCGTTCTGGCCCAGGGTGGCCAGCAGCGGGCCGATGGGGCGTTTTTGCATGTACTCGTCACCGTCCAGTACCACGGTGCCTTGCACGGTGGCGACGGCAGCCGTGAGAAAGCGCATGGCGGTGCCGGCGTTGCCGAGGAACAACGGCTGGGCCGGCAATTGCAGCGAGCCTTGGCTGGTGACGACAAAGGTGGTGTCGTCCGGCTCCTCGATGGTGACGCCCATCTGCCGCAGGGCGACCGACATGTGGCGCGTGTCATCACTTTTGAGCGCACCGCTCAAACGGCTGGTGCCCTTGGCCAGTGCCGCCAGCAACAGCGCACGGTTGGTAATGGATTTGGAGCCGGGGGGCGCGACCTTGCCAGTGAGGGGGAAGTTGGGCGGTGTAACGGTCACGGTTTTCTGCGAACTCAAGGTACAAGGCTCCTGGTCAAGGCAAGGTGGCGTGGAGTGGCCGACGTGCGGACCCGAATCATCAGGCAAACACGCCATGCTTGTCGAGTGAGTGGGTGATCTGCGTGATTTATTGGCATGCGCTCCTACTGCCTTAACGCTGGCTCAACCAGTAGTCATGCAGCGCCCGCGCAGCCGGTTCGATTGCGCTGACCTGCAGTTGATGGGCGTTTACATCCAGATCCGCCGGCAATTCGAAATTGTCCTGTTCGGCGCACCAGGAAATCCGCTCCAGTTGCCCGGCTTGTACAGCGGGCAATGGCGGCCAGTTGGCGATTGTCACGCCGCGCACATAACCAAAGCACCATTCCTCGGCAAGGGTCACCGCCTGGCCTTGATGTTCGGTTTCATCGAAACGGGCTTTGAATGCCTGGGAGTCAGTGGCCAATTGCGCGGCCAGGGTATTCATATGGCGTACACACAGCTCGAGAAAAGCCTGGGCCTCGTCCATGTTGTCCCATTCAGGGTTTTGCCCACCCCAGATCGCCGGGAACCACTCGGACACATCCACCTTGGCCGGGCTGGAAACCAGGGCGGTGAAATAACCGTCGAGTTCGGCCATGTTCAGCACCGAGTGGTCTTCGCCGTATTTGAGCAAGGTGGCGTCAATGAATTCGAAATCGGCGGGAGCGAGAGGTTGGGCGTGCATGGCATATCCTTAAAACGTCGAGCGCCGCGCACAGCGCGGCTTAAAGCACAAAGGATGGCCTGTGCATCGGGTTTTATCCAGCGTCTTTTCCTTCACCGTGGCCAGTCCCGTTTTTGGCCGATGCGCCGTGGCGCACCCTTGATATAGTCTGGCCTTTCTCAATCGCCAGTCAGGGATCACTGCCATGTCCGAATACCAAGCCTTCGTTGTCGAACTCAGTGGCAACGTTGCCCATGTGCAGATCAATCGCCCGGAAAAGATCAACGCCATGAACGCGGCGTTCTGGACCGAAATCATCGACATCTTCCAATGGGTCGACGAGACCGACGCCGTGCGTGCCGTGGTGCTCAGCGGCGCGGGCAAGCATTTTTCCTCGGGCATCGACCTGATGATGCTGGCCTCGATCGCCAATGATTTTGGCAAGGACGTGGGTCGCAATGCGCGCCTGCTGCGCCGCAAGATTCTCGAGCTGCAAGCTTCGTTCAACGCCGTGGACACTTGCCGCAAGCCCGTGCTGGCGGCGATCCAGGGCTACTGCATTGGCGGTGCCATCGACCTGATCAGCGCGTGCGACATGCGCTACGCGGCCGAAGACGCGCAATTCTCGATCAAGGAAATCGACATCGGCATGGCCGCTGACGTCGGCACCTTGCAACGCCTGCCGCGCATTATCGGCGATGGCATGCTGCGTGAGCTGGCCTACACCGGTCGTCAATTCGGCGCCGAAGAAGCGCGCAGTATCGGCCTGGTCAATCGCGTGTTTGCCGATCAGCAAAGCCTGCTGGCGGGTGTCATGGACCTGGCCCATCAAATCGCCGCCAAGTCGCCGATTGCCGTGACTGGCACCAAGGCCATGATCAGCTACATGCGTGACCACACAGTCAATGACGGCCTGGAATACGTTGCCACCTGGAACTCGGCTATGTTGCAATCCAACGACCTGCGCGTGGCCATCGCGGCCCATATGAGTAAGCAGAAACCCGAATTCGTGGATTGACTGACATGACCCCAGGCTGGATTACCACAACGCTGCTGGACAACGACGCCCCCGGCGGCTGGGCCGTCGCCCGCAGCCGCGAAGGCTTTTTACACGATACCAACGGCCCGCTGTTCCCGCGCGAATGGCTCAAGCGCCAGGACCTGTCGGTGTTTGCCGAACACGGCATCGGCCACCTCGACGGCGAGCCGGTGTACCTGTTGGAACTCGACTCGCCGGCTGATGTGCCAGGGTGCAGTTGGCAAGGCTTGCGCGGCTTTATGCTGCAAGGTGATCACACCCTGTACAAGGTGCTGGGCTACGCCGCGCAGATCGGCACCTGGGCGCGGGAGCACCGTTTTTGTGGCAGTTGCGGCCAGGCGATGGTACAGGTGCCGCGGGAGCGGGCGATGTATTGCCAGGCCTGCGACCTGCGCAGCTATCCACGCATCTCGCCAAGCATGATCGTGCTGGTGACTCGTGGCGATGACATCCTGCTGGCGCGCTCGCCGCGTTTCGTCACGGGGGTCTACAGCACCCTGGCCGGTTTTGCCGAGCCGGGTGAGTCCGCCGAAGACTGCCTGATCCGTGAAGTGCGCGAAGAGGTGCAGTTGGAGGTCAAGAACATCCAGTACATGGGCAGCCAATGCTGGCCGTTCCCTCACTCGATGATGCTGGGCTTTCACGCCGAATACGCCGGTGGCGATATCGTGCCCCAGGCCGACGAGATCGAGGACGCGCAGTGGTTCAATATCCACGAGCTGCCGCCGTTGCCGGCGTCACGCTCGATTGCGCGTTACCTGATCGACCTCTACGTGGCCCGCCGCCTAGGCCACGCTGAACCAATGCTGCCAGGCTAGGCGCACGGTCAGGCCCAGCACCACGGTGATAAACACTGGGCGGATGAATTTGGCGCCGCCGCTGATCGCGCTGCGTGCGCCAAAGAACGCGCCACACATCACCGACACACCCATCGCCAGGCCGACGATCCAGTCCACCGACCCATTGATGATGAACACCGTCAGCGCCGCGGCGTTGCTGACGAAGTTCATGCTGCGCGCCACGCCGCTGGCCTTCACCAGGTCGATGGGGTGCAGCAGCATCGTGCTGACCGTCCAGAACGCCCCCGTGCCGGGCCCGGCCACTCCATCGTAAAAACCCAGACCAAAGCCCTGGGTGGCTTGCCATTTCTTTTTGATCGGTGCCTCCGCGTCCAGTGGCGCCTTGGGCGTGCCCCCGAACAACAGGTACACACCGCAGGCGAAGACGATCACCGGAAGCATCTTGTTCAGGGTTTCGGCAGGCAAGTAATGAGCGACGACCGCGCCGGTCAGTGCACCGATCAAGGTACCGACAATGGCGTGCACCCATTGGCGTGGGTGGAACAGCTTGCGGCGGTAGAAGGTAAAACTGGCGGTGGCCGAGCCGAAGGTGGAGCTGAGCTTGTTGGTGCCCAGCACCAGATGCGGCGGCATACCGGCGGTGAGCAGGGCCGGGGTGGTCAACAAACCGCCACCGCCGGCGATGGCGTCGATAAAACCGGCGATAAAAGCGACAACGGCCAGGATGGCCAGGGTGGTGAGGTCTACGCTGAGTTCGAAGGGCATGGGCAGGGCTTATTGTTGGAGGGCCGCAGAAGGCCAGCATCTTACTGCGATGTGACTCAAATGTGGGAGGTGGCAAGCCTCTCCCACATCTTTTACCGGGCCCGCCTGGTTATTTGTGCGCGCCCAGCCATTCCACGGCCGTGCGCCAGATGCAGATACCCAGGAAGTACGCCGACATCAGCGACCACAAGCCAAATGTCCAAGGGTTGGTATTCGGGTAATCCACCACCATCAGGAAGCTGCACAGCAGCCAGATAGTGGTCACCGCGATGTTGATCGGCATGAAACGCTTGACCCGGAACGGGTGCAGGAACTTCATCGGCGTCACGGTCAACAGCGCCAGGCCGATCACGGTCAGCAAGGTGACCCAGGCATCCGGCTGGATGATATAGACGCACAGGGCAACGACGTTCCAGGCGGCAGGGAAGCCGACGAAGTAGTTGTCCTTGCTCTTCATGTTCACATTGCAAAAGCAGAACAGCGACGACACCAGGATCACCGACACCGCAAACAGGTGGGTGAACTCGGGCAGGTCGATGTAGCGGTAGATAAACAGGGCAGGAATGAACACGTAGGTGAGGTAGTCGATCACCAGGTCGAGCACCGAGCCGTCAAAGCTGGGCAGCACCGTGCTGACATTCACCCGTCGCGCCAGCGAGCCGTCGACGCCATCCACCACCAGTGCCAGGCCCAGCCACAGCAGGCACGCCTTGGGGGAGTTTTCCAGCAGCGCCAGGGTGGCCAAAAAGGCCAGTACCACACCGGTGGCGGTAAAGCCGTGGGCGCCCCAGGCTTTGAGTCTGGCTACATGCAGGGTCGATATCACGGGCGGTTCTCCAAAAGGTCAAACGGGGCAGCCGACGACGTAGCGCCGTCGAGTCTGGCCAGGGAATGCAGGTATCGACCGGGAAGGGGAGGATAAGGTTCACCGCCCGGCGTATCCGTTAGCGTAGCAAGCGTAGGATGTTTCGGCATCAGCCCTGACGGAACACCAGTGCCTTTAGTCCACTCTGCGGATCAATGTCAGGAAATTCCGGTGGGTTTTCCAGCCGCTGTACAAACCGCAGGCCCGGTGCTTCGCGGGTCACGCCGTCGATCAGGAAATCTTCGCCGAAGGCCGGATCGTTCATGCATGCCAGTACGGTGCCGTGGGCACTGAGCAAGTCCGGCAGGCGGCGCAGCACGCGCTGGTAATCCTTGGTCAGCAGGAAACTGCCTTTCTGGAAGGAGGGCGGGTCGATGATCACCAGGTCATAAGGACCGTTGTTCGTCACCTTGGCCCAGGACTTGAACAGGTCGTGGCCCAGGAAACTCACCCGGCTCAGGTCGTGCCCATTCAAACGATGGTTGTCGCGGCCACGGCTGAGGGCACCACGGGCCATATCCAGGTTCACCACATGGTCGGCGCCGCCTTCGATGGCGGCCACGGAAAAACCGCAGGTATAGGCAAACAAATTCAGCACGCGCTGGCCCTGTGCTTGCTCACGTACCCAGTTGCGCCCGTAACGCATGTCGAGAAACAGCCCGCTGTTCTGTTTTTTACCCAGGTCGATCAGGTAGCGCAGGCCGCCCTCGGTGATGGTCAACTCGTCGATGGCCTCGCCCACCAGCCATTCGGTGGTGCTTTGCGGCAGGTAGCGGTGTTGCAGGGCCACGGTGTGCGCGCCGAAAGCGGCCCAGTCGATGTGCAGTAGCGTCTGCTTCAGGGCCTGCAGGTGCTCGGTTTCCTTGAACAACGCCACCAGCACCACCCCTTGCAGCCAGTCCACCGTCAGTTGTTCCAGGCCCGGCCAGCAGCGGCCACGGCCATGGAACAGGCGCCGGGTTTCCGCGGGCGCGTCAGCCAGGGCAGTGAGCAAGTGGGCGTGCAGGGTAGCGAGTGCGTCTGGGTTCATCGTTAAGGGTCAGTCATCGGGCGGGCGGCATTTTAAACACAACTGTGGGTCAGCGCGTGGCAATCAGCGCCGGGCCGAATGACTCTTTCAAGAAAACCGGGGCGATATAGCGCTCGTAATGTGCCTCGGACAGCAGAAAAAACTCTCGATCTATCGCATCGCGCAAATCCGCCAGGTGGCGTTCGCGAAACTCCGGTAACAGCGTCAACCCATAGGCATCCAGCTTGGAAATCACCCGTGCTCCGCGCGCAATCAACTGGTATGCCCAGCAATACGGCGACTGGTGCGGCATAAAACGAATCTTGCGCGCTTCCAGCTGCTGTCGCAGGCAGTGCGGGTCGAACACTTCCAGCTTGCTGGCCATCACCTGCACCAGCAGTTGTTCCAGGCGCAGCCACACCGCCTGTTTTTCCTCGGCGTTATAGCCATTCCACTGGATCACCTCGTGGTGATAACGCTTGCAGCCCCGACAGACCAGGTCACCGTAGACGGTGGAACACAGCCCGACGCAGGGGGTTTTAATGGTGTGGTTGGGCATAAAGGCTTACTTGCAAAGTCTATGGATCACAATAGCCAATGTGGGAGCTGGCTTGCCCGCGATAGCTGTGTGTCAGTGGGTACATCCGTGACTGATACACCGCTATCGCGGGCAAGCCCGCTCCCACATTTTTTGGTTCGTGTTGATTAGTCCCAGCTCAACGCGCCGCCAGTCTGATACTCGATCACACGGGTCTCGAAGAAGTTTTTCTCTTTCTTCAAGTCCATGATCTCGCTCATCCACGGGAACGGGTTGGTGG
>NZ_MPOR01000022.1:0-102510 GCF_001896155.1 Pseudomonas sp. FSL W5-0203
GGTGATGGGAGAGGTCATGCAAAATTCCATGGCAATGCGGCATGATGCTCCGGCTTCAATTCAATAACCGTGTTGCACTCAGCTCCTGCAACCGCCAGTCTTTTCTTTTTTGTACCTGCGAGTAAGCTTCGTACGAAACGTCTACTTCTTTAGAAACCGTAACGTTCCCATGCTCAATTATCTTCCGATCCTCAACAGGGAGTTTGGAAATCAAGTTCTTGACTTGCGTTTGCGTGGCTCGTTCAAAGCGATCGAATAAAACAGAAAGCTGTGCTTCGAAGGTAGACACTACGAAGCTGTTTGTAAATTTTCGCAAGGCGATGGTGCTAAGGTCGATATCTTTATCGCTGGATGTATAGCTATCCAAAGCGACATCCTTATGGTGTCGCTCCGCGTTAATCAATATATCCACCAATGAGTAGGGCCCTGGAAACTCCAAAAAGCCAGAGTCCTTTGGTGTCAGCACTTTTCGTTTGATTTGCTCTTCCGACAAGTGCGGATTTTGCTCTTTGATGCTGGCCACTGCCATTTCATGCAGCACAGGGAACGGCGTCGCAAACGTCTTGGAAGACTCATTCAACTGATGCATCTGCTCATTGAATGCAGCGCGCACCTTTGCCATATCTTCTTCTGAGTATTGATCTGTGCTGCTCCTGGTCAGCACACCATTGTAAACGCCCCAGTCTTTCAGGGCGTCCGTTTGAGCCTGCTGCTCAACCAGTTTGTCTGCCAGCGTTATTGGCGCCAGTTCATGTCGCATCATGACTTGGGCATACGTCATTCGGCTGGTCGAGCCAGGAGCCTCAGCCTCTATACGGGCTACTGCCGTAACGAAACTGACCCAAGAGTGGGTACCCTTGGTCAATGTTTCGGGTATGTCTTTGACCAGGAGTTCCGGAGCCTTGCGGGCCAATAGAACTTCCATGGCCAGCACGCCGTTGTAATGGTTCGTCACTCCGGTTTCGCGCAAGTGATCAGACAGCGTTGCGTATATGTCTTGGGCGTTCATTCCGGAGAGGTTCATGTTGGCCAGGTCGAAGCCTGCAACTTTAGTCCTGTTCGAATCGGGTGAAGTTGCGTTGATGCTGAGGGGGTCCAACGAGTCGTAGAGCGCTGTCAACATCCAATCAGCGATCACGTTAGGCGATGCAATTTCGCCAAGTTCACGTTCAGCGGCGAGGGCGAATTTCTGAACATTGGAAAACCCGAGGACTCTGTCAATGGCGCGACTGCGATTATCCCGAAAGTCTTCGGAAAGACCCTGCTGATAATCAATTCCACGGGTCAAATAGGCGAGCAAGGTGTTTTCTGGCTGACCTTCCAAAAACTTACTGGTCATGGCGGCAAGTGCACGCCGATCATCATTGCTCATCGGCGTTGGCCATGAGTGCGCCCCACCTAGATTGCCATGCGCCGGTTTTTCAATGGGAGGGTTTGCCAACGACTGCGCAATGTTCTTTAACTCCGACGCATTAGTTGGAAGCAATACGCCATGCCCTACGAGGTAGTCGCGCAGCGTCACCGCCACATCCGGTTTCAGATTGTGGTCCCGGAAGTAGGAAGAGGTGGGATCTATCTCAACTGGCGTATCCAGAACACTTTGCAACCGCTGCTTAATGGTTAGCTTGAGCTCTTCGACAGTTTCTTCGTAACCAGATCTTTTTTGCCAGAATTGGAGCTCGGCCTCCAGGTCCTCAAGGTCCTTAGCTTTTTCGTTTACGACGTTTGATATTACCCCAATCACGGCATTTCGATTGTTCAGATCCCCCAACTCCGACACTTGATTATTCAGGTATTGCTGGGGAGGGAAATTAAACCTCTCATTGTAGGTGTCAGAATCCGGATCCTGCAGTTTATCAAGTAGCTGCTGGATGGATGCCTGTCGCTGAGAAGGCGATAGTATGCGGTCGGAGGGCACGGCATGACCATGAAACCGTGCGATGTCTGCGATCGTTGCGGTGGTCGCGGTGGATGCGGTATCGAAACTTACGACATTGCCGGGGCCTGCCAGCGTTTTGGCAACACTCATGAGCAGGGGCCAACCCGTAAAGCTGTGAATATCCAAGGATTTGGCGGTGGGCGTGGGCGGTGAAAAGTCGAAGGGGTTTCGCTGTTTGGCCCCCGTGGTCGTGACGTCGAGGGTACCGCTGTCGACATTGATAGTAAGCGGCTTTGATAGGTCTACATCATTCTGCTTGGCCCAGTCCTTGAACGCAGGGCTTCCAAGTAGTTTAAGCATCAGCGCACGCGTCTGCCCTAAGGACGAATTCTACGGGATTCTGTCAACTTCAACTTCGCGATAGTCTTGATTGTCACCCAACAAATCTCGCAACGTACCACCGTATATGCTGGCTAACCACTGATCCTTATCTTGCAGAGAGGTTTGTCTTGTTCCCGGAAGCTCTGTCGCGACCTCGAGGCGGGCAGATTGCGGTTGTGGAACGGCGCTTGCCAGTTGGGGCGTATAAAGCTCGGAAAAGCGTGAATTGGAAATGGCAGTCATCAGAAATATTCCTGGTCGATGTGGGTAGTGCGTTATTCGCCAACGTATGTGGAAAAAAACTCACATCGATTCCATCTGCTGCCTGCTAAACCGTGACGACTTATTGCCACATGTGGCCGCTCTACGCCTGGATCATCTCCCGCACCTTGGCCGTCAACAAATCAAACGTAAAAGGCTTGGTGATCAGTTGCATCCCCGGGTCCAGGAAGCCACCCCGCACCGCGGCGTGCTCGGCGTATCCGGTAATAAACAATACTTTGAGTTCCGGACAAATCTGCCGGCCGATTTCCGCCAGTTGTCGGCCGTTCATCCCCGGCAAACCGACGTCGCTGATCATCAGGTCGATGCGCTGTTCGGATTCAATGATCGGCACCGCCGCATTCGCGTCCCCAGCCTCGATAAACCCGTAACCCAGTTCTTTGAGCACCGCGCTGACCAACACCCGAACTGCGGGATCATCCTCGACGATCAACACCGTTTCCCCTGCATTGGCAAACGGCAGCAATGTCGGGTTGAGCGGCTCCTGAGCTTGGGGCTCACCGATAAAGCGCGGCAGGAACAAACTGACCGTCGTACCTTTGCCGACTTCGCTGTGGATGGTCACATGCCCACGAGACTGGCGAGCGAAGCCGTAGATCATCGACAGCCCAAGACCGGTGCCTTGGCCGATGGGTTTGGTGGTAAAAAACGGATCAAACACGCGATCCATCAGGTGTTGCGGTATGCCGCAACCGTTGTCGCTGACACTCAGTTCTACGTAGTCGCCCGGGGTCAAGGTGCCGTAGGCGGCGGTAAAGACACTGTCGAGGTGACGATTGGTGGTCTCCACGGTCAGCGTGCCACCCGTGGGCATGGCGTCGCGCGCGTTGATCACCAGGTTGAGCAGGGCGCTTTCGAGCTGGTTCGGGTCGGCCTCGGCCGTCCACAAGGCGTCGCTCAGGCGCATGTCCAGGTTGATACTTTCGTTGATGCTGCGTTGCAATAATTCGCCCATGGACGTGACCAACTGGTTGATCTGCACAGGCTTGGAGTCCAGTGATTGTCGACGGGAGAACGCCAACAGTCGATGGGTGAGGCTCGCCGCGCGGTTGGCCGAGGTCACGCCCAGGTCGATCAGGCTGTCCAGGTCATCCAGTTTGCCCCGGGACACACGTCGGCGTAGCAGTTCCAGGCTACCGATAATGCCGGTAAGCATATTGTTGAAGTCATGGGCGATACCCCCGGTCAACTGGCCAACGGCTTCCATTTTCTGCGATTGACGCAGGGCTTCTTCATTGTGACGCAGTTGGGCGGTGCGTTCCTCCACTTGCTGCTCAAGCGTTTCCAAAGTGCGCTGGAGACGCAACTCACTCTCGCTCAAGTCAATCAACCGGTCCCGCGCTTCGTACTGGCGCCGTCGACCGCGCAGGGCCGCGCTCACCAGACTGATCAAGGTGATGGGATGGAACGGCCGCTCCAGAAACGTGACGTTGCCCAGCAAGCCGCTCAGCCGCGTCGAGCCGTTCTGCTCTTTGCCGCCATGCTGGGTCATCAGCACGATAGGCAGGTCGGACCAGGCCGGTTGCTGATGCAACAGCTCGAGTAACGGCTCAAGGTCGACGCCACGCAGTGCCTCAGCCGCAATGATGAGCAGGCCGGCGCCTTGCGTCAGCTCTTCGCACAGAGCGGCCAGGCTGTTGGCGACAATCCCGCTGTAGCCGGCTTCGTTAAGCATCATCAGCGCCAATGAGCCATCGCGGCCCATGGGCGCCAGCACGATGGCACGCTCGTAGACGGGAGACAGGGCCGGCACTAGCCCTCATCCTTGAGCAGAGGGGAGCCGGCACCCATATAGGTTGGAATGCCCCGCAGCACACCCTGGAAGTTATCCAGGGGTACACCTACCGTCATACCGCGGCTGCCGATGCGATATTCACGAATGGTCGACTCGTGGGAGCCCGTTCTTTTTTTGATGACCGAAATGGCCCGGCGAACTTTACCCAGGGCCTCGAAATAACGCAGCAAGATCACGGTGTCGGCCAGGTAGGTGATGTCGACCGGCGTCTGCATGTCGCCGACCAGGCCGTGCTGGGCCACCGTCATGAAGGTGGCTGCACCACGGCGGTTAAGGTACAGCAGCAGTTCATGCATATGCAGGATCAGCGCGTTTTCTTCGGGCATGGCCGCCTGGTAGCCGTTGATACTGTCGATGACCACGGTCTTGATACCGCGCTCATCCACGCAGCGGCGAACCCGGTGGGAAAATTCGCCGGGGGAGAGTTCGGCCGCGTCGACCTGTTCGATCAGCAGGTTTCCGGTGTCTCGTAAGGCGGCGAGGTCGATGCCCATGTTCTTCATGCGCTCGAACAGCAGGCCCAGCTCTTCATCGAAGATGAACAGCGCAGCCTTTTCGCCACGGGCCACGGCGGCGGCAGCGAAGATCATCGAGATCAAAGACTTGCCGGTACCGGCCGGGCCGAGAATCAGGCTGCTGGAGCCGGTCTCGATCCCCCCGCCGAGCAGAGAATCCAACTCCTCGATACCGCTGCTCAAGGTTTGACGGTTGTAACCGCCGCGATGTTCGGCCGCCACCAGGCGCGGGAATACGTGAATGCCGTCGCCCATGATGGTGAAGTCGTGGAAGCCGCCACGGTATTTCTGGCCCCGGTACTTGACCACACGGATACGCCGACGCTCGGCGCCATAGTTGGGCGTCAGCTCCTCCAGGCGAATCACCCCGTGCGCAACGCTGTGCACGGTCTTATCCAGGGATTCGGTGGTCAAGTCATCCAGCAGTAACACGGTGGCGTCATAACGCACGAAGTAGTGCTTGATCGCCAGGATCTGCCGGCGATAGCGCAACGAGCTTTGCGCCAGAAGGCGGATCTCAGACAGGCTGTCGACCACCACGCGGGTCGGCTTGACCCGCTCTACCACTTCAAAGATCTGGCGGGTGGCTTCACCCAGCTCCAGGTCGGAGGAGTACAGCAGGCTTTGCTGGTGATCGGCGTTGAGCAGGCTTTCCGGTGGGGTCAGCTCGAAGATATGAATATGCTCATCCAAGTCCCAGCCGTGGGATTTGGCACCCTGGCGCAGTTCGTGCTCGGTTTCGGACAGGGTGATATATAAGCAACGTTCGCCGTTCTGCGCACCGGCCCGCAGAAAATGCAGGGCCACGGTGGTTTTACCGGTGCCGGGTTCGCCTTCGAGCAAAAACACGTGGCTTCGCGATAGCCCCCCGGCAAGAATGTCATCAAGACCTTCGACGCCGGTGGCCGCCTTTTCACTCAACAGCTGTTTGGATGTACTCAAGAAGTGCCCTCAGGTCACGTACAAGTAGAGGGGCACGCCGACTGGGACGTGCCATATTCACTTGACCGTAGTGGCCACTAGCGGTTCAACGTTTTGGATGAATTGTACGAAGAGAGGTCGCTTTACACGTTTTTTTGCAGTGCTGAGCTGATCGCCTATCAGAGGCCCTGTTGTAGCGCCGGATCATCCGGGTTCTGTTGCTCCAGTTGGGCGAGCAGCACCTGAACGTTCTGCAACTGCCCGGTCTCTTTCCAGTAATTGACCAGCAACACGCGGGCTTTGCGATTGGCGGGATGCCGCTGGACGATTTCTTCCAACTGGCGCTGGGCCGCCTCTACTTCGTCCTGGGCGTGCAGGGTGGTGGCCAGGTCATAGCGATAATCCGGGTTGTCCGGCGCAAGCTCCACCGCCTTGGACAGGCCGAGCAGGGCGTAGGGGCGCTCGCCATGGTGCAACAGCCACATGCCCAAGGCATGTTGCAGGTAGGCCGACTCCGGATGCGCCGCCAGTTGCCGGGCCAGCAGTTGGCGCGACTCGTCGGTCTTGCCTTGCTTGTCCAGCAGTTCGATTTGCGATACCACCGCTTGCAGGTTGTCCGGCTGCAAGCGCATTGCCTGCTCCAGGGCGTTTTGCGCCTCCGGCAGCA
Source organism: Pseudomonas sp. FSL W5-0203 (assembly GCF_001896155.1). Classification (NCBI taxonomy): domain Bacteria; kingdom Pseudomonadati; phylum Pseudomonadota; class Gammaproteobacteria; order Pseudomonadales; family Pseudomonadaceae; genus Pseudomonas; species Pseudomonas sp. FSL W5-0203. The sequence continues at coordinate 6,441 of NZ_MPOR01000022.1, forward strand.
GGGCGCTGTGGATGTACAGGCGCGCCAATTGAATCCAGCCTTCAGCGGTTTCGGGCTGGGCCTTGAGCGTTGTCACGAATTCATCGAGCACCTGCTGCAGTGGGCCAAAGTACAAACCCAGTGTATCGGGCGACAGGCCCAGCAAGGCGTTGGCGGCGGCAAAGCGCACCGATTGTTCCGGATCGTCCAGCACCGGGCCGAGCAGTAAGGTGCGCTGGCCAGTGGGCACTAGGCCGACGATGCTGTGAATAGCGGCTTCGCGCACCAGCGCCGACTCATTGGCGAGGTCTTTATCGGCCAGCTTCAGCGCCTGGGGGCTGGGGTAATTGGGCAGCTCAGCATGCAAGGCGGCGCGGCGCTCGGGCGACAGGTCCGGCCGGCCCAACTGTTGGTACAACACACGTGCGGCGCCGGGCTCGCCGTTATGCGCCTGCTTCAAGGCCTTGGAATAGCCATGGGCGATGGCTGGGGGTACGGCCACTGCAGGGGTGCGGGAGAAAAACCAGGTGATCAGTACGATCAACAACAGGGCGCACAGGCCGATGATGGAGTAACGGCGTGACTTTGACATGCAGGCGTCCGAAAGCTTGGGCAGCAAAGTTCCAAGCTTCGGTCAGTGCGAGGCGAGTGTCAAACCCGCGTCAGGTCAGCACGTAGTCCGCTGGCTCCAACGCTGGCGGCAGGTTGACTTCACCAAGGGCGGCGAGGATCTCGCGCTCCAATGTCCGCAGGATAGCATCACACGGCAAGTCGTTTTCGTCGAAGCCGAAGGGGTCTTCCAATTCGTCGCCAATCGCATCCAGGCCAAAGAAGGTGTAGCTGACAATCGCGGTGAACACTGGCGTCAACCAGCCAAGTGGCTCGGCCATGGCGAATGGCAGCAAGATGCAGAACAGGTAAATGGTGCGGTGCAACAGCAGGGTGTAGGGAAAGGGCAGTGGCGTGGTCTTGATGCGCTCGCATGCCGCCTGCACCTGGCTCAGGCTGACTAGCCGGGCTTCCAGTTGGGTGTAGCGCCATTCGCTGATCACGCCCTGTTGTGCCAGGACCGAAAAGCGCGCACCGACCGTTTGCAGCACGCTGTCCGGCAAGTTGGGGTGGCCCACTGGCATGCTGATCCAAGGGTGTATCGCCCGGGCTTGATCTTCATGGCGCAAATGCGCGACCAAGCCATGGGCAAAACCGCACAGGCCGCGCAGCAGGCCAGCACGCTCGGCGGTGTCCCCCAGCACCTGGGTCTCGCGAATCAGCGAGCGCACGTCAATGACCATTTGTCCCAGTTGCTTGCGGCCCTCCCACCAACGGTCGTAGCAGGCGTTGTTGCGAAAACTCATGAAGATCGACAGTGACAGGCCCAACAAGGTGAAGGGCGTAGCGTTGACCTTGGAAAAATAGGCGGGGTGCAGGGTTTCCACCAGCACGATGACCGAGGCCAACAGCGTGACCAGCAGGCTGCGCCAGGCAATGCGCTTGGCAATGGAGCCTTTGAGGGAGAACAGGATACCCAGGACGTTGGGTTTAGGGCGAACGATCATGGAGGGCTTCTGTGGCGTGCAGGCGTTCAGATTAGAAGCTGCTATGCATCGCGTCCAATCACTTGGATCGACCGCCTGATCAGTCGACTCAATGACTAACATGGGAGCCGGGCAGTACATAACCCTGTGGGAGCTGGCTTGCCTGCGAAAGCGGTGGTGCAGTGACAGCTGTGGTGACTGACCCACCGCCTTCGCGGGCCAGCCCGCTCCCACCGAAAAGCGAAAAAGCCCCCCGCGTTTCGCTACGGACTGGCCAAACCAGTCAGCCAAGTTGAAAGCTTTGACCATTGCCGCTGCGCCGCTCTGGAGCGACTATTTCAGCGCTTTTCTGGAGTTGAAAACGTCCTGAAAATAAAAACACAGAAGGATAGGAAGCGATGCGTGAGTATTTGGCTGCCACCACCGAGTTTGATTACCAGCACACCGTCGACGCCGCACTGGCCGGCAACCTGCAAGCGCTCAATGCCTGCGTGGAATGCTGTGACCGTCACGCGTTGCCGGGGCGCATCGCGTTGTTCTGGGAGGGCAAGGACGGACGCAGCGCCACGTCAACCTTTACCGAACTGCAAGAGCAGGCCGCGCGTTTCGCCAACTTCCTCTTGGCCCAGGGCGTCAAGCGCGGTGACAAGGTGGCGGGCCTGTTGCCCCGTACTGCCGAATTGTTGGTGGTCGTGCTGGCGACGTGGCGCATCGGCGCGGTCTATCAGCCGCTGTTTACCGCGTTCGGACCCAAGGCAATTGAACATCGCTTGAACAGCTCGGGCGCAGCGCTGGTGGTCACCGATGCAGTGAACCGTCCCAAGCTGGCGGAAGTCGCCGACTGCCCGACCATCGTCACGGTCGCCGGAGCCAAGGGCGAAGGTATCGTGCGGGGCGACTACAGCTTCTGGGCCGAACTGCCCAGCTACTCTTCTCACTGCGAGCCGGTGCTGCTGGGCGCAGAGGAGCCGTTCCTGCTGATGTTCACCTCCGGCACCACCGGCCCGTCCAAGGCGCTGTCGGTACCGCTCAAGGCCATCGTCGCGTTCCAGGGCTACATGCGCGACGCCGTGGACTTGCGCCCCGAGGACGCATTCTGGAACGTTGCCGACCCTGGCTGGGCCTATGGCATCTATTTCGGCGTGACCGGGCCGTTGTCCATGGGGCACCCGATCACCTTCTACGATGGCCCGTTCACCCTGGAAAGCACCTGCCGGGTCATCAATAAATACGCGATCACCAACCTGACCGGTTCGCCCACGGCGTATCGGCTGTTGATTGCCGGTGGCGAACAGTTCGCCGGTTCGATCAAGGGCAAGCTGCGCATCGTCAGCAGCGCCGGTGAGCCTTTGAACCCAGAGGTGATCCGCTGGTTCGCCGACCACCTGGGCGTGACCATCCACGACCATTACGGCCAGACCGAGCTGGGCATGGTGCTGTGCAATCACCATGGTTTGGCGCATCCGGTGCATGTGGGCTCGGCGGGTTTTGCCTCGCCAGGGCATCGCATCGTGGTGCTGGATGACAACCATCAGGAGCTGCCAGCCGGCCAACCCGGCATCCTGGCCATCGACCGCGAGCAATCGCCTATGTGCTGGTTTGCCGGGTACGACGGCGTGAAAACCAAGGCGTTCGTCGGCAAGTACTACCTCAGCGGCGATACCGTGGAGCTGAACCCGGACGGCAGCATCAGCTTTGTCGGACGCAGCGACGACGTGATCACTACATCCGGCTACCGCGTGGGCCCCTTCGACGTGGAAAGCGCATTGGTCGAACACCCGGCGGTGGTCGAGGCTGCCGTGGTCGGCAAGCCTTGCCCGGAGCGCACTGAGCTGGTCAAAGCCTTTGTGGTGATCAGCGAGCAATACCGCGCCACCCCGGAGCTGGCTGAAGAGCTGCGCCTGCATGTGCGCCAGCGCCTGGCCGCCCATGCGTACCCGCGGGAAATCGAATTTGTCAGCGACTTGCCCAAGACCCCGAGCGGCAAGCTGCAACGCTTTATTTTGCGCAATCAGGAAATAGCCAAGGCCCAGGCGGCCGTAGCTTGACCCTTTTAAAAGGAAACAACGATGCAGATTGAAAACAAGGTATTCCTGGTCAGCGGCGGCGCGTCGGGCCTCGGCGCGGCCACGGCCGAAATGCTGGTCGCCGCGGGTGCCAAGGTGATGCTGGTGGACTTGAACGCCGACGCCGTGACTGCCAAGGCCAAGCAACTGGGCGACAATGCCCGCAGCGCCGTGGCGGACATCAGCCAGGAAGCCGCTGCAGAAGCGGCCGTGACGGCGGCGGTCGAGGCCTTTGGGGGCTTGCACGGCCTGGTCAACTGCGCGGGTGTCGTGCGTGGCGAGAAGATCCTCGGCAAGAACGGCCCGCACGGCCTGGCGAGCTTTGCCCAAGTCATCAACGTCAACTTGATCGGCAGTTTCAACCTGCTGCGCCTGGCCGCTGCGGCGATCGCTGAAACCGAGGCGAATGCCGACGGCGAGCGGGGCATCATCATTAATACCGCCTCGGTGGCGGCATTCGATGGGCAGATCGGCCAGGCTGCGTACGCCGCGTCCAAGGGCGCGATCGCCAGCCTCACCTTGCCTGCCGCGCGGGAACTGGCGCGCTTTGGTATCCGGGTGATGACCATTGCACCCGGCATTTTCGAAACCCCGATGATGGCCGGCATGACCGACGAAGTCCGCAACTCCCTGGCTGCCGGCGTGCCGTTCCCGCCACGCCTGGGCAAACCCGCCGAATATGCCGCGCTGGTACGCCACATCATTGAAAACAGCATGCTTAATGGTGAGGTGATCCGTCTCGACGGTGCCTTGCGCATGGCCGCCAAATAGGAGCAATGGCTATGAACGATCCAATTGTTATTGTCAGCGCCGTGCGCACGCCCATGGGCGGGTTCCAGGGCGACCTCAAAAGCCTGACCGCGCCGCAACTGGGCGCAGCCGCCATTCGTGCGGCGGTCGAGCGTGCCGGTATCGCCACCGATGCCGTCGACGAAGTGCTGTTTGGCTGTGTACTGCCCGCCGGGCTTGGGCAAGCGCCTGCTCGCCAGGCTGCCTTGGGCGCCGGGCTGGACAAGGGCACGCGCTGCACCACCCTCAACAAAATGTGCGGTTCCGGCATGGAAGCGACGATTCTGGCCCACGATTCGCTGCGCGCTGGCAGTGTCGATGTGGTGATCGCGGGCGGCATGGAAAGCATGTCCAACGCCCCGTACCTGCTGGACCGTGCGCGCAGCGGCTACCGCATGGGCCACGGCAAGGTGCTGGACCATATGTTCCTCGACGGCCTTGAAGATGCCTACGACAAGGGGCGCCTGATGGGCACCTTTGCCGAGGACTGCGCCGAGCACAATGGTTTTACCCGTGAAGCTCAGGACGCGTTTGCCATCGCTTCCCTGACCCGCGCACAAGAGGCTATCACCCACGGCAGCTTTGCCAGTGAAATCGTCCCGGTGCAGGTCACCGTGGGCAAAGAACAAAAAACCATTCTGCACGATGAGCAACCGCCGAAAGCCAGGCTGGACAAGATTGCCAGCCTGAAACCGGCGTTCCGTGACGGCGGTACAGTGACAGCAGCCAACTCCAGCTCGATCTCCGATGGCGCCGCGGCGTTGTTGCTGATGCGTGAGTCCCAGGCGCTCAAGCGCGGCCTCAAGCCGTTGGCAGTGATCCACGGGCACGCCGCGTTTGCCGATGAGCCTGGGCTGTTTCCGGTGGCGCCGGTGGGGGCGATTCGCAAACTGATGAGCAAGACCGGCTGGAGCCTCGACGAGGTGGACCTGTTCGAAATCAACGAGGCCTTCGCCGTGGTCAGCCTGGTGACCATGAGCAAGCTGGAGATTCCCCATGACAAGGTCAACGTGCATGGTGGTGCCTGTGCATTGGGCCACCCCATTGGTGCCTCCGGCGCACGCATCCTGGTGACGTTGCTTGCGGCCCTGCGCCAGAAGGGCCTCAAGCGTGGCGTCGCCGCTATCTGCATTGGCGGCGGTGAAGCCACGGCCATGGCCGTTGAATGCTTGTATTGAGGATGACCTATGTTGCCCAATGACGAACAACTGCAGATCAGCGACGCCGCCCGGCAATTTGCCCAGGAACGTTTGAAACCCTTCGCCGCCGAGTGGGACCGCGAGCATCGTTTTCCCAAGGAGGCCATTGCGCAAATGGCCGAACTGGGCTTTTTCGGCATGCTGGTCCCGGAACAGTGGGGCGGTTGCGACACTGGCTACCTGGCCTACGCCATGGCCCTGGAAGAAATCGCCGCCGGCGACGGTGCCTGCTCCACGATCATGAGCGTGCACAACTCGGTGGGTTGTGTGCCGATCCTCAAGTTTGGCAATGACCAGCAGAAAGAGCAGTTCCTCACGCCCCTGGCCAGTGGCGCCATGCTCGGTGCCTTCGCGCTGACCGAACCCCAGGCAGGCTCCGATGCCAGCAGCCTGAAAACCCGTGCGCGCCTTGAAGGCGACCACTATGTACTCAACGGCTGCAAACAGTTCATCACCTCCGGGCAAAACGCCGGGATCGTGATTGTGTTTGCGGTCACCGACCCCGCCGCAGGCAAGCGTGGGATCAGCGCGTTTATCGTGCCCACCGATTCGCCCGGTTATACCGTGGCACGGGTGGAAGACAAGCTGGGGCAGCATGCCTCGGACACTTGCCAGATCCTGTTTGAAGACGTGAAAGTACCGGTGGCCAACCGTCTGGGCGAGGAGGGCGAGGGCTACAAAATCGCCTTGGCCAACCTGGAAGGTGGCCGCGTGGGCATCGCCTCCCAGTCGGTGGGCATGGCCCGTGCCGCCTTCGAAGCGGCCCGCGACTATGCCCGTGAGCGTGAAAGCTTTGGCAAGCCGTTGGTCGAACACCAGGCCGTGGCCTTTCGCCTGGCCGACATGGCCACCCAGATCGCCGTCGCCCGGCAGATGGTGCATTACGCCGCCGCCCTGCGTGACAGTGGCAAGCCGGCGCTGGTGGAAGCGTCCATGGCCAAGCTGTTTGCGTCCGAAATGGCCGAGAAAGTCTGCTCGGCCGCCTTGCAAACCCTGGGCGGTTACGGTTACCTGAACGACTTTCCCCTGGAGCGGATCTACCGCGATGTGCGGGTCTGCCAGATTTACGAAGGCACCAGCGATATTCAACGCATGGTCATCTCACGCAATCTTTAAGGAGCCGATATGAGTTACGAAACCATCCTGCTTGACGTCCAGGGCCGTGTGGGGCTGATCACGCTTAACCGCCCCAACGCCCTGAACGCTTTGAATGCACAACTGGTCAGTGAGCTGAACCAGGCGCTGGACAGCCTGGAAGCCAACCCTGAAATTGGCTGCATCGTGCTGACTGGCTCGAAAAAAGCCTTCGCGGCCGGTGCCGACATCAAGGAAATGGCCGAGCTGACCTACCCGCAGATCTACATGGACGACTTGTTCAGCGACAGCGACCGCGTGGCCAACCGCCGCAAGCCGATCATCGCCGCCGTGAATGGCTTCGCCCTGGGCGGCGGCTGCGAACTGGCCTTGATGTGCGACTTTATCCTCGCCGGCGACACTGCCAAGTTCGGCCAGCCGGAAATCAACCTGGGCGTGCTGCCAGGCATGGGCGGCACCCAGCGCCTGACCCGTGCAGTGGGCAAGGCCAAGGCCATGGAGATGTGCTTGACCGGGCGTTTTATCGACGCGGTAGAGGCCGAGCGCTGCGGGATCGTGGCGCGCATCGTGCCCGCCGATGAATTGCTGGAAGAAGCGCTGAAAGTGGCCGCCCTGATCGCCGGTAAATCCGTACCGATCAGCATGATGGTCAAGGAAAGCGTGAACCGTGCGTTTGAAGTCAGCCTGTCCGAAGGCGTGCGCTTTGAGCGCCGGGTGTTCCATGCGGCGTTCGCGACCCAGGACCAGAAAGAAGGCATGGCCGCATTCGTGGCCAAGCGGGCGCCGGAATTCAAGGATAAGTAACCCCTGCCAAACGCCGCAAAGCAAAGGTGGGAGCTGGCATGCCTGCGATGGCATCGCCTCGGTTTATGATGTACCGAGGTGTCTGCATCGCAGGCAAGCCAGCTCCCACGGGGCTTTGGGTCATGCCCATCAGAGCTGGTAGTTTTTCAACTCCCTGGCAATCACCATCCGCTGAATCTCGCTGGTGCCTTCGTAAATCTGCGTGATCCGTGCGTCCCGGTAGTAACGCTCCACCGGGTAATCCTCCAGATACCCATACCCTCCATGAATCTGCATTGCCTTGGAGCAGACCCGCTCGGCCATTTCCGAGGCGAACAGCTTGGCCTGGGAGGCTTCGGACAAGCAGGGTTTGCCGGCGGTGCGCAGGCGCGCGGCGTGGAGGATCAGCAGGCGCGCAGCGTTGAGCTGGGTTTGCATGTCGGCCAGCAGGTTGGCCACGCTCTGGTGTTCGATGATTGCCTTGTCGAACTGCACCCGATCACGGGCGTAGGCCAGCGCGGCTTCAAACGCGGCGCGGGCGATGCCCAGGGCCTGGGCGGCGATACCAATGCGGCCGCCTTCCAGGTTGGAGAGGGCGATGGCCAGCCCCTTGCCGCGCTCACCCAGCAGGTTGGCTTCGGGAACCTTGCATTGGTTGAGGGTGACGGCGCAGGTGTCTGACGCACGAATGCCCATCTTGTGCTCGGTGCGGTCGACCACGAAACCTGGGGTGTCGGTCGGCACCAGGAACGCCGAAATGCCTTTCTTGCCCAGTTCCGGGTCGGTCACGGCGAACACGATGGCCAATTTGGCGCGCTTGCCGTTGCTGACGAACTGTTTGGCGCCATTGATGACCCATTGGCCATCACGCAGTTCGGCGCGTGTGCGCAGGTTATGGGCTTCGGAGCCGGCCTGGGGCTCGGTCAGGCAGAAGCAACCGATGGCCTGGCCGCTGGCGAGTTCGGCCAGCCAGGTGTGTTTCTGTTCGGTGGTGCCGTAGTTGAGGATCGGCCCGCAACCGACTGAATTATGGATGCTCATCAAGGCGCCAGTGGCGCCGTCACCGGCGGATATTTCCTCCACGGCCAGGGCGTAGGCCACGTAATCGACATAGGTGCCACCCCATTCTTCCGGGACCACCATGCCCAGCAGGCCCAGCTCCCCCATCTTCGCCACCAGGGCGTCGTCGATCCAGCCGGCTTTTTCCCAGGCTTGGGAGTAGGGGGCGATTTCGCCACGGGCAAAATCCCGCGCCATGTCGCGGATCATCACTTGTTCTTCAGTGTATTCAAGATCTTGCATGGCTTATTTCTCGATCTGCGCGAAGTCGCGGAAGAAGCTCTCCACATGGCTGGCATCCAGCGCATGGAGGGTGGGCGGGTTCCACTTCGGCGTCTTGTCCTTGTCTATGATCAGGGCGCGAACCCCTTCGATCAGGTCGCCGCGCTCGAACCATTGGCGGTCCAGGTGCAGTTCGAGGGCAAAGCAGTGTTCCAGTGGCAGGTGGCGGCCACGGCGCAGCATCTCCAGGGTCACGGCCATGGCCAGGGGCGAGCGGGTCTGCATGAGGTTGGCGGTGGTCAGCGCCCAGTCATGGCTATCGGCCACGGTGACTTGTTGCAGTTGCTCGACGATGCTGGGCACGTCCGGCAACCCGAAAAAGTGGTCAATGGCCGGGCGCAAGGCCGCCAGCGGGGCGTCGGGCAATTGCTGCACGGCCAGCCTGGCAAGTGCGCCTTGCAAGTCCTTGAGGGGAGACTCGCTCCATTGCAGACGGTCGAGCTTCTGATCCAGTTCAACCAGCTTGGCGCTGTCGATATACCAGTCCGCCAGCCCGCAATACAAGGCATCCGCCGCGCGGATTTGCACGCCGGTCACCCCAAGGTAGGTGCCCAGTTCGCCAGGAATACGCGAGAGGAAATAACTGCCGCCCACATCCGGGAAGTACCCGATGGCCACTTCCGGCATTGCCAGGCGGCTGCGTTCGGTGACCACCCGCAGGTCCGCGCCTTGCACCAGGCCCATGCCACCGCCGAGTACGAAGCCGTCCATCAACGCCAGTACGGGTTTACGGTAATGGTGGATGGCAAGGTCGAGGGCATATTCCTCGACGAAGAAATCCTGGTGCAGGGTGTCGCCTTGCTTGAAGCTGTCGTACAGCGAACGGATGTCGCCACCGGCGCAAAAGGCCTTCTCACCGGCGCCGCGCAGGACGATGGCATAGACCTCAGGGTCGTCGGCCCAGACCTGCAAGTGCGCGGCCAATTGGCGGACCATGTTCAGGGTGATGGCGTTAAGGCCTGCGGGGCGGTTGAGGGTGAGGTGGCCGATATGGTTACGCACCTGTGCCAGAACTGCATCCTGCTGGATCTCGGCGTGGCTTGCTTGGGATGAAACCTGAGCAGTCATCTCTAACTCCCTGCTTTTATTGTTCTTTATCAAGACGTTCGCGGGCGAACTCTCTCGTGATCGTACCAGTGCAAATTTGCCTCGTACAACTTGGAATCATGCAGGTCGTTGTTGCATTTATGCAGTGTCGCTCAAACCACCCGGCTGGCCAGGACCTCACCGATACTGCGACGCCGGGCATGGCCCTCGGCGGCGTGGATCAGTTGTTCAAGCTCTGTCGGTTCGACATCGTAGAACTGCTCCATCTCGGCCAACGCTAGCTTGAGGTCGGCTGCCGTGATGCTCGGCTCGCTCACGGCGGTGGCAGTGCCCAGGATAACCGGGGCAGGCTCGGCAAGCCCCTTGGGATAACGCGTGCGCGTGGCATTGTTATAGGCCAGCGCGCAGGCGAGCAGGGCGCCGGCCCCTAGCATCACCGGCGCAAGCTCGTACCAGCCGAGGCCGACCGATGCCGGATCGGCCAGCACCAGGGTCATGGCCAGGCCGCCGGCCGGCGGGTGCAGGCAGCGCAGCCAGCAGATGAGGATCACCGTCATGCCTGCCGCCAGGCAGGCGCTGCCCAAGGTGCGCCCCAGGACGCGGGCGACCAGCAACGCGACGACGCCTGCACACAGGTAACTGCCGATTATCGACCAGGGTTGGGCCAGCGCCCCCGACGACACGGCAAACAGCAATACGGCCGATGCGCCAAGAGGGCCGAGCAGGTGCAGGGCCACCTCCATGCCGAACACCTGGGCACAGGCCCAGACACTGAACAGCGTGCCCAGGGCCATGCCGATGGCTGCACGGCTCCATTCGGCGGGACGGGTGTTGATTGCAGCGGGTAACCAGCGAGCGAGCATTGAAAGACGGTCCATAAACAGCGGGCGAAAAAAAAGGCCTGCCTGGTTTCCCGGAACAGCCCTTTGAAGGTTCCAATATTGGGGGAAGGAACCTGCGCAGTGTGCCGCGCTTGATCTGGTGGCGCCACTGCATATTAATGAACATTGAATGCAAAATAAATGCAGTTAACCGGCTTCGCCATAGGTTATCTGCCCGGTGGACGCGGATGCAGCGGGGTTGATTTTGCCCAGCACGCGACTATGGGTTTCTTCGTTGAACAGGCGCGCTTGCAAGTCTTCGCGCAGCCTGGGGTCGTCGGCCAACGGCCCCTTTAACGCCACCAGTGCGTCACGCAATGCCATCAAACGATCCAGCCTGGGTAAGGGTACGGTTAACAGGTCTTCTCGCACGGCATTGTCCTCTCAATGAAGTAAGCCATCGCGCGTGGGCAGCCTACAACGTCCTTGTTGTGAAGTGCCCTGACCCAAGCGTTTCAGGGCAGTCCTGACGATCGGGTGGTAGATAGTAAGTGCACGTGGCAGCGAGTCTACAGTTGGGCTCCGAGCACCGGAAGGGAAAGTGCACCAGCCATTACGCAAACAAATGTAGGTGTTTTCTTGGTACCTATGATGAAAGTCGCCCACTCGTGGAGGGAGTGGGCGTTCTTCTTACAGTGCAGGCGGAAAAGCGCTCAAGGCGTCGAGGCTTTTGCCAAATGCAGCAACACATAGGGGGTTTTGTCGAACGCTGCGGTAAGCGTCGGCGTGATTGAACGCAGGCGCGGATCGTCCAGCGCCTGGAAATCAGCCTGGCTCATGACCAACCATGCCGGCGCCTGGACCGGTTTCAATTCGGCGGGCAATTGGGTAAACAGCGGAACCTTGTCGCAATCGAAGTTGACCATGAATTTGATGGCTTTCGCGTCTTTGCCCAGTGCGTGCAACACCAGCGGCGCCGGTTGCTGTTGAACCTGTGCCTTGACGGCGAGGCTGAAGGTGCGGGTGTCGTACACCTGACGTTCCAGGGGTTCAACCACCATGATGTAGATGGCCCAGAGGGCGAGTACGGCGGCCAAGGCGGGACCGTAGGTGCGCAGCCGCGAGCGGAACAATGCCAGCAGGGCCAGCACCTGTAGCAAGCCAAGCACGACGAAGATCAGCTCAAGGTCGGCCAGCGGTTCCGGATAGCGCCGCCGCGCCACCACCAAGCCAATGGCCAACAGCGTTGGCAACAGCGTCCAGATGCCCAGCATCAAGGCGCGCAGCCACGCAAACAGTCGCCCTTGTGTGACCGCGAAGGGATACGCGGCAATGATCGCGGCCATCGGTAACATCGGCAGGATATAGCGCGCTTTCTTGGCTTGGGGCACCGACAGCCCCAGCATCACCAACACACCGGCTGCCGCGCAGTAGAGCACCAGCTTCAATGCCGGGTCCGGCGCACGTCGACCGCCCATCAGCACCGCCAGCAGCACCAACAACGCGATTGGATAGGCCAGGGCGTAGTTGCCCAGGGAGCTGGTGAAGTAATACAGCACGCCGCCGGAGCCTTCGCTGCCATCCATGCGCCCCAGGAACTGCATGCGAATCACGTCATGCATAAAATCTTCGCCGCCGCTGAGCTTGGCCAGCAGCAGCAACAGGCCGACGCACGCCGCCAGCAGCGCCAGTGCCAGCAGGCCGAAGCTGAACAGTTGGCGCCACTGGCGGTTGATCAGGTAGTAGCTGCACAACACGCCCGTAGGGATCACCAGGCCGATCGGGCCACGGATGGCAAACCCCAGCAGCACCAGCAAAAACACCCAATGCAGGCGCTTGGCTGCGGCAAAATGATCATGGGCGTAGCCCAGGTAGAACACCGCCAACGCCACGGCGGCGAGCATCTGGTCGAGGGAGACTGCACGGGTTTCGCTGATGAACGTACTGCTGAGCAGCAGCATCGCGATACTCAGCAGGCCCCAACGTGGCGAGTAGGGCGCAGTGAGGCGATAGACCAGCACCACAATCAGCGCCGACGCGACCGCAGTGGGCAGCCACGCCGTCAGGCTGGTGACCTGGCCCAAGGGCACCGACAGCAGCCACGTCAACAGGGTCGACGTCGCCAGGTAATCGGCATACGGCTGACCATAGGTGGTGGGAAAGAAACTCGGCCCGTGACGCAGCATTTCCTGGGCAAACAGCACAAAGCGCGAATCAAAGCCGATGATCGCCTGGTGCCAGTTGCCGACGATAAACAGCACCAGCGCCAAGAGCCCAAGCCCCAGCGACTGGTGGCGGATCGTTGCGCGCTGCGCGGACGGTAAGGCGATGTTCACCTAGCAAGCGTCCTTGACCTGTTCCACCCAGTTTTGCTGGGGGATCGGCAACTCGCAGGAATCGCCGCGGCCGATGGGGAAGTATTTGAAGCCTTTGCGCGCCAGGCGCTCGCCGTCGTACAGGTTACGGCCGTCGAAGATCACCGGGGTTTTCAGGCGCTGGTGAATCAGGTCAAAGTCCGGCGCCTTGAATTGCTGCCATTCGGTGCACACGATCAACGCATCGGCGCCGCCCAAGGTGGATTCCGGGGTGCCCATCAGCATCAGGCGCGGGTCATCGCCGTAGATGCGTTGGGTTTCCTGCATGGCTTCAGGGTCAAAGGCGCGCACATTGGCGCCGGCAGCCCACAGCGCTTCCATCAGCACGCGGCTGGGGGCATCACGCATGTCATCGGTGTTGGGCTTGAAGGCCAGGCCCCACAGGGCAAACGTCTTGCCCTTGAGGTTGCCCTGGAAGAACGCGTTGATGCGCTCGAACAACTTGCTCTTCTGGCGCTGGTTGATGGCTTCCACGGCTTCGAGCAGGTCGCTGGAGCAGTTGGCCTGCTTGGCGCTGTGGATCAGGGCGCGCATGTCTTTGGGGAAGCACGAGCCGCCATAACCGCAGCCGGGGTAGATAAAGTGGTAGCCGATGCGTGAGTCGGCACCGATGCCCAGGCGCACCGACTCAATGTCGGCACCCAGGTGTTCAGCCAACTCGGCGATCTGGTTGATGAAGCTGATCTTGGTGGCCAGCATGCAGTTGGCGGCGTACTTGGTCAGTTCTGCGCTGCGCAGGTCCATGAAGATGATGCGGTCGTGGTTGCGGTTGAACGGTGCGTACAGGTCGCGCATCACGTCGCGCACCTCTTCACGCTCGCAGCCGATGATGATCCGGTCCGGGCGGCGGCAGTCGGCAACGGCGGAGCCTTCCTTGAGGAATTCCGGGTTGGAGACGATATCGAACTGCAGCTCACGGCCGGCGGCACGCAGGTTATTGAGGATGTGGTCACGCAACGTGTCGCCGGTGCCCACCGGTACGGTGGATTTCTCCACCAGGATCACCGGCGCCACGCGATGGCGGGCAACTGCATCACCCACCGACAGCACGTATTTCAAGTCGGCCGAACCGTCTTCATCCGACGGCGTGCCCACAGCAATAAACAATACTTCACCGTGCTCGACGGCGAGTTTTTCGTCGTGGGTAAAGCGCAGGCGTCCGCTTTCCAGGTTGTCCTTGACCATGGCTGCCAGGCCCGGCTCGAAGATGGTCACATGCCCCTTCTGCAGCGACTCGACTTTGTGCTTGTCAACGTCCATGCAAATGACATCGTGACCGACTTCGGCTAATACCGTGGCCTGAACCAGACCAACGTAACCACTACCAAATACACTGATTTTCATGGGGTATTCCTGGGACTTGAGGTGCTAGCACGACGAGAGTTGATAACCAGTACGCCGAGGATGACCAAGGCCACCCCCAGGGTTTTTGAAAGCGAAAAATCTTCGTTGAACACCGGCAGGCTGGCGGCCAGCAAATACACCAGCGCGTAACTGATGCTGAGCAGCGAATAGGCGCGGCCCAGGGGTAAGTGCTTCAGTGCGCCGAGCCAGCACAGCATCGACAGCGCATAGGCGATGATCGCCAGGATCACCACGCCCAGGGCGCCGAGGTCGATGCTGTTATCCGTGAAGGCAGCCAGCCATTGGGTGGGCAGCGGCAGGCGCGTCATGCTCCAGCGCATGCCCAATTGGGCGCCACTCACCAGGCCGACACTGCCCAGGGCCAGGGCGAAACCCCGCATGCGGCTCATACCTGGCGCCCCAGCAAGACCACGCCGGCAATCACCAGCCCCACACCCAGCCAATGACGGGCATCAATGGGTTCGTGAAACACAAAGCGCGCCATCAGCGTGACCAGCACAAAATTCAGGCTGAGCATGGGGTAGGCAATGCCGACTTCCAGGCGCTGCAACACCAGCAGCCACACCAGCAAGCCCACGCCTAGGCACACCAGCGCCGACCACAACCACGGCGAGCGCAGTTTCGGTGCCCAGCCGTCCGGCACGCCGCGCCAGCTCTCCACGGCGAATTTTTGCGAGACCTGGCCCATGCAGGTGAGCAGGCAGGCCGTGAGCAGTAGCAGCAGGGTGATCATGGCGCGACCTGCGGGAAAATCAGGATCACGATCTTGCCTTGCGCATAACGCTTGCCGTCAGTAGGCAGTAGCGCGAGTTCTTCCTTTTCGCCGGTGCTATTGACGCGCATCACCACGCCCACCGCACCGGTACGACGGGTTTCGGCCATCCACGTCTGGATGCGGTTACGGTCGACCAGACGCGGGGCCGTGTCCTCGTAAGCCAGGCCGTACTTGACCTCACCCGAGGTGTTGTACAGCGTGATATCCGGGCGTTTGAGGCGCCAGGACAGCGCCGACGCGGCGCCCAGGTCGTTGCTCAGCAGGGCAACGCTGGGCTGCAACTCGTCGATGTGATCAATGATGAACTGGTCCGGGGTCTTGTTGTAAACCACCGAATGGGGCAACGCCGCAGGCACCAGCAGCACCAGAAATCCACTGCCGATCAGCGGCGTGGCCCACAATGCCAAGGGGCGTGCCGCTTGCAGCAGATTGACCACGATCCAGCCGAACAAAAAGATGAACACCAGCACCAGGCTGACGGTTTCCTCACCCGGTTCGTAGACCGGATTCTTCAACTGGAACCAGCTGAGGGCCAGCAACACCAGCACACCCATCACCAGGTTCAACCAGCCATTGATGCGCAGCACACGGCCGCGGCCTTGAGCCAGTTTGTCGCTCAGGGCCGAGCCCATCAGCAAGGCCAGGGGGAGCATGCACGGCATGATGTAGGAGGGCAGCTTGCCTTTGGCCAGGCTGAAAAAGACCAGGGGCATCAACAGCCACAGTAGCAGGAACGCGGTTTTCGGCACGCGCCGCTGCAGCCAGGCCTGCTTGAGCGCGGACGGCAACAGCGCGACCCACGGCAGCGCGAACCCTACCAGCAGCGGCAGGTAATACCAGAAGGGTTCGGCGTGCTGGGCGTCTTCACCGGCAAAGCGTTGGATGTGCTCGTGCCAGAAAAAGAAATGCCAGTAGTCCGGCTCTTGCAGGTGCACAGCCAACGCCCACGGCACGCTGACAGCAATCGCCACCACCACGGCAACAGGGCCAAATTTGCACAACTCGACAAAACGTTTTTGCCAGACGGCGTAGGGCAGGGCGACCAGCACCGGCAGCAACCAGGCCAGGAAGCCCTTGGTCATGAAGCCCATGCCGCACGCCAGGCCCAGCAAGGCCCATGACCACAAGCGCGCGCGCCGCGTGGTGCTGTCGAAACAGAACCACAAGGCCACGCCCGTCAGGTTGACCCAGAAGGTGAACTGCGGGTCCAGGTTGGCATAGCCGCCCAGCGCGGCCACGCTGACGAAGCTCATGTAGAGCAACGTGCTGACCAGGCTTTTTTGCGGATCATTCCACAACCGACGAGAGACCAGGTACACCAGCAAAATGCTCAAACCGGTGCTCAACGCCGAGGCAAACCGCACGCCGAACAGGTTCTGTCCGAAGATCGCCTGGCCCAGCGCGATCATCCAATAGCCTGCGGCGGGCTTTTCGAAGTAGCGAATGCCCATGAAGTGCGGCGCGGCCCACTTGCCGGTCAGCAGCATCTCCTGGCTGATTTGCGCATAGCGGGTCTCATCGGGAATCCACAGGCCATGGGTGGCCAACGGCAGCAGGTAGAACACGGCGAACGCCAGCAGGAGCAGGGGCAAAGCCCAGCGGCGGATCATGCCTGCTGCACTCCCAGCCAACCCTCGCGGCCGCTCAAGGCGCCGCGCACCAGCTGTTGCTGGGGCAGGGTGGTCACATCCGCGGGCAACAGCTCGCCCAAGGGTTTGAACTCGATGCCGCGCTGCCCGGCCTGGGCGAGCAACTGGCGAAAATCATTGGCCATCAGAATCCCTTCTACTTCCGCGTGGATCGTGTAGACGTTCAGCTTTGACGCGTTGAACCGATCAAGAATGAAGCGGTTGAAATCGTTGGCAGCCACCACCGGCCCGACGACTTCGTCGAAGGTCGGCAGGTCTACCGGAATTTGTGGGGTACCCGCGCTGCCATCGGCCAAGGTTGGTCGAAACAGGCTGGTGCCCCGGCAATCGCTGTTGTAGCGAAAGTTGAAGCCTTGCTTGGCTTGCACCACGCGCTCATCGGCGCGCCAACCGGCGGCCGCTGAACAGTCGATGCGCTCGCCGAGGATGTCGCTCAAGGTGTCTACGCCGCGTCGAATCTGCTCGACCAGCTGTGCCTCGCTCCAACGCCCGGTGTTGGCCTGCCAGCCGTGGTGGTCCCAGGCGTGCAGGCCGACTTCATGCCCGGCGGCCTTGGCCTGGCGCATCAAATGCCCCAGGTCGCGGCCAATCGGTTTGCCTGGCCAGGCGGTGCCGGCCAGCAAGATGTCCCAGCCATACAGGCCGGCCGCGTTGGAGCGCAGCATCTTCCACAGGAACTGCGGGCGGATCAGGCGCCACAAGTGACGCCCCATGTTGTCCGGCCCGACACTGAAGAAGAACGTCGCCTTGACCCCGGCTTCGGCCAGGGAGTCGAGCAACCGCGGCACACCTTCACGGGTGCCGCGGTAGGTGTCGACGTCGATGCGAAGACCTGCCTGCATTACTTTTTATCCGCAATTTCAAGCATGGCTTCACGCAAGAAGAAATCGAGCGTGTTGCCGATGGTTTCGCTCATCTCTACGCTCGGCTCCCAGTTCAGCAGGCGCTTGGCGTTGTCGATGCTCGGCTTGCGGTGCGCCACGTCCTGGTAGCCTGTGCCGTAGAACGCCTTGCTCTCGACGTCGCGGAAACCGGCGAACGGCGGGAAGTTGTGGCGCAGTGGGTGAGCCTCGAACTGACGCAGCAGCTCTTCGCCCAACTGGCGAATGCTGGCTTCGTTTTCGGGGTTGCCGATGTTGATGATCTGGCCGTCGCAGACGCCATTGTCGTTATCAATGATGCGTGCCAGGGCTTCGATGCCGTCGGCAATGTCGGTGAAGCAACGCTTCTGCTCACCACCGTCGAACAGACGGATCGGCGTGCCTTCCACCAGGTTCAGGATCAGTTGGGTAATGGCGCGGGAGCTGCCGATACGCGCCGAGTCCAGGCGGTCCAGGCGCGGGCCCATCCAGTTGAATGGCCGGAACAGGGTGAACTTCAGGCCCTTGTCGCCGTAGGCCCAGATCACGCGGTCCAGCAGTTGCTTGGAGACGGAGTAGATCCAGCGTTGCTTGTTGACCGGGCCCACCACCAGGTTGGAGGTGTCTTCGTCGAAATACTGGTCTTGGCACATGCCATAAACTTCGGAGGTCGACGGGAAAATCACGCGCTTGTTGTACTTGACGCAGTAGCGCACCAGCTTGAGGTTTTCTTCGAAGTCCAGTTCGAACACACGCAGCGGGTTACGGGTGTATTCGATCGGCGTGGCGATGGCCACCAGCGGCAGCACCACATCGCACTTCTTGATGTGGTACTCGATCCATTCGGTGTGGATGCTGATGTCGCCTTCCACGTAATGGAAGTTGGGGTGGCTGCGCAGGCGCTCGATGGCGTCGGAGCCGATGTCCAGGCCATAGACTTCGTAGCGGTCGTCACGCAGCAGGCGCTCGGACAAGTGGTTACCGATAAAACCGTTCACGCCCAGGATCAGCACACGGGTACGGCGCGGCTTGCGACCCGACTCGGCGCCGCGTAGCACGGAGCCATCCACCAGGCCCAGTTCATCGGCCAGGGACGGGCCGGCCAGGTACAGGCCGTTTTCGTTGCGCTGGCCGAACTTGACCACCAGGGAATCTTCACCGCAGGCAATGCGCAGCGGGTTGACGCTGATTACACGGCCAGGCGCCAGACCTTCGTTGCCCTTGACCACGTCGGCTTGCCACACGATCAACTTGTGCTCGCCCACGGCGCAGAAGGCGCCCGGGTACGGCTGGGTCACTGCACGTACCAGGTTGAACAGTTGCTCGGCGGGCTTTTTCCAGTCCAGCTTGCCATCGGCGGCGGTGCGACGACCGAAGTAGGTGGCTTTGCTCTCGTCCTGGGCGGTTTCGCTCAGCTTGCCCTGGGCCAGCTGTGGCAGGGCATCACGCAGCAGCGCCGTGGCCGCATCACGCAGCTTGGCGTGCAGGCTCAGGCCGGTATCGCTGCGCTCGATGGTGACTTTCTGCTGGGCCAGGATGGCGCCGGCATCGGCACGCTTGACCATGCGATGCAGGGTCACGCCGGTTTCGGTTTCGCCGTTGACCAGCACCCAGTTGGCCGGGGCGCGGCCACGGTATTTAGGCAGCAACGAGCCGTGCAGGTTGAACGCGCCTTTGCGGGCGGTGGCCAACAGCGGCTCGCTCAGCAGGTTGCGGTAGTAGAACGAGAAGATGTACTCCGGGTTCAGCTTGGCGATGCGTTCGATCCACAGCGGGTGGTTGGCGTCTTCCGGTGCATGCACCGGGATGCCATTGCGGGCGCAGAGTTGGGCGACGGAACCGTAGAAGTTGTTTTCCTTGGGGTCATCGGCATGGGTGAACACGGCGGCAATGTCGTAACCGGCGCTGAGCAGCGCTTCAATGCCTGCGCAACCAATATCGTGGTAGGCGAATACAACAGCTTTTGAACTCATGACTGGACCTGATCCGAAGAAGAAGTAGACGTATGGGAAGACACCAGGCCGTCGACCACGACGACTGGAGCCGGTGCTGCCGGTTGGTTGCGCAGCACTTTTTCAATAAAGAAGCGTGGGCGGGCGCGGACATCGCTGTACATGCGGCCCAGGTATTCGCCCAAAAGGCCCATGCCGATGAACTGGCCACCGGTGAACACGAACAACACCGCAAACAGCACGAACAGGCCATCACCGGCCCAGTCGGCGCCGAAGGCCAGGCGCATGACGATCAGGGCAAAGGCAAACAGCACGCCCAGCGCCGCGAGGCTGAAGCCGACGATGGACAGCAGGCGCAAGGGCGTGGTGGTCATGCAGGTCAGCAGGTCGAACATCAGGCTGATCAGGCGCATGGCGCTGTATTTGGATTCGCCGTGCTCACGTTCGGCGTGGTGCACCAGGATTTCCGTGGTGTGGCGGGCAAAGCCGTTGGCCAGGATAGGAATGAACGTGCTGCGCTCACGGCAGGCGAGCATGGCGTCGACGATGGTGCGGCGGTAGGCGCGCAACATGCAGCCGTAGTCGGTCATGGCCACGCCGGTAGAGCGCTGCACGGCAAGGTTGATCAAGCGCGAGGGCCAGCGGCGGAAGGCCGAGTCCTGGCGGTTATTACGCACGGTGGCGACCACGTCGTAGCCCAGGGCGGCTTGCTCGACCAGGCGCGGGATTTCTTCCGGCGGGTTCTGCAGGTCGGCGTCAAGGGTGATCACCACTTCGCCACGGCACTGTTCAAAGCCGGCCATGATCGCCGCGTGCTGGCCGTAGTTGCGGTTAAGGATCACCGCCACCACATTGCTGCCGTCTTCGGCGGCGGCGTCTTCGAGCAGTTGGGCCGAATTGTCGCGGCTACCGTCATCCACCAGGATGATTTCGTATTCGTAAGCCAATTGCTTGCAGGCTGCCGTGGTGCGGCGCAGCAACTCAGGCAGGCTTTCTTGTTCGTTGTAGACCGGGATAACGATCGACACGCAATGAATAGGGTAGGGTTTCAAAGATTCATGACCTCGGGCTAAAGCGACTTCAAGCGTGAAAACAGCAGCGTTCATTGGGCAAAACTACAGCCCGCAGGATACAAAACGGGGCTAAAGATGATGCGTTTTCAATAGGTTAGTCGATAATCCACGGATTGCTCTCAAGTGTTGCCTACAAGGTTAAGCGCAAAAATGTGCAACGAATATGAAAGGCGGATGAAAAACTCGTTTATTTGACAGGCAGACAGCTAGGGTTCAGCTAAGTAATCAAGGCGTTACATGTAGGCCTCACAGGGCGATATCGGAGCTTCGTGCAAGACGCTTGGTTCAATCTGAGCGAGGCGATCAGCCCAATGTTTGCCCTTCAACAATCTTCTCTGCATTGGCGCTCAAGTGCCGGTAAAGTAAGCCCTCTCTTGCCAGGGTACTCGGATGAATAGCGTGCAGCTTTTACGCGGCCAGTTGCGGCCAGCGCTGATGGGATTGTTGATGACGGTGGCCTGTGTCACCAGCGTGCGGGCTGATCAGGGCGTCGCGCTGACCCCACTGGACCAGGTGCCGGACGGGGTGGAAGTGCGCGGCAAGCAGGTCGCCGCCTATACCTGGGATGACCGCCAAGGCAAAAACCTGCTGGTACTCGCCGAGCAAGTCGGTGAGCGCGATGACGATGGTACCCAGTCCGCCTTTGTCTACGCGGCGCAATACATGCTGGGAGGCGAGCGCCCCAAGCGCGTGTGGATGCTGTACGACGATGTACAGCACTGCGAATTCGACGCCGGGCTGCGCTTTGACCGGGCTGCCACCAAGGTCACCGACCTGCTGGGCGACGGCAATACCCAGGCCACGGTCGGTTATTCGCGGGCCTGCACCAGTGATGTCAGCCCCAACGAATTCAAGCTGATCATGCATGCCGGAAAGTCCGAGAAGTATCGTCTGCGCGGCCTCGACCGCGTGGGCGCAAGTTGGTGGGATGAGGACGCTGGCGCCTTGCGCGGCATGCCACTGCCCACTGACTGCAGCGTCCTGGCGCAGCAAGCGTTGGTCAGCCAATACAAGGAGCAGGGCACCGAACTGCCCCTGCCAGGCTGCTATGGCGACG
Source organism: Pseudomonas sp. FSL W5-0203 (assembly GCF_001896155.1). Lineage (NCBI taxonomy): Bacteria > Pseudomonadati > Pseudomonadota > Gammaproteobacteria > Pseudomonadales > Pseudomonadaceae > Pseudomonas > Pseudomonas sp. FSL W5-0203. Next base: position 28,202 of record NZ_MPOR01000022.1, read on the forward strand.
AGAAGGACTTTGCCAAGGCGCCGGACAGTTACCTCGCTTTTATGCGCCAGCAGTGGTTCGCGCTGATGCAGCAACAGGACGCCGACTGGAGCCAGTCCCAGGCCCAACCCCAGGCAGCCAGTGAGGACGACGATACAGCCCCGTGATTTTGTGCCAGGGCCGCTCCTGGGTTAGACTCGGCCTTCGCCAACCCACTAAATACATCGACTAATCAAATAGTTGGTCGATGTATTTAATCCAAAGGCTGATCTACCTTGACCGAGTCCATTCGCAACCCGCTGACCCTTTACCTCACCCGTCTGGCGCCTTCCAGCCAGTTAACCATGCGCTACGTGCTGCAGGATGCCGCCGACCGCCTGGGTTTCGAAGATCTCAACCTCGAAGAGATTGACTGGCACCTGCTGCAGCCCGAACACGTCATCGCACTGGTGGCTGCCTTGCGCGAGGACGGCTTAGCGCCGAACACTTCGTCGCTGTATGTGAATGCGGTGCGCGGGGTCATGAATGAAGCGTGGCGCATGAGCTTGATCAGCCAGGACCACCTGTTGAAGATGCGCTCGGTCAAGGCCACACCCGGTACGCGCCTGAGCCAGGGCCGCAATCTGCGCCGCACCTTGATCCGCGAGATGCTCGACGTCTGCGCCGCCGACCCCCGGCCTCAGGGCCTGCGGGATGCCGCAGTGATCGGTCTGTTATATGGCTCGGGCATGCGCAAGTCGGAGTCGGTGAACCTGGACCTGGCACAGATCAACTTTGACGAGCGCAGCTTGCGCGTGATCGGCAAGGGCAACAAAGAGCTGGTCAAGTACGCGCCGGACTGGGCGTTTGCCAAGCTGCAGGCCTGGCTGGCGTTCCGCCGCGAGCACCTCAAGGAAGGCGAGCAGGACGACAGCTTCTTGTTCAACCGTATCCGGCGAGGCAGCCATATCACCCGGGAACGCATCACCAAGCATGCGATTTACTACATCGCGCGCCAGCGCGGCGATCAAGTGGGGGTCAAGATCATGCCCCATGATTTCCGTCGTTCGTTTATCACGCGGGTGATCGAGGAGCATGATTTGTCGATTGCGCAGAAACTGGCGCATCACACCAATATCCAGACCACCGCCAGCTATGACGTGCGTGACGACAATGAGCGGCGGCGGGCGGTGGATCGATTTGATTTGTAGGCTTGTGGATACACCACGATTCAAATGTGGGAGCTGGCTTGCCTGCGAAGAGGGCCTCACAGGCAACCAGAATGTTGAATCTGCCTGCTCCTCTGCTCAGGAGGAAGGCGGGACGCTTGAAACCAGGTGAGCCGGCAAGCGCCGCAACGTCCACAAGGTGGTCAGCATCGCGGCAAGCGCACACAGCGCAATGCCGATCAACATCGGCGCCGGTGTATGGTCGGCAAAGATCCCCACCAAGGTCATCGCCACAGCCGCCGTGACCATCTGGATCGCGCCCAGCAGTGCAGACGCAGAACCCGCCACCGCACCATGATCCTCCAGCGACAGTACCCCGGCCGCCGGCAATAGCAGGCCAAGAAAGCCAAAACCGATAAACAACAGCCCCATCATCAAGCCCAGGCTGTCACCCCACAGTGTAGTAGCCGCCAGCAAGCTCATGACCGCCGCCACGCCCACCACCGACCAGCGAATCAGCGGCGCCAGGCCAAAGCGGGCGCTGAGGCGGGCGGTCAATTGGCTCATGGCAAAAAACGAAGCCGCGTTGAGCGCAAAGCACAGGCTGAACTGGGTCGGTGTCAGGCCAAAAAATTCGATGTACACGAAGGGCGCGCTGCCGATGAATACGAAAAAGGTGGCCAGGCCAAACCCGCACACCACCGACAAACCCGTAAAGACCGGGTCGCGGAGGAGGGCGCCATAACTGCCGAACGCCTGGCCCAATGTCTTGCCCAGGCGGCGCTCGGCCGGGTGGGTTTCTGGCAGTTGTACGGCGGTCATCACCAGACACAGCACGGCCACCACCCCCAACACGGCAAACACTTCGCGCCAGCTCCAGATCGAAATCACCAGGCTACCGGCCAGCGGCGCGAGGATCGGCGAAACACTCATCACCAGCATCAACAAAGCCATCAGACGCGCCGCTTCATGACCGGTATACAGGTCACGGACAATCGCCCGTGGGATCACCATGCCCGCACAAGCACCGAACGCCTGCACCGCACGAAAACCAATCAACACTTCGATGGTCGGTGCCAGCGCGCAGCCGACGCTGCCAATGGCAAAGATCACCAAACCCGCATAAATCGGTGGTTTACGCCCGAACACGTCGCTGAGGGGGCCGTAGAACAACTGGCACACGCCGATAATCATGAAGAACACCGTCAAACTCATCTGCACGGCCGCCGGCGAGGCCTGGAGGCTGGCGCCCAGGGTCGGCAGCGCCGGCAGATAGATGTCGATAGCAAACGGGCCCACGGCGGTGATCAAGCCCAGCAACAGGGCGAGACGGGCGATACGTTGAGGCATTTGGCAGATCCAGGTAGAGCAACGGACGGTCAGCTTAAGGGAACCGCGCAGATCCGCAAACTTAGGCTTCACTAACAAGCAACAGCTGCCGATACAGCTAGCAGCGACATTGAAACGGTTGGGTTCCCAACCGGCGGTCCTGGCACGGGGTACCACTATGACGATCAAATTACGCTTGGTGCTGTTGATTGCGACCGGGTTGCTCACCGCTTTGATCATGAGCCTGGCTGGCTACCTGGGCAATACGCGGATGGCCGATGCGGTACAGGACAACGACGTCAGCATGACGGTACTGCGTAACCACATGGAAGCCGACATGATGCACGACGCCCTGCGTGCGGATGTACTGTCAGCCATGTTGGTCGGGCTGGGCAAAAGCACCAGTACGGCGGCCGAGGTCAACAGCTCGATCAAGGAGCATGCCGAGCACTTTCGCGAGGTGCTGGCGGACAATCTCAAGCTGCCGTTGGACGCCTCGATCAAGGCCAGCCTGGAAAAAATCAAACCCAGCCTGGACACCTACATCAGTGCCGGCGAGCGCATCGTCGCGCTGGCCCTGGAGAATCCAGAGGCCGCACGAGGGGAACTGCAGACCTTCAATGCCGCGTTCAGCCAGTTGGAAGAACAAATGGCGGCGTTGAGCGAACTGATCGAAAACAATACCCAACTCACCAGCACCGGTACCCGGCAAACCATCAGTAACGCTAACTGGACCTTGATTATTGTATTGGGGGCGAGCCTGCTGTTGCTGCTGGCACAAGGACGTTGGGTGACCCTGAGCATCATGGGGCCGTTGCGCACCGCCAGCCGTATTGCCCAGAGCATTGCCCATGGCAACCTGAGCGAGCCGATTGCCGAACCCAAGAACCAGGACGAAGCCAGTGCACTGATTCGCAGCCTGGCGACGATGCAGCGGGATTTGCGCGGCATGATCGAAGTGGTTCGCAGCAACGCCCATGGCGTCAATGGCATGAGCGAGCGCCTCAGCCAGGGTTGCCATGAAGTGGCAGGCAGCAGCCAGCAACAAAGCGTCGCCGCCAGCACCATGGCCGCCGCCGCGAGCGAAATGACAGCCAGCATCGAAGAAATCACCCGTCACGCCCAACGTGCCCTGGACATGGCCAGCCAGGCTGAAACCCTGGCCAAGGACGGCGGCCGGGTTATCCACCAGGTGGTCAGCGACATGGATGGCATCGCCCGTTCTGCCCAACAGTCAGCCCAAGTGATCCGCACGCTGGACAAGGAGTCCGAGGCGATCTACAGCATTATCCAGGTGATCAAGGGGATTGCCGACCAGACCAACCTGCTGGCCCTGAACGCCGCCATCGAAGCCGCCCGCGCCGGTGAACAAGGGCGCGGCTTTGCGGTCGTGGCCGACGAAGTGCGCAGCCTGGCCGGACGCACCAGCGCCTCCACCCAGGAAATAGCCAGCATGGTCGGGAGTATCCAGCAGAACACCCGTGAAGCGGTGATCAGCATGGAGGAGGGCGTTGCCCAAGTGGACAAGGGCATGGCGGTGACTGCCGAGGTGGAGCGCGCCATTCGCGAGATCCTCCAGGCTACGCTGAGTACCACTGAATTGGTCAACGATATTTCACGCACGATTAGTGAGCAGAGCCTGGCCAGTAATGAGATCGCTCATCAGGTGGAGAGAATTGCGGGGATGTCGGAAAGTAACAGTCGGGTGATTGGCGAGACGGCGTCGACGACGGATGAATTGTCGAGTTTGGCGGGGAAGCTTTCGCAGTCGGTGGATCGGTTTAGGCTTTGATCTGGGGTAACAGCTTATAACTCAACTAAATAGTCATTTAGTTTAGTTATGCATAAAGGATATTAAAAAGGAGAAGGGTAGCTCAGCAGATGAACTCGGGGTAGCTCATCCTTGCTCGTTATCTTCCAAATTTGAACGCTATCTCTCAAGGATTAGAAATTAGCGCCCAGTGAAATCACGTGTAGTCGGTAACAAGTCACGTCGTTTATGGGCTGCAACCATCAATCGCGTGGATGGCTGAATTGGTCCTACGCACGAACTGGCGTCAGGATTATGGTGCCGTTAGGTTTCACTTCCAGGTCGAGTTTGTCGCCGCTGGCTAACTTGATGGCCGACAGGAGATCGTCAGTCAGCGGTATGATTAAATCGCCACTGTCATCAGCCGCATCCTGGCATTTTACTTTCCAGCTCGTATTTTTAGCCTTGGGTTTCGGGTTCATTATTTTCTCCAGGTGATCAGATGACAGAGCCAATTTATGATTATGACCCAGCAGACTCGCTGGTTGATTCAGAGGCCGTAGCTGTATTTTTGGCTGATGCACACGACACCGGTGATGCGGCTTTCATTGCCGAGGCTATGGCCGTTGTTGCACGCGCCAAGATTCGTATCGAGGCAGATGGCCAAGCCCAGGATTCATCGTTCTGAACCTGTGTTGCTAGTAGCAACACCTGAGCGCTGATCACCAGGTGAAATATAGCCTCCAGAGCCCCCCAGCTCCGTATAGGACGGTTCGCATAATGTATATTATGTTAAATGAAGTGTTATGCCTTATAGGTTCATGAGCTACGTAAGTCACTGATTCGACGAATTCGTTTTTACGCCTACTCTCTCAACGGGCCATGTCCATAATGCCGTTTCTCTTCAGGTCAACGACTACCGCTGTTCGTGCAAACTGGTGACGCGGCGCCGTTGCCCAGGCTCGTCCCGTTCATGTACGTCCACTCAGACTCAGGAACCGCGCTTTCAATGATGCCTGGCGGCGAGTACCTTGAAGCCCTCGATGTCGACTCGGTTTGACGCGGGCGCTGGCGAAAGCGCTTGATGAAACTCGCGTTGATCAACTCTTCCACATCCAGATTCAAAGCACAGTTGACTAGCGCCGCTTCGCGCCTCCTACGATAAGCGCGTCGGTAATCTCAGTTCAGCGCACAGTCCGCCGCCTTCGCGATTTCTCAAGGTCAGGGTGCCGCCGAGGGCTTGTGCCAGTTGCTGGGCGATAGCCAGGCCCAGGCCCGTGCCGCCGGTGCTGCGGTTGCGCGAATTTTCCACGCGGTAAAATGGCTCAATCACACGGGCCAGCTCCTCTTCGGCAATGCCGGGACCACGATCCATCACGGTCACCGAGAGGCTGTCGCCCTCCTCCGGCTCGACCCGCAGCTGCGCGGCACCGGCGAATTTGAGCGCGTTATCCGTGAGGTTTACCAGCACTCGGCGCAGCGCGTGGGGCCGAGTGTGAATCACTGCGTTGCTTTTGCCGCTGAGCTGCACGTCCTTGCCCATGTCCTGGTAGTCGAACACGAGGCTGTCGAGGAATGAATCAAGATCGGTACGGCGGCTTTCCTCGGTGGCGCCATGCACGCTGCGGGCATAGGCAACGCCTTCACGCACCAGATGTTCCATCTCGCCGAGGTCATTCCACAATTTGTCTTTGTCACCGCAGTCGTCCATCAATTCGGCACGCAGCTTCATGCGCGTGATTGGGGTTTGCAGGTCGTGGGAAATCGCCGCCAGCAGTTGCATGCGTTCTCTCAGATAGGCCGCGATGCGCGCCTGCATGGCATTGAAGGCGATGGCAGCGTGTGCGACTTCGGTCGGGCCTTGTTCATCCAGATGCACCGGGTGAGTGTTGGGATCGAGGTTTTCCACGGCCTGGGCCAGGCGGGTCAGCGGGCTTATGGCAATGCGAACGGCCAGCCACGTGCATAGAATCATCAAGGCCAACTGGCCCAGCAAAACCACGGGCAGCCACGGCGACAACGGCACCATCGAGGGGCGCACGTCGATGGTCACCGGGCTGCCGTCGGCCAGTTTCAGATGGACCTGGAAATGTTTGATAGGCCCGGGAATGTCTGTCACGGTCATCGGGTAATCCTTACCGATGGCCTCCTTGATCGAGGTCACTGCAATCGGCGTGTCACGCAGAGCGACGCCTGGCGAGCCTTCGTCGAGCAAATAGCGGTAATTGCGTCGATCCAGTTGTTTCAACCAACTCATGCGTTCCTCGGCGGGCAAGCGGTCAAGGATGGCAATGGACGTCGATACATCGGTTTCCAGGTTACCGAGCATGGTGTTTTTCGCGGTTTCGTAACGCTCGTAATACTGCACGCCGAAGGACAAGGCCTGCGCCAGGGTCAGCCCTACCAGAAAGATCAGCGACAGCCGCGAGATGAGGGTACGAGGCCAATGCAGCGAAGGCTTCATGCCGGTGCTCCAAGCACTTGCACCGGCAGCGAGAAGACATACCCCTCGCTGCGTACGGTTTTGATGTAAGCCGGCTCGCGCGCATCGTCAAGCAGGCGTTGGCGCAGGCGGCTGACCAGCAGATCAATGGAACGGTCGAACAGGTCGGCGTCACGGCCCTGGGTCAGGTTGAGCAACTGGTCGCGATTGAGTACCCGTTGCGGATGGTCGAGGAACACCCGCAGCAGGCGATATTCAGCGCCGCTGAGGGCGACCATGGTGCCGTCTTCATCAAGCAGATGGCGGGCGGAGGTGTCCAGGCGCCAGCGCCCGAACCCCAGCCACCTTCCGGTTTCGGTAACGACCAGGTTGGGCGGCAGCATGCGCGTACGGCGCAGCACAGCGTTGATGCGTGCCAGCAATTCACGGGCGGCGAACGGCTTGACCAGGTAATCGTCGGCGCCCATTTCCAAGCCGATGATGCGATCGGTTTCGTCGTTGCGGGCGGTCAGCATCAGCACCGGCGTGGCCTTGTGTTTGCCGGCGCGAATGTCGCGGCAGAGCACCAGGCCATCGTCGCCGGGCATCATGATGTCCAGCACGATCAGGTCTACCGGCGTGGCCTCGAGAAACGAGCGCATCTGGCGGCCATCGGCAACCACGGTGGTGCGCAGGCCGTTCTTCTTCAGGTAGTTGCCTACCATCTCTCGAATCTCACGGTCATCGTCCACGATGAGGATGTGATCAACGTGTTCCATGGGCCAAGCCTCTGTCAATGGGAATTGCGGCTCAGTCTATAGAGGCTGAGCCCGTTCGCCCGCGGCGGTTTGTATTGCAGTGTATCTGCTGTGGCGAAGGATACATGCAGAGGCAAAAACAACAATTTCCTAAGTTTTGTATGGCTGTGTATCGGGACGGGGTCCTGATACGAACCGATTTATCCGCGCCGGTTTTTGACACAGGCGAGATACCTCGCGGGCTTCTAATGAGCCACATCGAGGCCAACCCTAGCGCCTCGGCTCAACCGAACGACCCAACCCTTGAAGCCTTGAGGAAACGACCATGAACACCAATACCCTCTATGCCACTTGCCTGTTTGCCGCCCTGAATATCTGCACCTTCTCGGCCCGCGCCGAAGCCGACGTCACGCCGCAAACCTACACCTACGGCACGCATCTGGACATCCAGAAAGTGGTGGCATTGACACAGGATGCCGGGGCGGCCTGCGGCATTGTCGATGCCCAACTGACCTACCTGAATTCGCAGGGCAAGACCGAGATCCTGAACTACCGCAAATTTGCCGAGTGCCACAGCGATAACTGAGCCCGGCCCACATTTCATCAGGAGACCCTTATGTTCCTCATCGCATTCCTGGGCGGCTTATTGACCGTCCTCAGCCCTTGTATCCTGCCGGTCGTGCCATTTCTGTTCGCGGGTATCGACCGCACACGCTCATCGATCCTGCTTACCCTTGGTGGCATGGTCCTGACCTTCGCGCTGGTTTCCAGCCTGGCCGTGGTCAGCAGTGAATGGGTGATTCAAGCCAACAACACCGGGCGTCATGTGGCACTGGTGGTGATGGCGCTGTTTGCCTTGTCGCTGATCTCGGCGCGAATCAGTGGCTGGCTGGCCAGCCCGTTCGTGTTACTGGGCAATTGCCTCGACCCCCAGACGCGCAAAATGTCCGGGCCGCTGGGTTCGCTGATGATCGGCGTCGCCACCGGCCTGCTCTGGGCGCCGTGCGCCGGGCCTATCCTCGGGGTGATCCTTACCGGCGCCATGCTGCAAGGCGCCAATGCGCAAACCAGCCTGCTGCTGGTGGCCTACGGCTTGGGCAGTGCACTGTCGTTGGGTACGCTGATTTTCGCCGGACGTGGTTTAGTCAATCGCCTGAAGGCCTCGATTCCGGTTACTGGTTGGCTGCGGCGCGCCACCGGTTTTGCGGTCCTGGCCGCAGCGCTGATGATTTCTACCGGTGCCGACAAGACGCTGTTGGCCGGGGCGTCGTCCGAAGGCGTCAGCGTGCTGGAAAACGGCGTGCTGCAAAGCGTCCCCAAAGTCGTCGAATACCTGGTAAGCAAGGCCAAGGCCGAACCCACCCTCGACAACGCCCGAGGCCCGATGCCGTCGCTGTCTGGCGCGGTGGAATGGCTCAATTCGCCCGCACTGACCAGTGAATCGCTCAGAGGCAAGGTGGTGCTCGTCGATTTCTGGACTTACGACTGCATCAATTGCCAGCATACCCTGCCGTACGTGAAGGACTGGGCGCAGAAGTACGAGAAGGATGGCTTGGTGGTAATCGGCGTCCACACCCCGGAATACGGTTTTGAACGCATCATCAGCAATGTCAGGGATGAGGTGAAAAAGCTCGGCATCACTTACCCGGTAGCCATCGATAACAACTACGCGATCTGGCGCAACTTCGATAACCAGTACTGGCCCGCGCACTACCTGATCGACGCCAAAGGGCAAGTGCGTTTCACCCACTTCGGAGAAGGTCGCTACGAGACGCAGGAAAAGATGATTCAGCAACTGCTGCAGGAGGCGAAAGCTCCAGCCGCGTAACCCTTGAAAACCCATGGCCCACAGGCAACGTGCTGTGGGCCATTAGCTTTTTCTCCTGCGGCCTGGGTTGCGCGACCACCCTCTCCCGCCAACCCCAGGCTAATCCGACACGATGCTTTTCGCCTCAAGAAATGCTTGCAGCCCAAAGACTCCAAACTCCCGGCCGACACCGGACTGCTTTACCCCGCCGAACGGCGCCAGCAACTCTGGCGAAATTCTGTTGATCAACACCGAGCCGGCCTGCAGCTGGGCCGCCAGGTGTTGGGCACGGTCCGGTTGCCCGCGATAAGCACAACGCCCGGTATGCCCAGGCGTTGGCCGCGTCGAATCCCCCTCTCCCGCGTTTCAGCGTTGCACAACTTGAAAACGAAACCCGCCGGGCGACGTGCAAAACTCGCCTCGGCGTAGAGCGCTGAAAACGCCGCTTCGCCCTTGGCGTGTTATTTCGCCGTGGCGGCTTTTTCGATGAGGCGGGCAACCGGTTCCGGGTTCGAAACCATCACCACATGTGAAGCGCCCTTGACCACTTCCACGGCTTTGGCAGCGGCGCGCTTGGCCATGAATGCCATGGCTTGCGGGGGAATGTTCTTGTCCTTGTCGCCGTAGATGTACCAGGACGGTATATGCTTCCAGGCAGGGCTGCCGGACGCTTCGTTGAGCGCCGCTTCCGTTACCGGGCGTTGGGTGGCGGCCATCAATGCCGCCTCTTTCGCGGGGACGTCAGCGGCGAACTGGTTGTGAAACTTGTCCTGCTGGATGTACAAGTCCTTGCCCCCATCGGCCAGCGGTACAGGCGCAGCCAGCGTTGGGCCCAGCGTACTGCCCGGGAATTTGCCGGCCAGCCCGGCGACGGTTTCCCCGGCCTCAGGTGCAAACGCACTGACGTAAACCAGGGCTTTGACGTTTGCATGATCGTTGGCCGCGTCACTGATAACGTTGCCGCCATAGGAGTGGCCGACCAACACCACCGGCGAATGAATGTTCGTCAACAATGCCGAGATTGCCGAACCATCGCTCTTTACACTGCGCAATGGGTTGGCAGCGGCAACCACTGGATAACCGTCCTTCTCGAGAATCTTCACGACCCCATTCCAACTCGACGCATCGGCAAAGGCGCCATGTACGAGCACAATCGTGGGTTTTTCAGTTTGCGACCAGGCGTGTGTCGCCATGCTCAGGCTGACGGCGACGGCCAGTGCGGTTAGTACTTTTTTCATTGTTGACTCCAGGTTTGACGGGAAATCAGGGAGCGAAGCGCGTGAAGACAAAATCGTGATTACGCACTCGCGCCTGGTGACAGGCGAAGCAGGTTTGGTGTTGGGCTTCATCGGCCGGTTTACCGTTGATAAACCGCCCGAATCCCCAACCACCGGTTGCTGCATATTTTTTCGAGTCCTTGACCATCACCTGCACGGTCGTGGCCGGCCCCGGGATGGACGCCGGCTCGAATTCCGGGGACTGCACATGTTTCCAGGCCAGCTTTACCAGCACCGTGCCATCAGGGAATGGCAGCGTTGAATCCTGATATGCCTTGATGGCCAAGTCATTGCCCAGCACGGCTCGAAGTTCGTTCAGGGGGGCCGCTTCCTGCGCCGGCGCAATCAGCGGCCATAGGCGGTAGTTTTCAGGCAGTTTCACGCCATAGATCGGCGAGGCGTCGCCAGTACTGGCGTCGCCCGAGGCCACACCGGCAGCGCTCAACGCTGCGATTGCAATGGCAGCCGACATCGCGGCCAGAAATTTCAGCTTCATCATCGCCATCCTCTCAGCCGGTTTTCAAAGATGATCGGCGTCGATCACCGCCTGGGCGAAGGCTTTCGGCGCTTCCTGCGGCAAGTTGTGGCCTACACCACCGGTGATCAATCGGTACTCATACTTGCCAGTGAAGCGCTTGGCGTACGCTTCGGCAGGTGGGTGCGGTGCGCCGTTCGCATCACCTTCCAGGGTGATGGTGGGCACACTGATGGATGGAAATGCCGCGAGTTTCTTCTCCAGCGCGTCGTATCTGGCCTCGCCCTTGACCAACCCCAGGCGCCAGCGATAGTTGAAAATCGACACGGCCACGTGATCAGGGTTTTGCAAGGATGCCGCGCTGCGCTCATAAGTGGCGTCGTCGAAATTCCACTGTGGCGACGCCAGCTTCCAGATGAGCTTGGCGAAGTCATGGGTGTTTTTCTCGTAGCCCAGGCGCCCGCGCTCGGTCGCGAAATAGAACTGGTACCACCACTGCAGTTCGGCGGCTGGCGGCAATGGCGCCTTGCCCGCCTCTTGGCTGCCTATCAGGTAACCGCTCACAGCGACCAGGGCTTTCACTCTTTCCGGCCACAGTGCGGCAACGATATCCGCAGTGCGGGCGCCCCAGTCAAACCCACCCAGCACCGCGGTCTTGATCTTCAGCGCGTCCATGAAGTCGATCAGGTCGGTCGCCAGCGCAGCAGGTTGACCATTGCGAATGGTCTTGGCCGAGAGAAAATGCGTATCGCCATAACCACGCGCAGAAGGGATCAACACTCGATATCCCTTGTCCGCCAAAGCAGGAGCGACATCAGCGTATGCGTTGATATCGTAGGGCCAGCCGTGCAACAAAATGACCACAGGGCCATCGGCTGGGCCGAGTTCCGCGTAAGAAACGTTCAGCAGCCCCGCTTTCACATGCTTAAGTGCACCGAGAGAGGTGTGAGCTCCCGGGGTGATCGCCCCAATGGTGGACGCGGGTACATCAGCCGCGCTGGCTTGGGAAAAACCGACAGCCACCGCCGCGAATTGCAGCACTGCTGCTGCCAACAGCGATGGGGCAAGACCCCGCAGGCGGCTGGATTTATTTTGATTGTTCAGCAAGGTCATCTCCATGGTGTTTCTCCGTAGCGAGCCGCCGAATAGCGGCCCGGTGTGTTGACTGGATTAGGTGGGAGCTACTGGGCTGTCTTCGTTGCGCTCAGCTTGGCGCGCAGCGGCCGGAAGGCCTCCCGCAACTCTTCGCTGAACAATTGAGGTTGCTCCCAGGAAGCGAAGTGGCCGCCCTTGTTAACCTGGTTGTAGTAGGAAAGTGATGGGTAAGCGCGTTGCGCCCAGCTTTTTGGCGCCTGATAGATCTCGTGCGGGAAGACCGTGATCGCCACCGGCACCTTGATGCTTGCGGTGTTCTGCGCGGCAGCGCTGAAATTGTTGTTGTTGTTTTCCCAGTAGAAACGCGATGACGATGCGCCTGCGTTCGTCAGCCAGTACAGGCTGATATCGTCCAGCATCTCGTCACGGGTCAATACCCGTTCAGGCTGGCCATCACTGTCCGTCCACGCGGCGATTTTTTCGTACATCCACGCCGCAGTTCCGGTAGGCGAATCGGCCAGCAGGTAACCGATAGTCTGCGGGCGCGTAACCATCATCGCGCCGTATGCTGCATTGCGGCCGAAGAAGGTGCTCAAGGAATCAAACGCTTTGCGTTCAGGCTCAGTGAGCCCGTCAGGGGCCGGGTCACCACTATTGATCGGCTTGACCAATTCGGGCGGGATGGTGGCCGGCATGTTCAAGTGAATGCCCAACAGCCCCGGCGGATTCAGGCGGCCCAATGCATCCGATATGACCGAACCGTGATCTCCGCCCTGGGAAACATAGTGGGTATAACCCAGACGCTTGATGAGCACATCCCAAGCCTTCGCGACTCGATCCGGCCCCCAGCCCAATTCAGTTGGCTTACCGGAAAAACCGTGTCCCGGAATCGATGGAATGATCACGTCGAACGAATCTTCAACCTTACCGCCGTAAGCAACGGGATCCGTCAGCGGGCCGATAGTCTTCAAGAACTCAAACTGTGAGCCAGGCCATCCGTGTGTCAGAAGCAGCGGCATCGCGTTGGGGTTTGGCGAGCGAACATGGATGAATTGAATATCCACGCCGTCGATAGTCGTGATGAATTCAGGCAGCGCATTGAGCTTCGCTTCGGCCTTGCGCCAGTCATAGCCGCTGCCCCAATACTTCACCAGCGCCTGGACCTGGGCCAACTGCACGCCTTGGGAAACGTCGTTGACGGTCTCTTTGTCCGGCCAGCGGGTCGCCGCAATGCGCTTTTTCAGATCGGCCAATTGAGCTTCATCGACGTGAATTCGATAAGGTCTAATCGATTCGGGATGGGTCGAGGCCGAGCTGGCAACTGACGCATCGACGGCCGGGCCAGCAGCCCAGGCAGCACCGCTGCCGGCTATCAGGGCCAACCCCAAAGCGCCCATTCTCACGGAAGAAGCCAGACAATGGCGCCAGGTGAAACCGAACGTAGCTGCAGGCATTTTGAATTTCCTATAAGTCATTGGTCGACAACGTCGCGAAACGCGCAGGGATAACCGCGAGTTAAATGAGTCATCCATTGAAGAAGGTTTGCGCCTTCTCGATGGGTTCATTTAAAGCCCCGCGGGTATCCCGTATGTGTCATCAACCGACTTAAAGGAATCGCTGTGTATCTATCCAAAGCGCAGATACAAAACGATACAAACCGACCACTCGCTCATAAAAAAGCCAATGCCCCGACTTGTCGGGGCATTGGCTTTTCTGGGACCTGGAAAACATAAGGGCTTTTCAGCCCATCAAGCTCGGCAAAGGGCATAGAGACCGCGTCGATTGCCAGGCAGCATGACTTGGTTACCCAAGGAACAGGCAGATACCCCGCTCCACTTCACGCCCTTCCACGCCTGCAAGAAACTTCAGAAATTTGCCCCTGATTCTGGTTAGCGTTCACCATCGTTTCTACCGCGTTAGCAATCTTATTGAAGCTACTGCTGTTCAGCGACCAAGCAATCTCTTCAGCACCAGTAGAGCAACAGCCCCGATTGCCAGTGCAGCAACCGGTTTTTCTTTGACGAATGTAGAAACGCTGTCCAGTGCGTCACCATAGGTTTGCGTCAGTTGACCCGCAGCCTGGCGTCCAGCGCCCTCAGCTTCCAACTTCGAATCACCAAAAAGCTTCCCGACTGCGCTCTGGGCTTTGCCAGCAACCTTTTCTACAACGCCTTCTACCTGTTCGCTCTTCATGATTAACCAAACCTTCGTGTGTGATTGGGTAACCCAGGAAAAACCTGGGTTTGAGGCAACGTGCAAAGCGTTAGGTGGACAGGCTTATTGATTAGTTCAAAGTTGATGAGCCTCACTTAGTCCAGATCAACCGATAAGTCTTCTTCCCTGTAGCGGCATCGTGATAGAGGTTTTCGCCCGGGGCCTCTCGCGTGCGCACGCACGGGCGTCCCTCGCAGTCAATAATGGCGGCGTCACCACCCTGGCGTTTCAACGCTTCTATGTTTTGCTCAAGCGCCGCTAACTCTCGTTGCCTTTGCGCTCTTCATCTTCGATCAAAGGACTTTATATATCTGCGAAACCACCCGCCTCATCGCCTCCTCAATCGTCCCTTCATTGCGACAGATCACCCACCCCTGCCCCACCGCCGCTCGTTCAAAAGCCTCGGTACACACAACTTGCTCCTCCAGCTTAAACATCACCGTACTGCTCAGCCCGCGCCGTCGTGCTGCCGCCCGTGCCCAGGATATTTGCGCCGCGGTGACAACCCCCACATGCAGATCCGGCACTTGCACCTGTCGATCAATGTTCAGCTCAAGAATGTCTGCAAAGGGTATCAATCGACGAAACGCAGCATCAGACGGGTACCAGCGATCCATCAGGATGATGCTGTCAGGTGGCTGTGCGGCCAGTACGTGCTGGGTAATCCAGCTGCGGCTGTCAGCAAAGCGCTCACACACCTCAAGTTCCAGATCCCGGCTGGGGTCTCTGGCGAATTTGTTAACCAGCGCCATCGTTTGCGCTCGATAGGGATCGCTCTTGCGCTCGCACAGTCGGACGACCTTTTTATTGTCGGCCCTCAACGCTGTCGTAACGGCCTCCAACAGCGTGGTTTTGCCGGTACCCTTGGGCCCATCCAACGAAATAAACAGCGCCCGAGTCATACGAGCGCTGCGTCATCGTTAAGGTTGTACAGTTCCATGGGGCCTCTAGTTTGAGCGTTTGGGCAAATTGGACTTCATTATGGGGAACCCTATCGCCCAACGCGAGGCTGGGCTGGCCGCCGCGCCCTCCCCGCGTCGACGGTCAGTCATTCAGCATCCGGCTTTGCGGCACGCCAGCCTCGTACCTCAACGCCCACGGCGCAATCAACCGCTGCGGGGTCTGGCAGGTTTTGCGTTTAAACACGAAGTTGCGGCATTTCTCGGCAAACTGCTGGCGATTTCCCACCATGTCGAATCGCATCTGTGCCAGTTCCTGCTCGCGACAGCGTTCAACTTGCTGAGTATCCAGCGTGGCTTTACGTGTGCGTGCATGAAGGTACTTATCATCGGTCAACGCACTGTCGGCCTGTTGCAAAAGCCACAAGCCAAATGCTTGTGGGCAACGCGGGCCGATGGCCTGAACCATGCCGTACTGCTGGGCCTGGATGGCGCTGATGGGCAGGCATTCTTCGGTAAGCTTATGCGCGATTTCGCTGCCCACGGCCCGTGGCAGGCTGTAGGTCCAGTATTCGGAGCCGTAGAGTCCCATAGTCTTGTAGTGCGGGTTGAGCACCACACCTTCGCGGGCCAATACAATGTCGGCGGCCAGCGCCAGCTTCACGCCGCCTGCGCCTGCGCTGCCGGTCAGGCCGCTGATCACCAGCTGCCTGGCAGTGAGCAGCTCCAGGCACACATCGTCGATGGCTTGAATGTTGGCCCAGGCTTCCAGCCCCGGCACGTCGGCGGCCTGGATGACGTTTAGGTGCACCCCATTGGAAAAGCTGCCGCGCCCGCCCTTGATCAGCAACACTTGGGTATCTCGCGCCTTGGCCCAGCGCAACGCTGCGACCAGCCGCTGGCATTGTTCGGTGCTCATGGCGCCGTTGTAGAACTCGAACGTCAGTTCGCCGATGTGGCCGAACTCTTGGTAGCGAATGGGTTGATAGACCCGCTCGTTGAACGCCTGGCAGACGATTGAACTGTCCAGCACCGGCACCCCGGCCAACTGCTCAGCCAGAACGTGCCGTGCCGGTCGCTTGAAGGTCTCTGGGCCTTTGGGTTTGAGCGAGCCGATCCACAGGCTGTGATCTCCAGCCGCCACCAACACAGCGTCGTCCTGTACCGCGAGTATTTCTCCGGGAGTGCCCTGGCGGGCGTCCAAGTGCGCGTCGTAGAGGTAATATTGCCCGCCCAACAGGCTGGCCAACACGCCGGGCTGGCCATCGGCAGCGTCGATGCTGCGCTTGATAAAGCCTGCGCAATCGAACCAACTGAAGGTGCGGTCGGCCTGGGTCATGTTCGGCTGCAAGCGCCCGATGACGCCGGGTTGGGTGTAATCGAGCGGTGTCGGGACGAAGCCTTTGGCGAATTTCGCCACTACGTCACGAATGCAAACCATCGCGGCGTCGCTCACCAGGCCGTTGTACAGCTCGGATTTGCGCACCTGGGCGGGCATGTCGAACTCACAGGTGGACCAGATTGGCCCGGCGTCCATTTCCTCCACCGCTTGCAAGGCGGTGACGCCCCAACGGCGGGCCTGCTGGGTGATGGCCCAGTCCAGCGCACTGGCGCCACGGTCGCCGACGATGCCCGGATGGATGATCACCACCGGGCGTTGCGGATGGCTCCACAGTTGATGCGGCACACGGTCCTTCAAAAATGGGCAGATCACCAGGTCGGCGCCAGACGCCTCGACCTGCTGGCATACCGTGGCTTGATCGGTGAACACCACAACGCTGGGGTCGTGACCCGCTTGGCGCAGATCCAGCCAGGCCCGTTGGGTTAAACCGTTGAATGCCGATGATAACAACAGGATCTTCAGTGATCGCATGGCTGACTCTTCCTTGAGAATATGCGACCAGAGCAGCCCGTTGAGCCGTCCCTGGCCATCGATAAGCGCCCAAGGTTATAGAGCGAGCCAGCCTCCCCACCTGATCGAGATCAATAGATGAAAGCGGCTTATTTTTTCTGAATCACCGCGCAACCTACTCATCAAATGAACATGCCCTGCTCGGGTACGCCTTGTTAACCGTAACGGAGCCACGTTCATGTTCGAGAAACCGCATTACCTCATCAGTTTCATCCTCGACAACCAGCCACAAAGCCGCACGCTTGAGCACGATGCCGACACGCTGGACCCTCAATGGGCCGAGTCCCTGCTCAGGCAGCGCTTTGCAGAGCTCAAGGACGCGAAATTGAGCGACGTCCAGGTGCAAAAGCGCAACAAGCCCGCCGATGAAGGCCATGACATCCCAGGGCATTACCAGCAGCCCTGATTTACGTATCAGAAAACCGCTGCCCGTTTATCAATCACTGAATATTCGGAGGACCTATGAACCCGACAACTCAAGGTTTGCCCTGCGCCTGCCCAGGTTGCACCTGCCAGGTGACCCATGACACGCGTCACCAGCGCAACGGCAAAGCCTACTGCAGCCAGGCATGCGCCGACTTGCACCCACAGGGTCAAGCGTGCCCCAGTGCCGATTGCCATTGCGAGTCGAATGTGAAGGTGCGAGACCGCTCCGTCAGCGATAGCCAGCTCGACGAGGCGATCGAAGAAACCTTTCCTGCAAGCGATCCCATATCGCCTTGATCATTCAGACCCAATAGGAAAACGGGGGCTGCATCGTGGCTCTAGGGTCTAGCAGTTGACAGCCCCCGGCAAAAATCAACAACCTGCACGTCTCACCGCCCTGCCCTGAGGCTGCCCTTGGACTATTTCACCGCGCTCACCGCCTTCATCGAAGCCGCCGAAGGCAACAACTTCTCGCGTGCCGCCGAGCGCTTGGGGATCAAGGCCTCAACGGTTTCACGCTATGTGAAGGACCTTGAGCAAGACCTGGGCATCGCGCTGTTCAACCGCTCCACACGCACGCTGCACCTGACCGAAGGCGGCCAGACCTTTCTGATACATGCACGCAGGGTGCTGGACGAGCTGGAACACGCCAAGGCCGCCACGTCAGCGCTGAACCAGCATCCACGGGGCGTATTGAAACTCAACCTGCCGCCGGCGTTTGCGCGGCATCACATCCTGCCGGCGTTGAATGACTTTCTGGCGCGCTACCCGCAGATCAGCGTGGAACTGGTGCTGGATAACAACAAGGTCAATTTGATTCATGCCGGCGTCGACTTGGCCATCCGCATTGGCGAGCTGGCCGATTCGACGCTCAAGGCACGCAAGCTCAGCGACGGCCACTACCGCTTGGTGGTCAGCCCGGCGTTTGGCACGCAGCACCCTCCTCCGTCCACGCCCACGGACTTGGCCGGTGTGCCTGCGGTGCTGGGCACGGCTACCGCCGGCGATATCAGTTTTGTATCCGCCGGCCGCGCGCTCCCGTTGCAGCATGACGGCGTGATTCGAATCAATGACCTGGACGCGCAACTCATCGCCGTGCGCCAAGGCTTGGGCTTTGGGCTGTTGCCGGACTGGCTGGTGGCGCGAAGTATCGAGGCAGGCGACTTGGCAGTGTGGCTACCCGAATGGCACATCCAGGGCGTGGAGCGGGCGTTTGCGGTGTGGTTTGTGTACCCGCCCAAGCGCATCGTGTCATCGAAAGTCCGGTGTTTTATCGACTTTATCGTTGAACGACTGGGCGAAACACCGGACTGGAAGTGACTCAACTGAAGCGGATATCCAACGCACGCAGGTAGGTTTGCAGCCCCGCATCCTGAATCGGGATCAGGAACGCCTCGCTATCCGATTCATTAAAATGCGCATGCCAGTAACCGGGTGGTGTGACAAACGCCAGGCCG
This sequence comes from Pseudomonas sp. FSL W5-0203, assembly GCF_001896155.1. Taxonomy (NCBI): domain Bacteria; kingdom Pseudomonadati; phylum Pseudomonadota; class Gammaproteobacteria; order Pseudomonadales; family Pseudomonadaceae; genus Pseudomonas; species Pseudomonas sp. FSL W5-0203. The sequence goes on from NZ_MPOR01000022.1 coordinate 47,150, forward strand.
GGCGACCAGTCGACCCGCTGCGGGTTACGGATTTGCCCATCCGCGTCCAGCTCGGTGCCCACCAATGAATAACAGCCCTTGGGGCAATCAATAATGAAGTCCAGTGCAATCGACTGATGCCGATGGGGTTTCTGCACCGATCCCGCCGGCAGAATCCCGTACATGGCCCACAGCACGTGGGTCACCGTGCGCGTCTGCGGGAAGCGGCGGTTGCCCAGCAGGATGCTGATGCGGCTACGGTCCTGTGCCCTGGGATCATCGGCCGCTTCACGCAACTTCGCGTTGGCCAGCGCTGCTGGGTACAGGGTCGGCGCAAAGCGATCGGCGCGGGGTGTCACCCCCAGGTAACGCAACAGTGGCTCATCATGCACGTAGTAAAGACGCGCATCCTCGCGGGCACTGAAGTGCGCCTGCTGTAATCCCGGCAGGGCAATAAAGCAGCCCTTGGACCATTGAATCTCATACTCCCCCTGAACCACGCTGCCTTGCCCGGCAATCACGTAGAACACCTGGGAAGTGGCGTTGGGTTGCAGGGCCAGTGTGTCACCACGGTTAAGGCGCATGAAGTTTGCGCATAACCCGGGGCCGGTGGCGGGGCCTTCGCAGCCCAAAGCCTCGCTGAGGTCCAGCGGTACCACGCGGGAGGGGCCATTGTCATACAGCGAGGCGGGAAAGCTGTGGTAGGGAATGCGGGAAATCAGGTTGGCACTGATGGGGTTCGCCGCCTTGCTGTACTCGAAGTACTCGGCGTCCACTTGGTTGATATCCGTCAGTGCGGGGTCCAATTCACGGTTCATCAGGCTCACCTCAGTCTTGGGCTGGATCGCGCAGCGCGGTTGAAGCGCTGCACGGGGTGAGTGGACTATAGGCATTGCCCACTGGCGGATGAATGCCTGTGACGGCACAGCAGTTATGCGAAACGGGGCAGTTAACGCAACTGGAACCAGGTGGTTTTCAGTTGCGTGTACTTATCAAACGAATGCAGCGACAAATCGCGCCCGAACCCCGACTGTTTGCCGCCGCCAAACGGCACGGTCACATCCAGCGCATCAATGGTGTTGACCGACACGGTGCCGGCGTTCAGGGCACGGGCCACGCGATGCGCACGGTTCAGGTCATCACTCCACACCGAGGCCGCCAGGCCATAAAGGCTGTCGTTGGCTTGCTGAATGGCCTGTTCTTCGGTATCGAAAGCGCTCACCGCCAGCACAGGCCCAAACACCTCCTCCTGGGAAAGGCGCATGTCAGCGGTGACGTTGGCGAATATCGTCGGCTGGATGAAGTTTGAACAACCCTCAATGTTCAACTGTTGGCCGCCGGTCAACAGCGTGGCACCGTCTGCGTGCGCCCGGCCGATGGCTTGCATGATGCGTGCGGTTTGCCCGCTGTCGACAATTGCACCGGCGGCGCTGGCGGGATTAAGTGGGTTGCCGGGCATCCAGGCGCGGGATTTATCGATCAGGCGCTCGATGAACTCGTCGTGGATGCAGCGCTGCACGTAGAGGCGCGAATTGGCCGAACACACCTCGCCCTGGTTGAAGAAAATCCCAAAGGCCGCCTTCTCCGCCGCCAGGTCCAGGTCCTGACAGTCTGCAAACACCAGGTTCGGGCTCTTGCCACCACACTCCAGCCACACCTGTTTGAGGTTGGACTGGGCGGCGTACTGCATGAAGTATTTGCCCACCTGGGTGGAGCCGGTAAACACCAGGCAATCAACGTCCGGGTGCAACCCCAGTGCCTTGCCGGCGCCCTCGCCCATACCTGGCACCACGTTTAGCACGCCTTCGGGGATGCCTGCCTCCAGCGCCAGTTGGGCCAGGCGCAGGGCGGAAAACGGCGATTGCTCAGCGGGCTTGAGCACCACGCTATTGCCGGCCGCCAAGGCGGGTGCCAGTTTCCAGGCGGCCATGTCCAGCGGAAAATTCCACGGCACCACCGCGGCAATCACACCCAGGGCTTCGCGGGTGATGGTCGCCAACGCGTTGTGGGCAGTCGGCGCGACCTGATCGTAGAGCTTGTCCAGGGCTTCACCGTACCAGGCGAACACATGGGCCGCGCCGGGCACGTCGACGTTATAGGCGTCCATTACCGGCTTGCCCATGTTCAGGGAGTCCAGCAGTGCGAGTTCTTCGCGGTGGGTCATCAACAGGTCGGCGAGTTTGATCAGGACTTTTTTGCGTTCGCCTGGAGGCATGCGCCGCCACGGGCCGTTGTCAAAGGCGCGGCGTGCGGCGCGCACTGCCAAGTCCACTTCAACGTCACCGCAGGCGGCGACACGTGCAAGGAGCTGGTTGGTCGCCGGGTTGATGGCGTCAAAGGTCGCCCCGGACAGTGCGGCGACGGCCTGGCCGTCGATCAAAGCGGTGTTGATGAAGGTTTGACGGGCAGCGCGTTGCTGCCAGTAGTCGAGGTTGAACATGCTGTACTCCTATGTAATTGGGTCTAATCCACGCGGCGGCAAGCCCGACGCCGAACGCAATGCTCAAGGCAACGCAGTGCCAATGTGGGAGCGGGCTTGCTCGCGAAGGCGGTGTATCAGTCAATATCAATGTTTGCTGGGCCGACGTCTTCGCGAGCAAGCCCGCTCCCACAGGGGGCCTGCGCTTGACTGATTGGCATTAGGGAACGCCCGTTTTTTTTCTTATTCGGCCATGTGCAATTCCGGCATCCCCACCCGGAACCCTCGGGTGAGGCACAGCAAACACAGCAGCCCCAGGCCCATCCAGCCCAGGCCGATGGTGAACGACAGGCCCGACAGGCTCGTCCACAACCACAGCGTGCTGAGAAACCCCAGGCCTGGCAGGGCGGCGTACAGCAGATAGTTGCGTGTACCGCGCAGCTTCTGGTCGCCCAGGTAATGCTTGATCACGGCCAGGTTCACCGCCGAAAACGCGAACAGCGCGCCAAAGCTGATCATGTTGGCCACGGTGTCCAGGCTGATAAACAGCGCAATCAGCGAAAACAGGCTGACCAGCATGATCGCGTTGGCCGGGACGCGTTTTTTCGTCACCAGCTTGCCGAATACCCTGGGCAATGCGCCGTCGCGGCCCATGGCGAACAGCACCCGTGACACGCTGGCCTGGGAGACCATCGCGGAAGCGAAACAACCCGCCACGTAGGTGGCGGTAAATGCACTCACCAGCAGCTCACCGCCGACCCGACGCATCACATCCACCGAAGCCGCGTCGGGATCGGCGAAACTGTTCCATTCCGGGAAGACCATCTGGGCGCAATACGACACCACCAGAAACAGCAGCCCACCGATCAGCGACACCGCCATGATCGCCTGCGGAATGGTACGGCGCGGGTCCGGCGTCTCCTCGGCCATGGTCGATACCGCATCAAACCCCAGGAACGACAGGCACAGCACCGCCGCACCGGTCATGATCAGCGGCACACTGAAACCTTCATGGTAAAACGGCTTGAGCAGCGGCACCGGCTCGGCTTGCCCGCTGAGGTTGTGGATCGACAACGCCACGAACACCACGATGAACACCAGTTGGGCCACGATCAGCACCCAATTGACCCGGGTAATCGACTCGATACCCACCAGATTCAGCGCCGTCACCAGGGCAATGGAGCCCAATACCCATACGGCGGTGGGCACGGTAGGAAAGTATTCGGACAAGTAGATGCCGATCAGCAAATAGCTGAGCAGCGGCAGGAAGATGTAGTCCAGCAGCAAGGTCCAGCCGGCGATAAAGCCGAAGGAGGCGCCAAACGCCTTGCGCGTATAGGTGTAGACCGAGCCCGAATAGGGGTGCGCCTTGACCATGCACCCATAGCTGTAGGCCGTCAGCAGCATGGCAGCCAGGGTCAACAGGTAGGCGGTGGCCAGATGCCCTTTAGTCATCTGGGTGACCAGGCCGTAGGTGGTGAACACCGCCAGCGGCACCATATACGCCAGGCCGAACAGTACAAGCCCGACAAGGCCCAGGGGTTGTCGAAAGCGGCGCGATGAGGTCAGTTGGGTTGAGGTTTGATGGGCGGGAGTATCGGCTACGTTTGTTATTGTATTCATTGCTGACTCCTGGAAAGTGGAATGCAGGGCACCGCGGCGTTCGATCAAATCGACACCGTTGATGAGTCATCCATTGGGAGCGGTGGGCAGGCCGCTATGGGGCGCCCACCCTGTTCAACCGAGCGGCATGCAGGGGCTCAGCCCTTCACAGTTTTCCCGCGATCCGTGCGGTGCGGTCCACCGCGATGCGGGTTTTGTCGACCAGCTCATCAAGCTCCGCGCGGCTGGCCACCAGGGCCGGCGCCATGATCATACGGCCCAGGGTCGAGCGAATAATCACGCCTTCTTCGAAGCCAAACGTGCGGCATTGCCAGGCCAGGTCGTTTTCATTGGCAAAGCGTTTGCGCGTGCCCTTGTCCTCGACAAACTGCAAGGCTGCCAGCAGGCCGGTACCCTGGATCTCGCCGATCAGCGGGTGGTTACCAAAGACTTCATGCAGGAGCGTGTGCAAATACGGCCCGGTGTCGTCCTTCACCTGGCGCACGATCCCTTCGTCACGCAGCGCCTTGAGGTTGGCCAGGGCCACCGCCGCCGCAACCGGGTGCCCGGAATACGTCAGTCCATGGGCAAACACCCCGCCCCGCTCCACCAGAGCTTCGGCCATGCGCTTGCTCAATACCAAACCGCCCATGGGCAGGTAACCGGAGGTCAGGCCCTTGGCGATCGACAACGTGTCGGGTTCGAAGCCGAAATGCTGATGGGCAAACCATTCACCGGTACGGCCGAAACCGCCAATCACTTCATCAGCGCACAGCAGCACATCGTATTGGCGACAGATGCGCTGGATCTCTGGCCAGTAGCTTTCTGGGGGGAAAATCATGCCGCCGGCGCCCTGGAAAGGTTCAGCGATAAAACCGGCGACGTTTTGCGCGCCCAACTCCAGTATCTTTTCTTCCAGTTGCAGGGCGCAGCGCCTTCCGAACTCGGCCGGGGTCAACTCACCGCCCTGGGCGTACCAATAAGGCTCGTCAATGTGCGCGACGTCCGGGATCAAGCCGCCCATTTCATGCATGAATTTCATGCCGCCCAGGGCAGACGCCGCCAGGGTGGAGCCGTGATAGCCATTCCAGCGACCGATCATGATCTTCTTCTGCGGCTTGCCGAGCACTTGCCAGTAGCGGCGTACGGTGCGGATCAGCACCTCGTTGGCTTCGGAACCGGAGTTGGTGTAGATCACATGGCTGTAGTGCTTTGGCAACAGGCTGAACAGCAACTCGGACAGCTCGATCACCGCCGGATGGGTGGTGTGAAAGAACATGTTGTAGTACGCCAACTGATCCATCTGCGCAGCCGCCGCAGCGGTCAGGTCCTTGCGGCCATAACCCAGCTGCGTACACCACAGGCCCGACATCCCGTCCAGGTAACGCTTACCCTCGCTGTCCCACAGGTACAGGCCCTCACCGCGGACCATTACGCGTGGGCCTTCGGCATTCAGCGCCTTTTGATCCACAAAGGCATGGATATGGTGCGCCGCGTCCGAGGCCTGATAGTCCTGGGTCTGGCGTTGCGGTTCAAAGGGTAGGTTCATGGCTTTTTCTCTTGTTGTGGGTGGTCATGCAGCCGGTCAACGGCTTTTGCTCATGTAGCGTTCGAGGGGGTCTTTGCTCAGCCCGCCCTGGGCCTCGGCCAACGAGTCGATAAACAGGGAAAACAGTTCCGATTGCGTGCCGATGTCGAGCTTGCTGTAGATGTGCTTACGGTGGGACTTGATAGTGTCTTCGGAGACTCCGAGGCGCTCGGCCAGCGAACGTGTGGAGTGGCCGCGCAGGATCAACTGGGTGATCCGGCATTCGCGTTCGGTGAGCAGCGACGAGCCGAAGTTGTTGAGTGCCGAGTGAATACGCTGTTCCAACAGGCTTTCGAAGCGCGCGCCCTGAGTCTCCAGGCCGGCGAAGTGCTTGCCCAGCACCGCCAGTACCCAAGGTGCTATGCGCTTGAATTGCTCGGTGGTGGCCGCGTCGAGCTTTTGCGTAAAGGCCAGCGACACCGCCAGGCTCAAGCCGTTGCTCGCCTGCAGGATGTAGTTGAGCTCATCCTCCAGGTGCGAATGCCGGTAAAACGACTGGTAGTACTCGCTGTGCTCGAAGTGATCGGGGGCTACGTCGGCGAGGTCGTAGCAGCCGGAAGCCGCCCCCTCCACGCAGGCGCCGTAGAACGGGTCGAGCAAGTAAAACCCGGAGAGGTACTGGCGCACATTGCCCTGGGGCAGCCATGGCCCGTCCAGTTCGAACACTGCGCTGGGCATGCCGTCGTGGGGGTACAGGTACAAGGTCGTGGCCTGAATGGGGCGGATACACCCCAGGGCATCGAACAACGTGGCGGCAAACCCCGCGTGCCCGATGCTCTCGGTCACCCTGGCTATCTGTTCGAACCACTGGGCTGAAGACAGTCGATCATTATCCACTTCGAAGACTCGCCGTCATAACGGTTGGGTGCGACACCAGGTCACTGGCGCCGGGGACTGAAGTGATAGTCCCACACCCGCAAAGTCATCGAAATCACCCCTTAGGGTGAGGGGGTGCGCGCAAACCTCGGAATCGCCAAGCCCAGGCTTTCACGCAAGGTCGAGCCCTCGTAGGCCGTGCGATAAACACCGCGCTCCTGCAGCAAAGGGATCACCTCCTGAGTAAAGCGATCAAATTGCCCAGGGTGCCCGATGTAGATATTGAACCCATCCACCGCCCGCGCCTGGAACCAATCCGCCAGTTTCTGCGCCACCGTGGCGGCGCTGCCCACGAACGCGCCTGGGCGTAATTGCCGGCCAAACTCGACGGCCTGGCGCAGGGTAGAACCCTTTTCCCGGGCCTGATCTGCGATGCGTTTGGCTGCGGTGAAAAAACTGCTGCGCGCGGCCTCCAGGCTCTCTTGCGGGAACGGCGCGTCCAGGTCGTATTGGCTGAAATCATGCCAACCAAAATTGCGCCCGAACTCCTTGAGCGCCAGCGCGAAACTGTGGTCGAGCTGATGATAGTGCTGCTCGATTTCCCGGGCATGGGCATCGGTGTCGCCCACGTAAATTTCCGCACCGGGCATGATCAGTACCTGTTCCGGATCGCGCCCCCGTTGTGCCGCCCTACCCTTGATATCCCGGTAAAACGCCTGGCCCTGCTCGATACTGGCTGCGTGGGTGAAGATCACATCGGCGGTGGCGGCGCCCAGGTCGCGGCCTTGTTCGGAGTCGCCAGCCTGGAATATCACCGGTTGGCCCTGGGGGGAGCGCTGGATATTCAGCGGGCCCACCACCGAAAAGTGTTCGCCCTGGTGGTTCAGGCTGTGCAGCTTGCTCGGGTCGAGAAACTGCCCAGTGGCACGGTTGCGCACAAACGCATCGTCTTCGTAAGAATTCCACAGCCCCTGTACCACCTGAACGTGTTCGGCGGCACGCCCGTAGCGCGTGGCGTAGTCGTAGTGTTCGTCGCGGCTGTAGTTGCCGGCGGTACCGGCATCGCCACTGGTCACCACGTTCCAGCCGGCGCGGCCTTTGCTGATCAGGTCCAGGGAGGCCAGGCGCCGGGCGACGTTATACGGCGAGTTATACGAGGTGGTCAGCGTACCGACCAGGCCGATATGCCGCGTGCTCACGGCCAGTGCCGACAGCAAGGTCAGCGGCTCCAGGCGATTGAGGTAATGGGAGGGCGAGCCTTCGGTGATGAACTGGCTGTCGACGATGAACATCAGGTCGAACAGCGCCGCCTCGGCCTGGCGCGCTATCTCGATGTACCAATCGACGTTGACGCTGGCATCGGCCGGCAATTGCGGATCAAGCCACAGGTTATGGCGGCCCGGCCCACCGCAGCCCATGGTCAGGGCGCCCAGTTTGAGCTGTCTTTTAGTCATTGCGCACTAGTCCTTCAAGCGGTCAGGGCTGGGTGGTGACGACGGCGGGTTGCAAGGCGGCCGCGAATGAAGGGTCAAACAACGTGGCGGCCGAATAAGACTTGACCAGACCCAGGCCGGCAAAAAAGTCCACGGTCTTTTGCGCCTCGATGGGCGCCTGAGGCGTCAGCGGCTCGACGGTGGTGCGTGCGCGGGCAAACCAGACGCGGGCGATGTCGGCATCAGCGCGGGTGCGCTTGGCCCAGGCATCGGCATACGCGTTGGCGTTGGCCGGGCTCTGGCGCGCCCAGTCGCGGGCTGTTTTCAGGCGCTGGAGAAAGTCACTGATGGGTTCACGCTTGGCCTCCACAGCACTGGCGTTGGCGGCAATGAAACTCTGGGCCGGGATCAAGTCTTCAGCGGTTGCCAGCACCCGCGCACCTTGGCGTTCCTGTTGCGTGACGTAGGGTTCCCAGGTGGCGATCACGTCAACGGCACCGCCTTCCAGCGCGTGGGAGGCGTCCAGGGCGCTGAGGTAACGCCATTGCAGCGAATCCCGCGCAACCCCGGCCTTGTCCAGCGCGGTCAGCAACAGTTGCTGGCTCCAGGAGCCCTTCCAGATCGCGGCGCGTTTGCCTGCCAGATCGGCCAGGCTGCGGATCGACGAGTCTTTTTTTACCAGGATGGCTACGCCGTCGAGATTCTGCCGGCTGACGGCAATCACCTTGATCGGTGCACCCAAGGCGCCCAGGAACAACACCGGGGCATCCCCGAGCAGACCCAGGTCCAGGCTGCCGACGTTGAGCGCTTCGGCCACTGGTGAGCCGGCCGTGAACTGTTTCCAGTCCAGCGTGTAGGGCAAGTCATCCAGCACCCCCGCCGCTTCCATCACGGCCTGGGCGTTGTAGCTCTGGTCGCCGACCACCAGGGTTTGCGCTTGCGCCGTCAGGCACAGAAATGAGGCGGCGAACCCGGCCGCCAGGATTTTGAGGTAACGCACGTTCGTCTCCAGATGCCTTGTGGGGCATGCAAGTCGATCCGCACGCACGGTCTCGGTTTAAAAGGTTATTGTTTATAGCTATGGGGTGTGAGGGCTATTTTTGCGGGCTGAAGGCGAGATGTAAAATACTGATTACGCATAACCTAATTCAATAAAAATGCGTATATCGCATCACGCTAGCGCGCAAATTCAATCCGGGCCATCAAGCCCGAACCACGCCGAAGGCGAAAGAACGGGTCGAATACACGCTCCAGGTCCGCTTCGGGAATCCCCGGCCCCTCGTCGCTGACCTCAGGCCGACCCGGCATACAGCCCCGGCGCTCGTTAGCACGCCTGCTCAAACGTCATAATCACAGGGGCATCTGCGTGGTAATCTCCCGGCACCACGAATAGACATTGATCGTCACTTGACGATGACCAAAGCCAGGAAAGACCATGCCCAAGATTTCTCACTCAGCGCTACGCCGTAACTTCCGTGACCTGCTGGCAACGCCCCTGTGCGTTGAAACCGCCTCCGTATTCGACCCCATGTCTGCCCGCATCGCGGCCGACCTGGGATTTGAAGTGGGAATCCTGGGCGGCTCGGTCGCCTCCCTGCAGGTGCTGGCGGCCCCCGATTTTGCGTTGATTACCCTGAGTGAGTTCGTCGAGCAAGCCACCCGCATCGGCCGTGTGGCCCAGTTGCCCTTCATCGCCGATGCCGACCATGGCTACGGCAACGCCCTGAACGTGATGCGCACCGTCGAAGAACTGGAACGCGCCGGCGTCGCTGCGCTGACCATCGAAGACACCCTCTTGCCCGCGCAATTCGGGCGTAAATCCACGGACCTGATTTCCGTCGAAGAAGGCATCGGCAAGGTCAAGGCCGCGCTGGAGGCACGTGTCGACCCGGCGCTGTCGATCATTGCGCGCACCAATGCCGGCGTGCTGCCCACCAGCGACGTGATTGCGCGGACCAAGGCCTACGAAAAGGCCGGTGCTGACGGCATCTGCATGGTCGGCGTCAAGGACTTCGACCACCTGGAGCAAATCGCGCAGAACCTCAGCGTTCCGCTGATGCTGGTGACCTACGGCAACCCGCAACTGCACGACAGCGAGCGCCTGGCCAGCCTGGGCGTGCGCATCGTGGTGGCCGGGCATGGCGCCTACTTCGCCGCGATCAAGGCCACTTACGACAGCCTGCGTGCCCAGCGTCAGCTGACCCACAGCACCTCGAACCTCAGTGCGACGGAGTTGACCCACACCTACACCTTGCCTGAGAGCTATGTGGCGTGGGCCGAAGAGTTCATGGATGTAAAAGAGTAATCAATCACTCACGGCTCAGCCGTTGGCGCATCCCTGCGCTGGCGGCCGGGCCGGGCTGTACCACGCACTGATCCATCGCCACCCACGCACCTTGCGCCGTCGCCATCATCGGCTGCACCGGCCGGCCCGTCTCGCGTTCCACCACCTCGACACTGATGCCCTCCTCGGCGTAATGCCGATTGCCCCAGGCCACCAACGCCATCAGCACCATACGAAAGTCTTCGCCCCTGGCCGTCGGCACGTATTCGTAGCGTGGCGGCCGCTCGCTGTAGGCGCGGCGCTCCAGCATGCCCGCTTCTACCAAGCCATTAAGGCGCCGCGTCAGCATGTTGGGCGCGATGCCCAGGCTGCGCGAGAACTCGTCAAAACGGCGCAGGCCGTGCACGGCGTCGCGCATGATCAGCATGCTCCACCACTCCCCTACCCGTTCAAGGCTACGGGCGATGGGGCATTCGGCACTGATGAGGGATTTGCGCTGCATAAGTATTCCTGTGTGCGAGTACAAACTTGTAGGACACCATGTTACTTTCATGATGATAGTGACGTCCATACGCTGTGTATCCTTCAAGCAACAGGAGTCGATTGAGCATGAGTAAACGTATCGTCGTGACGGGCATGGGCGCGCTGACGCCGCTGGGGTCGAGCGTGGAATCCACTTGGCAGCGCTTGCTGGACGGGCAGTCGGGCATCCGCCGTTTGCCGCAAGAGTTGATCGGTGATCTGGCGGTCAGCATCGGCGGCCAGGTGCAAAGTGCGTTGCAAGACCCCGAAGCCGGTTTTGATCCTGATCGACTGTTGGCGGCCAAGGAACAGCGCAAGATGGACCGCTTTATCCTGTTCGCCCTGGCGGCGGCGGATGAAGCCCTGAAGCAGGCCAATTGGGCACCCAAAACACCTGAGGAGCAGGCGCGCACAGCGACCATCATCGCCTCCGGTGTCGGTGGTTTCCCGGCCATTGCCGATGCGGTGCGCACCACTGACAGCAAGGGCCCGCGTCGTCTGTCGCCCTTCACCATTCCATCGTTTCTGAGCAACATGGCCGCCGGGCATGTGTCGATCAACTATGGCTTGAAAGGCCCGCTGGGTGCGCCAGTAACCGCGTGTGCAGCCGGGGTTCAGGCTATCGGCGACGCAGCGCGAATGATCCGCGCCGGGGAAGTCGACGTCGCGGTATGCGGCGGTGCCGAAGCGGCGATTCATCGCGTCAGCCTGGCCGGTTTCGCCGCAGCGCGAGCGTTGTCCAGCGATTTCAATGCCACGCCGCAGCGCGCTTCGCGCCCCTTCGATCAGGCGCGCGACGGCTTTGTGATGGGCGAAGGCGCCGGCATTCTGGTAATTGAAGAACTGGAGCATGCCCTGGCGCGGGGCGCACAGCCGATTGCCGAACTGGTGGGCTATGGCACCAGTGCAGACGCCTATCACATGACCGCAGGGCCTGAAGACGGTGACGGTGCGCGCCGGGCAATGACTCAAGCGTTGCGCCAGGCGGGCATCGAGGCATCGCAGGTGCAGTACCTGAATGCCCACGCGACCTCCACGCCTGTGGGCGACAAGGGCGAGCTGGCGGCGATCAGGACGGTATTCGGTACCGGCGGCAGCCCGGCGATCAGCTCGACAAAATCCGCCACCGGCCACTTGCTCGGTGCTGCGGGGGGCATCGAAGCCGTCTTCACCGTGCTTGCCCTGCGTGACCAGATCGCGCCAATGACACTCAACCTGGAAAACCCGGACGCCCTCGCCGACGGCCTGGACATGGTGCGCGATGAGGCGCGTCCCATGCCGATTGAATATGCGCTGTCCAATGGCTTCGGCTTTGGCGGCGTGAACGCCAGCGTACTGTTCCGGCGCTGGATATAAGCCGGGGTTTGCCCCTGGGCCGAATTTCACCGACCATGGCGCCTTTCTGTTCCTGCCAACACGAGGTGCCCATGGCCAACCACGACCTGTCCTATACCCCTGACCCGGACGCCGATTCCATCTCCTCCGACGTGATCGGCTTCAACGGCATCCTGGTCTCCACCCAGATTCCCACCCATGCCGATGGCAGCCTGGAGCTGGGCGATATCACCCTGCAAAGCGAGTGCACCCTGCAAGCGCTGAAAGTTGCGCTGGAAAAAGCCGGCAGCTCCATGGACCGGGTCATGCACCTGACCATCTACCTCACCGACATGGCCGACCGCGCGGCGTTCAACGAGGTCTACAAGCGCTTTTTCGCCAAGCCCTGGCCAGTGCGGGCGGCAGTGGGCGTTGCCGCCTTGGCGGTAGAAGGTATGCGGGTGGAAGTGACGGCGATGGCTGCCAAGGCTTGAATCTGTGGCGCCGTTAGCGCCGATCTGATCGGAATGTCGAACGCGGTCAAAAAGGTGGGAGCTGGCTTGCCTGCGATAGCGGTAGTGAATGTTCAATCGCCATCGCAGGCAAGCCAGCTCCCACATTGGGGCTTCGTTGCGTTGAGTAATGCGTTCGCTTAACGGACTTGCATTAGACCCGACAGCCCTGCGGTAGATGCCGCCCAGGCATTTCACAGCTACAATGCCCGCCTCAACCGTGACAAGCCTGACTAAAAAAACTATGTCCTTGCCCAAGCATCACCTGGAATTGCTCAGCCCTGCCCGCGATGTCGCCATTGCGCGCGAGGCTATCCTGCACGGCGCCGACGCCGTTTACATCGGCGGGCCGAGCTTTGGCGCCCGCCATAATGCGTGTAACGAGGTGAGCGATATCGCCCAACTGGTGGAATTCGCCCGCCGTTACCACGCCCGCGTCTTCACCACCATCAACACCATTTTGCATGACAACGAGCTGGAGCCCGCGCGCAAGCTGATCCATCAGCTCTACGATGCCGGTGTGGATGCGCTGATCGTGCAAGACCTGGGCGTGATGGAGCTGGATATTCCGCCGATCGAGCTGCACGCCAGCACCCAGACCGACATCCGCACCCTGGGCCGGGCCAGGTTTCTCGACCAGGCCGGTTTCTCGCAGTTGGTACTGGCCCGCGAGTTGAACCTGCAAGAGATCCGCGCCATTGCCGACGAGACCGATGCCGCCATCGAGTTCTTTATCCACGGCGCCCTGTGCGTAGCGTTCTCCGGGCAGTGCAATATCTCCCACGCGCAAAATGGCCGCAGCGCCAACCGTGGCGATTGCTCCCAGGCCTGCCGCCTGCCCTACACCCTGAAAGATGACCAAGGCCGCGTGGTAGCCTTTGAAAAGCACCTGCTGTCGATGAAAGACAACAATCAGAGCGCCAACCTGCGCGCCCTGGTCGAAGCGGGTGTGCGTTCGTTCAAGATCGAAGGCCGCTACAAGGACATGGGCTATGTGAAGAACATCACCGCCTACTACCGACAGCGCCTCGACGAGATCCTCGAAGACCGCCCGGACCTGGCCCGCGCTTCCAGCGGGCGTACCGCGCACTTCTTCCTGCCCGACCCGGAAAAAACCTTCCACCGGGGCAGCACCGATTACTTTGTCAGCGACCGCAAGATCGACATCGGCGCGTTTGACACCCCGACCTTTACCGGCCTGCCCGTGGGCACCGTGGAAAAAGCCGGCAAGCGCGACTTGCAGGTGGTCACCCATGAGCCGCTGTCCAACGGCGACGGCCTCAATGTGCTGATCAAGCGTGAAGTGGTGGGTTTTCGCGCCAACATCGCCGAGCCCAAGGGTGAGTTCGAGGAAGACGGTGAAAAGCGCTACCGCTACCGCGTCGAGCCCAACGAAATGCCGGCCGGCCTGCATCAACTGCGCCCCCATCACCCGCTCAATCGCAACCTGGACCACAACTGGCAACAGGCCCTGCTCAAGACCTCGGCCGAGCGCCGTATCGGCTTGTCATGGGTCGCGTGCCTGCGTGAAGAGCAGCTGCAAATCACCGCGACCAGCGAAGAAGGCATCAGCGCCAGCGTCACCCTGCCCGGCCCGTTTGGCGTGGCCAACAAGCCGGAACAGGCGCTGGACACCCTGCGCGACCTGCTCGGCCAACTCGGCACCACCGAGTACCATGCCACCCGCATCGAACTGGATGCGCCGCAGGCGTTCTTCATTCCCAATTCGCAGCTCAAGGCCTTGCGCCGTGAAGTGATCGAAGCACTGACCGCCGCACGCGTCGCCGCGCATCCGCGGGGCGGGCGCAAGGCTGAAACCTCGCCGCCGCCGGTTTACCCTGAGGCGCACCTGTCGTTCCTGGCCAACGTCTACAACCAGAAGGCCCGGGACTTCTACCATCGTCACGGCGTGAAGCTGATCGACGCAGCCTTCGAAGCCCACGAAGAAACCGGCGAAGTGCCGGTGATGATCACCAAGCACTGCCTGCGTTTCTCGTTCAACCTGTGCCCTAAACAGGCCAAGGGTGTGACCGGGGTAAAGACCAAGGTGGCGCCGATGCAATTGATCCACGGTGACGAAGTGCTGACCCTGAAGTTCGACTGCAAACCCTGCGAGATGCATGTGGTGGGCAAGATCAAGGGGCATATCCTCGGCCTGCCGCAGCCTGGCAGCGCGGTGGAGCATTTCAACCCGGAAAACCTCATCTATCAGGGCACGCACTAACCCTCATCTGTAGGAGCGAGCTTGCTCGCGAAAAGCTCGAGGACGCCGCGTTTCAACCCGATGCGCTGCGTCATCGTTAGCCTTCTTCGCGAGCAAGCTCGCGCCTACCGAGGTTGCGGGGCCACCACCAGCCCCGCTGCAACCCTGCCGCTGCCAGCAGAATCGCCGCCACACCCAGCCATTGCAGCCACCCCAGGCGATGCCCGAACGCAATCCAATCCACAAAGATCGCCGCAATCGGGTAGATGAACGACAGTGCGCCGGTAATGGCCGTCGGCAGTTTCTGGATCGCGCCATACAGCAGTACATACATCAAACCCGTGTGCACCACCCCCAAGGTGACCAAGGCCGCCCACGTCGTGGTGGATGCCGGCAGGCCATTCCAGGGCACCAGCGGCGCCAGCAATAGCGCGCCAGTGGCCACCTGGATCAATGCCATCAAATGCGGCGGTACTTCCTTGAGGCGCTTGATGATCAACGCCGCGACCGCATACAAAAATGCCGCGCCCAGGGCCAGCGCGATGCCTACCAGGTAATCTCCTCCACCCGTTTGCTCGCCATGGGCGGTAACAATCGCCAACATGCCCAGGAACGCCACGCTCAACCACGCCAGTTTCTGCACGGTGATTTTTTCACCGAGAAACACCGCCGCCAGCATTACCAGAATAAACGGCTGCACGTTGTACACCGCGGTGCTGATCGCGATGGAGGCACGGGAGTAGGATTCGAACAGCAGCAACCAGTTGCCGACAATGGCCACACCGCTGAGCACGGCCAGCCCCAGTTTTGCCCAACTGAGCAGGTCCAGGCGCAGGTAACCCAGCCAGGCGCACACCAGCACCAGCGTCAGCGCACCGATCACGCAGCGCCAGAACACCACCTCGATCACCGACACGCCAGACACCAGCACAAACCAGCCAATGCTGCCCGAGATCAGCATGGCGGCGACCATTTCCCACGACCCGCGACGGATGGATGAATCCATGATTGAGGCTCCTCAAGTGAGGCTCCAGTATGGCAATCTGTCGGCGACGGCTACAGCGACTAAAAAAGGCAAAAGCCCGAAATCACCTTTTCTTATTAGGCACAGACCATGATCGACACCATCGACCAGCAATTGATCGCCGCTTTGATGGACGACTCGCGGTTGTCCCTCAAGGCCCTGGCAGGCATCACCGGGCTGTCGTCACCCAGCGTCAGCGAACGTCTGCGGCGCCTGGAAGAACGCGGCGTGCTGACCCACTACACCGTCGACATCGACCCCAAACACTTCGGTTACCTGCTGCAAGCCATCGTGCGCATCCGCCCCCTGCCCGGCAAACTGCAGGAAGTGGAGCGCCAGATCCAGGCGATCCCTGAGTTCACCGAATGCGACAAGGTCACCGGCGAGGACTGCTTTATCGCCCGCCTGCATGTGCGCACCATGGATCAGTTGGACAGCCTGCTGGACCGGATCAATGGGTATGCCGAAACCAATACTGCGATTGTGAAGAAAACCCCGGTGAAACGGCGCTTGCCGCCGCTGGGGGCTCGCTGAGGTGTCATGCCAAGGGAGTGTCATGACCAAACACAGTCAAATGTGGGAGCGGGCTTGCTCGCGAATACAGGGTGTCAGTCACCGACTCTGTTGACGGGTATACCGCATTCACGGGCAAGTCCGCTCCCACAGAATGCCACTTCAACCCGGTGATTGTTTGAACCCGCACTTGGCCACCGCCCTCCAACCTGAATGAACCACGGCCGGGTGCACGCACTATGACTTTCATTCTATGGTTGGCCGTATTGGGCGCGGTGCTGCTCACCCTCGCCCTCACGTCCTCCTATCTGCGCTGGATGCCGGTCACCACTTCGGCGGTGTGCCTGTTGCTGGGTATCGCCATCGGCCCGCTGGGTGTGGACCTGCTGCACCTGGACATCAAGGGGTCGGCGCGCTGGATGGAGCACCTGACCGAAGTGGCAGTGCTGTTTTCGCTGTTTGTCAGCGGCCTTAAATTGCGCCTGCCGCTCAAGCATCGCACCTGGCGCATCGCCTTCGGCCTGGCCGGCCCGGTCATGCTGTTGACCATCCTCGGCACCGGGCTGTTGCTGCATTACCTGCTTGATCTGTCGTGGGGGGTGTCTTTGTTGGTGGGCGCGATCCTGGCGCCGACCGATCCGGTGCTGGCGGGCCTGGTTCAGGTCAACAATGCCCAGGACTACGACGCGCTGCGCTTCGGTCTGTCCGGCGAAGCGGGGCTGAACGATGGCAGCGCCTTTCCGTTTGTGATCTTCGGCTTGCTGTTCATGCAACACGGCGGCTTCGATGGCGACTGGGTCGGCGGTTGGGTGCTGAAAAACCTGGTATGGGCGGTGCCGGTCGGGCTATTGATCGGCTACTGGATGGGCCGAGGTATCGGCCGTGTGACGTTGCGCCTGCGCCTGATCAATGCCGACAGCACCCTCTCGCCCAATGATTACCTGACACTGGCATTGATCGCCCTTGCCTATGTGACCGCCGAAGCCGTGGGCGGCTATGGCTTCCTGTCGGTATTCGCGGCGGGCCTGGGGTTGCGTCAGGCCGAGGTGAAGTCCACCGGCAACGCCCAGACACCCGCCGAGCACCTGGCGCAACCGGTGGTGGGCCACCTCGAAATCGAGCCCGAGCAAGCCTTGCACGGCGACGTCAGCCAGTTGAAGGACACCCAGATCGCGGCAGGCGTGATGATGGGTGACATGCTGGCCTTCGGCAGTCTGGTGGAGCGGGCCATGGAGGTGTTCCTGGTGACCGTCTTGGGCATCGTGCTGGTCAGCCACTGGGAGTGGGCCGCGTTGGCGGTGGCGCCGTTACTGTTCTGTGTGATTCGCCCCGCCAGTGTATTCGCCATGCCTTGGGGCCGCCTGCTGGACCATCGCCAACGCAGCCTGGTCAGTTGGTTCGGCATCCGTGGGATCGGCAGCATTTACTACCTGTTCTATGCGCTCAACCACGGTCTGGTGGGCACCAGCAGTGCGGTGGCGGTCAACCTGACGTTGTCGGTCATCGCATTGAGCATCCTGGCCCATGGCCTGACTACCCAGCCCATGCTGGCATGGTATGAGCGTCAGGCTGCGCAAAAAAATTGAATCCTGCACCACGCCGGGGTTTCAAACAGCCAAGACCCACACTGCGAGTCAGCTAATGAAAAAGATCGCCCAACGATTGCTTGAGGAACGCCAACGCCTGGGATATTCGCAGCAATACCTGGCGCAGGCAGGCGGCGTGACCACCCGCGAGCAACGTCAATATGAACTGGGCGAAGACCTGCCCCATGCCAACTACCTGGCAGCTCTGGCCGAGCATGGGGTGGATGTGGTGTATGTGATCACTGGCAAGCGCAGCACGGTGGTCAATATCAGCCGCGATCAGGCGCAGACGCTGATCGATAACCGCGTGGTGGGCCAGGAGGTGTCGCTGGACGGCGGGGCCGAGGAAGACGTTTACTTCAAGCTCAGCAGTCCCTCGGGCCCGCCGCCGGATCAGTCCTGATTTTCAGTGTTGCCAACGTCCGCCGCTTCATCCAGGTCGTTCAGCGGCACCTCGGCATCGTCCATCAACGAACCCGGGTCTTCATTGCCGGGGTCGTTGAGTTCATCGTCCAGTTCTTTTGACATGTGCGTCTCCTCTAACCGCCTTGGGTATCGATATCGGCATCGGTTTCAGGCTTGTGCTCGCGCTCGGGCTTGAAGTCTGGACTGTAGTCGTTTTCCTTGGCCTTCGGGTCGCTGGCAGGCGTTGGATCCTTGGGCGCATCGGCGGCGGTGCCAGGGGCAGGCTCGCCGCCGTCGATGGCGGGGTCGTTGCGATTGTGGGTCTGGGGATCTTTAGGCTGGGGCATGAGGCACCTCTTTGCTGGCCGGTGAAAAATCTGTACCGCATAGAGCTAAGGCGTCACGGCCACGGCTGAAGTTCCGTCCGCGTGGTCAGCGCAGTGGATTGTCCACCTGGATATAGAACGCATAGATGCCCAACACCAGCCAGAACACCATGAACAACCACGGCGCACGCATGGAAAACAACAACGACTTGCGATAGCCCTTGTGGCTCGACTCCACTTCGGAAAACAGGGGCGACTCATCGTAGGCCATGCCCATCACTGGCTCGCTGCGCAGCAATTCGCTTTGCTTGTAGTGCCAGTGGTCGATGATTTCATACGCCGCACGGATACCGGGCCAGGCATTCAGCGAACTGAGAATACCCAGCGAAACCAGGAAGATCGGCACCACCAGCGTGAACAGCTTGCCCCATTCCGGGTTGAGGTTGCCCATGCCGGAGACAAAGGCAATCACCAGGAAGGATTGCGCGGTCAGGTAGGCGTCGGTGCGGTTGGCCAGGATGCTGGTTTCGTACTGGATCTCGCGCCGGTAAAAGTCGAGGCGGTCCTTGGGCGAGCCGAATATCTTTGCGTTGTGTTCGCTGTGGTCGTTCAGGGCCGCTTCCGGAGTGTGGGGGGAGATGATTCTGGACACGACGGTGCTCCACAAGGTGACGAAACTCCTTAGAAGAATCGGGGCCTTGTGAAGTTCAAGTAGGTTCGCGCACCAATCCAGGGCGACCGCCGCCCTCTGTAGGGGCGAGTTAGCTCGCGAAATACGTCAACGCTAACGCGGGCTGCCTGATTAAACGCGGTGCCGGTGAGTTTTTCGCGAGCAAGCTCGCTCCTACAGGGGATTAACGGCATTCCGGCACAGGCATTGCTTTATCCATTCACCACCCGGAAAACAGGAGCATGCGTTACCCCCCGACCCAGAGCCGCCCCCATAAGAAAGTAAGGACCAGGTCTGTTGGCACCTTCAGCCACGGGCTCATAAAAACATGCGTTTTTTTAAGCGGCAGTGCCACCCAAAGCCACACTGGGCACTGACAAGGTACTGGAATGGCTCGATCTTTCTTTGATGAAATGAATGACGCAAATGGCGTTTGCCGTGCGCATTATCAGGACTTCTCTCGCTGGCTGGCCCACACGCCGCCGGAACTGCTGGCCCAGCGTCGCCGTGAAGCGGATTTGCTATTCCATCGCGCCGGGATCACCTTCACCCTGTATGGCGACGAGCAAGACACCGAACGCCTGATCCCCTTCGACATCATTCCCCGCAGCATCCCCGCCAGTGAGTGGAGCCTGATCGAACGCGGCTGTATCCAACGGGTCAACGCGCTGAACCTGTTTTTGGCCGACATCTACCACGACCAGCGCATTATCAAGGCCGGGATCATTCCCGCCGATCAGGTCCTGGGCAATGAGGGCTATCAGAAAGCCATGGTCGGTCTCGACCTGCACCGCGGCATCTATTCGCACATCTCGGGCGTCGACCTGGTGCGCGACGGCGACGGTACCTACTACGTGCTGGAAGACAATCTGCGCACCCCCAGCGGCGTGAGCTACATGCTCGAAGACCGCAAGATGATGATGCGCCTGTTCCCGGAAGTGTTCGCCAAGCAGCGCATTGCCCCGGTGGACCACTACCCCAACCTCTTGCTCAAGACCCTCAAGAGCGCCAGCCGCCTCGATAACCCGAATGTGGTGGTGTTGACCCCTGGGCGCTTCAACAGCGCTTTCTTCGAACACGCCTTCCTTGCCCGGGAAATGGGCGTGGAACTGGTGGAAGGCGCCGACCTGTTCGTGCAGGACCTCAAGGTGTTCATGCGCACCACCGACGGCCCCAAGGCCGTGGACGTGATCTACCGACGCATCGACGACGCTTTCCTCGACCCCCAGGCGTTCAATCCCGAGTCGATGCTCGGCGTGCCGGGGCTGGTGGCGGCTTACTGCGCCGGCAATGTGGTGCTGGCCAATGCCATCGGCACCGGGGTGGCTGACGATAAGTCGATCTACCCCTACGTACCCGCGATGATCCGTTTCTACCTGGACGAGGAACCGATCCTGCAGAACGTGCCGACCTTCCAATGCCGCAAGCCCGATGAGCTGTCCCATGTGCTGGCCAACCTCGAGCAGTTGGTGGTCAAGGAAACCCAGGGCTCCGGCGGCTACGGCATGCTGGTGGGCCCGGCGTCGACGGCCGCCGAGATCGAAGACTTCCGCCAGCGCATCAAGGCCCGCCCCCATGCCTATATCGCCCAACCCACCTTGAGCCTGTCCACCTGCCCGACCTTTGTCGAAAACGGCATCGCGCCCCGGCACATCGACTTGCGACCCTTCGTGCTCTCGGGCAAGGAAACCCGCCTGGTGCCCGGTGGCTTGACCCGCGTGGCGCTGAAGGAAGGCTCGCTGGTCGTCAACTCGTCGCAAGGCGGTGGAACCAAGGACACCTGGGTGGTGGAGGGCTGAGTATGCTGAGTAGAACAGCTGCAGATCTGTATTGGATGTCGCGCTACCTGGAGCGCGCCGAGAACCTGGCACGCATGCTGGAAGTCAGTTATTCGTTGTCCTTGATGCCCCAGGCCGGGCGCAGCGATGGCCTGGATGAACTGGCGATGTCGTTGCTCAGCAGCGGCACCCTGGACAGCTACCTGGAGCGACACCAGACCCTGGATGCCGAACGCATGTTGCACTTCTTTGCGCTCGACGCGCAAAACCCCGCGAGCATCTACAACTGCCTGCGTGCTGCCCGAGGCAATGCCCATGCGGTACGCGGGCGCATCACCGCCGACATGTGGGAAAACCTCAACGCCACCTGGCTGGAAATGCGCAGCATCGCCGCCGGTGGCCTGGCACGGCATGGCATCAGCCACTTCTGTGATTGGGTCAAGCAACGCTCGCACCTGTTTCGGGGCGCAACCTCGGGCACCATCATGCGCAATGACGCCTACCGCTTCATTCGCCTGGGCACCTTTGTCGAACGTGCTGACAACACCTTGCGCCTGCTGGATGCGCGCTATGAGATGTTCGGCGAGGAGTCGGAAGAAGTCAGCGACGTATCGGCACGCGGTTATTACCAGTGGAGCGCCCTGCTGCGCGCGTTGTCGTCGTTCGAGGCCTATACCGAGCTGTATCCGAATGCCTTGAATGCACGCTCGGTGTCAGAGTTGCTGCTGTTGCGCAGCGATGTGCCGCGTTCGCTGCATGCCTGCATCGAGGAGTTGAGCCATATCCTGGCCGACCTGCCCGGCAGTTACGGGCGCACGGCGCAACGCCTGGCGGCGGAGTTCGAGGCGCGGCTGCGGTACACGGGGATTGATGAGATTCTGGAAGATGGGCTGCACACTCGGCTGACAGAATTCATCGACACCGTGCGTGAGTTGGCCCGGGAGATACAGAGCTCCTACCTGGAAGTGGTGTAGCCCAAACCTGTAGGAGCGAGCTTGCTCGCTCCTACAGGGGCTTGATCGCCCACCAACGCGGCAACAACTGCTGCACCCGCGATTCGCCAAAGCGGTCATCGATCAGCATCACCACCCCGCGATCCTGCTGGCTGCGGATCACCCTCCCCGCTGCCTGCACAACTTTCTGAATCCCGGGATACAGGTAGGTGTAGTCATACCCCGCGCCGAAAACAGCGCCCATACGTGCCTTGATCTGCTCATTCACCGGGTTGAGCTGCGGCAAACCCAGGGTGGCGATAAACGCCCCGATCAGGCGCGCTCCGGGCAGGTCGATACCTTCGCCAAACGCACCGCCCAGCACCGCAAAGCCAATGCCCTGGCTGTGGTGGGTGAACTGCTCCAAAAAGGCTTGGCGCTCGGCCTCGGCCATGCCCCGCGCCTGCAACCACAACGCAATCTGCGGGTGCCGTTCGGCCATTAACTGGGCCACCTGTTGCAGGTAATCGAAGCTTGAGAAAAACGCCAGGTAGTTACCCGGTTGAGCGGCGAATTGCCACGCGAGCAGTTCCACGATAGGTTCCAGCGACGCCTGGCGATGCACAAACCGCGTAGAGATGCGGTCAACGATGCTGACCTGCAATTGCTCGGCCTTGAACGGTGATGCCACATCAACCCAGACGGTATCCGCCGGCAGGCCCAGCAAGTCCGCGTAATAATGGCGCGGGCTCAGGGTCGCGGAAAACAGCACACTGCTGCGCGCGGCGGTCAGCCTGGGCCGGATGAACTCGGCCGGCACCACGTTGCGCAGGCACAGAGTCGAGCTATTGCGCTTGCCGCTGAACGAGCGCTTGGTGATATCGAAGATAAAGTGCTCATTGAACAGCTCGGCCACTTTGGCCCATTGCAGCGCGTCGAAGTAGAAGGCTTGCAGGTCACCGCTGAGGGCTTCGGGGTGGTCGTTGAAGTAGTCGCCCATGGCGCTGGCGCACAGGCTCAGGGCCTGGAGCAGTTTGTCAGGTTTGGCGGCGTACGCCTGATACGGTGCGAGTTGGTCCTTGTGCAAGGCATTCCACTCACGGTTCAAGCGCTGCAAGGGTTTGTTCAGGGGCTCGGGCGCGTTATCGCGCAAGGTCTTGAGGCTGTACTGGTCCAGGCTGGCGCTGTACATCGAGCGCGCGCGTTCGACCAGGTTGTGCGCCTCGTCCACCAGCACCGCGACACGCCACTGGTTGAGCTGGGCCAGGCCGAACAGCATGGCGCCAAAGTCGAAGTAATAGTTGTAGTCGGCGACGATCAGGTCGCTCCAGCGCGCCATTTCCTGGCTCAGGTAGTACGGGCATACCTGATGGGCCAGCGCCACGTGGCGCAGGCTTTGTTGATCGAGCAGGCGCACCTTGGACGCGGCCTGGCGGGCGGCAGGCAGGCGGTCGTAAAAGCCCTTGGCCAATGGGCAGGAATCGCCGTGGCAGGCTTTGTCCAAGTGTTCGCACGCCTTGTCCCGGGCCACCAGTTCAAGCACACGCAGTGACAGCTCGGGGCTGCTGTCGTACAGCACCTGGGCGGCATCCAGCGCCAGCTTGCGCCCGGGCGTCTTGGCGGTGAGGAAGAACAGCTTGTCCAGTTGCTGCGGCGCCAGGGCCTTGAGCAGCGGGAAGATGGTGCCGATGGTCTTGCCAATACCCGTGGGCGCCTGGGCCATCAGGCACCGGCCCGTAGTCACCGCTTTGTAGACCGACTCGGCCAAGTCGCGCTGCCCGGTACGGAAGTCGACATGGGGAAACGCCAGGCTCTGCGCGCCAGCGTTGCGTGCCGCACGGTGCTGCATCTCCTGCCGGGCCCAGTCCAGGAACAGCGCGCATTGCTGATTGAAGAACTGCTCAAGGTCGGGTGCATCGAACCGCTGGTTCAGCACGGTTTCGCCTTCGCCGACGATGTCGAAGTACACCAGCGCCAGGTCGATATGATCGAGCCCGAGTTTCTGGCACATCAGCCAGCCATACACCTTGACCTGGGCCCAGTGCAGTTGCCGATGGTTGGCGGGCTGGGCAGCGAGGTCGCCACGGTAGGTTTTGACTTCTTCCAGGCGGTTGGCGTCCGGGTCGTAGCCGTCCGCCCTGCCCCGCACCTTGAGCTGCTGGTAATCGCCCTCCAGGGTGACCTCGTGCTGATAGTGCGCGCTGCGCCGGGATGCCACCGTGCGATGGCCGACGATGCCTTCCTGGGCGCTGGGCGACGGCGTAAAGCGCAGGTCGAGGTCACCGACCTTGGCCGTGAACTCACACAGCGCCCGCACGGCCACGCTGTAACTCAAGCGGGTTGCTCCGCCCAACGCACGTAGCAGACGGTGACCGGCATCTGGTACTCGCCGCAGAACGCCAGCCAACGCAACTGGTTGTCTTGCAGGCGGTCGCCGGGCCCCTTGACCTCGATCATGCGATAGGTGTTTTGCGCCGGCCAGAACTGGATGAGGTCCGGCATCCCGGCCCGGTTGGCACGGATATCCTGCAACAGGCGCGTGAACCAATGGCGCAAATGCTCGGCGGGCAGGCAGGCCAGGGCTTGCTCCAGCAGGTCTTCGCTGAGCAGGTTCCAGAACACAAAGGGCGACTGGATGCCCCATTTATCCACGTAGCGTTGGCGGATGCTTGCCTTGTAGCGACCGTCCTTCAATTGCGCAAAGCACGCGGCAAACAAAGCTTCTCGGCGTTGATAAAAGTCCTCGCTGTGCAGGTCCGCCGGCCCGCGCTGGAACGGGTGGAAGAACGCCCCCGGCAACGGCGCAAAAATCGCCTCCCAGCACAGCAAGCCAAACAGCGAATTGATCAGGCCATTCTCGACGTAATGCACCGGTGCATCCGGTTCGCTAAGGTGCGCCAGCACGCAGGATTCCACCGACAGCAGCGGTTCCTGCACCAGCGAAAGGTCCAGGCGTGCCACCGCTTGGGGCTTGGCCCTGGGCAGCGCCGGCCCGCCGAGCTTGCGCCGCAGGCGCGGCACTACGCGAAGCAGGTGTTGGTGTTCCGCTGCGCTGTGTGGGGCCCGTTGCGCCTCGGTCGCCAGGGCCATGGCTTGGGCGTAATCCTCCTGACGTTCCAGTACGCGGATCAGCCGCGCTCGCGCGCCGGGATGAGTGCAATTGCGGTAGATCTGTTCGGCCAGTGCCAGCTCGGCGCACCGTTCGCAATACTGGCCGATCTGGAACAGCAGCTTGGCACGACGCTTTTCCAGCCACGGGTTGTCGGTACACAACGTGGCGACCTGCGCCAACACCGTATCCAGTGCCTCACCGGCTTCAAAGGCTTGCTGGCACTGGTGCAGGAATAAAAACCCATGCACGTCGTCACGGCTGCGTAAACCACGAGACTCGGCGCAGAACTCGACTTTTTCATAGGTATAGATGCCCAGATCTGCCAACACGAATTCCGACCAGTCCTGGTGCAGGTTGCCGAAGAACATCAGGCGCAGGCGATCACACAACTCCATCACTGTCAGGCTATACAGCACATCGCCCACGTCGGGACACCACTGGGCAAAGCTGCGCGGTTCGGTAAATTGCGCCGCCAAGGGTTCAAGCCAGTCGGCCTTGTTGCCCTTGGGTTGGTCGATCCAGGGCCTGAAGGCGCCGAGCAATTCACTTTTTTGCAGCAGGGCGAACAGGGTGGCAAACGGCAGCGGGCTTTGATCCTCCACCCACCCCAACTCACGCAGTGGCCCCGCCGCCGCATGAGGGCAACCGATTTCCAGGTAATGGAGCTTGGTGGCGCGAAAATGCACGCCCTTGCGCATCACCATCCGCACCAACAACGCCTGGGACGCCAGAGGCAACCTGTCAAATTGCTGAATGAAATGCTGTTCGTGCGCATCGAGCAAATCGGCATAGCGCTGCCCCAACCAAACCAGCACTTGGCGGAAGTTATGCAGGTAATACAAGGGGTCTTCGAGGGGGTTGGCCATGGCGCAGAGCAATCAAATACTGGTTATGCATACAGAGTGCCGGGGCAAAGCGGTTGTTGCAATCAGTAATAGATAAATGGCGCCTGCAACTTTTTGCAAAAAAACAATCTGATGAGGGGGTTGATCAAGTAATATTTATGGCCGCGCAGCCAGACGCTGCGGGACTTTTCAGGGTTAAAGGTAAGGGTTATGAATATGAAGAATTTGGGTCTGCCACTGGTTGCACTCACTTTTCTGGTATTGGCCGGTTGCTCCCCGCAAACCGTGGTGACCTTGCAGAACGGCACGCAGTATTTGACCAAGGACACGCCCAACGCCAAGACCGCCGACGGCTTCTACGAGTTCACCGATATTGCCGGCAAGCGTATTCGTATCAAGGCCGATGATGTGGCCACGGTGCGTAAGGAAAAGTGATCTTCTAGCAACACCCCATCAAATGTGGGAGCTGGCTTGCCTGCGATAGCGATTTGTCAGTCACCGCATGGCTGTCTTGACCGCCGCCATCGCAGGCAAGCAAGCTCCCACACCGAATACGTTAGCTGATGACTATCCCCTCCCCCGACAGACTGCTCACACCCACCAGCGTCACCGAATCCGTACCAAAGCTAATGACGGTATCCGCGCCCACCACCTTGACGTGATCGCGGTAATCGGTGCTGCCCGCCACGTCGTTGAACACCAGCTTGTCCGTCGTCTGGTAGCCAATCACCCGGTCATTGCCAAACTGCCCGCTAAACAAAAACGTGTTATGCCCGCTGCTGTCACGGATGGTGTCATTGCCCTTGCCACCTTCGATAAAGTCCGCGCCCCTGCCGCCTTTGATCAAGTCGTCGCCGTCACTGCCAATGATGAAGGTATTGCCCTTGTGCGCCTCGGCATTGCGGTTGAGGTCTTGCACCCAGGTGGTGGCCCGTGCCGGATCGGACAGGTTGGCGACGATCACCGTCGAGTCGCGGGTCATCTGTTCGTAGAAGCCCGAGTCGAGGATGCGGGTCATGCCGTCGCCGTAACCGGTGGGCAAGTGCGAGACCCAGGTGGGCAGGTTGAGGATGGAAAATGGCAGCAGGTTCCACAGGGATGAAGCGTAGTGGTCGTTGAAGCTGACGATGTTGTCGGTGCTCGACTCGTGGGGCTTGTCGTGCACGCCCAGGGACGACAGGTTGAATGACGAGCCATCCAGGGCGCGGAACACCGGGTCGTTTTCATAGCCGACGTTAAGCACCTTGTCGCCGGCGCTCTGGGTCGGCGATGCGTAGGCCACGTAGTTGGAGTCCTTATAGAACCCCGACCAGCTGTTGTCGCTCAAGTCGGCCATGCTGTTGACCGCGAGGCCCC
Organism: Pseudomonas sp. FSL W5-0203; assembly: GCF_001896155.1. Classification (NCBI taxonomy): domain Bacteria; kingdom Pseudomonadati; phylum Pseudomonadota; class Gammaproteobacteria; order Pseudomonadales; family Pseudomonadaceae; genus Pseudomonas; species Pseudomonas sp. FSL W5-0203. The sequence continues at coordinate 74,369 of NZ_MPOR01000022.1, forward strand.
CAAGGCTGTGGCCGCTGACCACCACGTCATTGCCGCCAAGGCCCTGGGCACTGGCGTAGTCCGCCACGTTTTTGAGCAAGCCGCCAAAGGCTTCGCCCGCGTAGTTCTTGGCATAGTCCTTGGGCCCGAAGGCGGCGAGCAGGTCGCTGATCACATCGCCGATGGAGTCGGTGATCACGCTTTCCCGAGGCCCCGAAGTGCCGCGAAAACTGATGCCGATTTCCTGCAGCTTGCCCGCATCATCGTACTTGCCCAGCACCTCAGCCTGCGCCGTGCCGTAGCCGAATTTTTCGCCAAAGAAGGTGCCGCGCGCATCGACCTTGCCGCTGTAGCCCAGGGTACTGGCGCTGATGGGCGTCCAGCCGGCTGCTTGCACCGCCTCCAGGGCGGCTTTTTCCGAGTCGGGGTTCCAGGGGATGCCGGGGATGACCCCTTGGGCATTGCTGCCGCCAATCAGCGCGCTGACCAGGGTGGCAGGCAAGCCCAGCCCGAGGCCGTTGTTCTGGTAACCGACGGCAAAGCCGTTATCCAGGTTGTGGTAGGAATACAGCGTGATCGCCATGGCATCGGCGAACAACGCCTTGGAGTCCTCGGTACCGAGGTTTTTTTTATAGTCAAAGATACCCATTGGTAGTGCCTCTCTGTTGTTGGATTTGTAGAGAAAGCCAAAACACCTGTTATCCGTTACCACCTGTAGGAGCGAGCTTGTGTGGCGAGGGAGCTTGCTCCCTCGCCACAACCCACTGCATCTGGCCTTTAGAACGCCCAGTCCAGGCTCAAGCCGACGCCGTGCACCTTCTCCTTGCTGGCCAGCAAGCCGTTGTAATCGAAGTTCACCCGCGCATCCTTGCTCAATGCCAGGCTGACCCGTGCTCCGACCAACGCGGCATCGCGCACCATTGGCGCACTTTCCACCGTGAACGACGGGCCGCCCGAGGCAAACGCCAGGTGCTGCTCCGAATCGGTGCTGCTCAGGTTGTGCTGCCAGCCCAGGGTGCCGGAGACTTCCAGTTGCTGATGGTCGTTGATATTGAAGGTCTTCAAGGCACGCATACCCAGGGTGCTGAGCACCAGGTCACGGCTGTCGTCGCCACTTCTCAGCGCGGCGGCGTCGCCCTTCTCTTTGAAGCTGTCAGTGTCCAGGTGCACGTAGGCCAGATTGGCGAACGGCTCCAGGGCCAGCGGTTGCAGGTTGATACGGTACGCCGCCTCCGTGAATACCTGGGTGCTGTGGGCATCGACCTTGGCTTTTTGCTTGCCGCTGACGTCGCCGTATTGCAGGTCGCGTTTGACATCGGCGCGGTGCCAGCTGTAGGTCGCGCCGCCACTCAGGCGCCAGGCGCCGATTTCATGCCCGGCATAGGCGCCGAAATGATAGCTGTCGACCGAGGCGCGGCTGTGGGTGCCGCTGCCCATGTTCAGCGACGTGTCGCTGTAGCCGGCCACCAGGCCGATGCGTGTGGCCTCATCGAGGGCGCCGTCCACACCGGCGAGCATGCCGCCGATAGAGGTGGTGTAGCCCGCCGTGTCGTTGCGGCTGTCGGTCTTGCCCCATGCACCCAGTGCCTTGACCCACACGTTGCCACGGCTGTCGATGGCTTGGCTGGTAGCGCCCATCTCGCCATTGCGCAGGCGTTCGCCCACCGCTTCGCGTACGTAGCGGCTGTCATTGACCAGTGCGGTTTCCAGCGCCGGGTATACCTCCCCGCTCAGTTGCTGGAACGCGCCTTGAGCCGAAGCGGCCGTGGGTGCCAGCAGCAAGCTTTCATACACGCCATTGCCTGCGCCCAATTGCTCGGCGGCGGCGGCCACGGCGCGCTGGTTCGGCGTAGCCGCCACGCTGGCGAAGCTGTTAGTGCGTGCCACATCCAGCTGCACACCGTTGGCGGCGTAGTTCAAGGTGCCGCCGACAAACAGGTAATTGGGCACCACTGCCGCGAAGCTACCGGTGACGCCGCCTGCCGCTTGCAGGATGTTGTACTGACGGCCGATCAGGCTTTGGGCCTGGGTGGCGCTCAGCAAGGTCGGGCTGTTTTCCAGGGCAAGAGTCACGGTGCCGCCGTTGAGGGTGGCCGTGCCGCCGGCGACGATGCGATCGCTGCTGGTGGGCGACAGTTCTACCGCGTAGGTCGAACCCGGTTCAAAGTTGACGTTGCCCGCCACGTTCAAGGTGCCGATGGAATTGCCCGGCGCCACGGTGCCGCCGCTTTTCGCGCTCAGCGAACCGATACGCCCCGAACCACCGACCACACCGCTCTGGCTGACGGTAACGTCGGAGGTGACCGAACCGTTGATTGCCAGCAAGCCCTGGTTGACCAGCGTCGGCCCGCTGTAAGTATTGGCGCCGGTGAGCACCAAGGTACCGATGCCTTGCTTGGTCAGGCCGCCATGGCCCGAGATGTCGTTGCTCCACACATCCCGCCCGCAGTGCAGGTCATCGCACACACGCTGGGTGGGTTTGCCGGCATCCACCACCGCGCCGACACCCGGCAGGTCCGCGACGAACTGGCCGCTGCCGTAGGCGCCGTCGATACGGAACTCGGCCGGGATATCCTCAGCGGTGATAAACATCCCGGGGCCGTTGACCGCCTTGCCCAGGTTGATCATGCCCCAGCCATACAGCGAATCGATGCCCGGCGCGCCGAGGTCGGTGGCGGTGGTCTTGAGCACGGTGGAGATCTGGTCGCCGCTCATGTATTGGAAGCGCTCCATCAGCACCGCTGCGGCGCCTGCCACGTGAGGTGCGGCCATGGAAGTGCCATTTTTGTTGGCCCAGTCGGTAGTGAGGTTGCTCAGGTCGGTACCGTTGATGATCGAACTGTAGATCTTGGTGCCGGGTGCCGACACGCAAAAGCTCGCCGCATAGCCACAACGCGAGGAGAAAGTACTGATCACATACGGATCGGGGCTTGCCGTATTCGGGTTCTGCTGGAGGGCCGCGACGGACAGCCAGTTAGGCGCGATCTCTGGCACAAAATACGCAAGGCCGGAAATCGCATCCGGGTTGTTGAGGTTGTAGTCATTGCCTGCAGCAAAGATGGTCAGCACACCGCTGCGGGCCGCGTCGATGGCGCCTTGGTACGCGCCACCTGCTAGGGTGCCAAGGATCGGCCTGATGGTATTGAACTGCGCCTGGGCTTCGTTGACGGTGAAATTGGGGAACGCCGGATCGCGGCCGCCCTTGGCGTACTGATCACCGATGCCGATGCCCCAGCTGTTGTTGATGATACGCGCGCCACTGGCGACCAGCCCATCCCAGCCGGCCTTGTACACGGCGCCGTCGTTGCCGAGGATGATCCCGTCTTCCGGGCCCGGGTCACCGTTTTCGGCGGTGAGGATTTGTGCGTTGAATGCCACGCCGTGCATCGGCCCGCCATCGCGGTTACCGGCCGCAATGCCGCCGACATGGGTGCCGTGGTTACCCAGCTTGCCGTTGGAGTCCTTGGACGGCGTGCCGTCGTAGCGGAACGCGTCGCCGGCCTTCACTGGGATATACGGGTCGGTGTATTGGCGAATGCCCTCGGTGACAATCGTCACCACCTTGTCGGGGCTGGCAAACTCCGGGTGCTGGGCGTACACCGGCTGGTCGAAGATCCCCAGTTTGACGCCCTTGCCGGTATAGCCAGCCGCATAGGCGGTGTCGGCGTGCACGGCGCCCAGGCCCCAGTCGGCCTTGAACTCATTGCTGCGCCAGCTGGCGGCGTCGCCCAGTTTGCCGGTTTCCACATAGGGTGCAGCCTGGGCGGTCCCCAGGCTTGCCAGGCAACACAGCAACGCGCCGTATGGCACGCAGCTCAGCGCCTTGAGCGGATAGCCCGGGCCTGTGTGGATGGCGGTAGTTAACCCTGACTTGCGTTTTTTCACGGTGACCTTCCTTAGTTTTCTTATTGCACGTGTGTAAATCACTTTCTCCAGAACACCGCCGCTGATCATTCCCACGCTCCGCGTGGAAATGCGGCCCCGGACGCTCTGCGTCCCAAAGCGTGACGCGGAGCGTCACAGGAGGCGTTACCACGCGGAGCGTGGGAACGATCAGCGGAGCGTGGGAACGATCAGGTTCGCGGTGTCTTCAGAACTGCCAGTTCAGGCTCAAGCCCACGCCCTGGGTTTTCGCGCGCCCACCCAGCTGGCCGTTGTAATCCAGGTTGACCCGCGTCGACGCATTCAACGCCAGGCTGGCCTGCACGCCCACCAGGGCAGCATCGCGCAGCAATGGCGCACTGCGCACCGCAAATGAAGGCCCGCCGGCGACAAACGCCAGGTGTTCCTCTGACTCCACCGCCGTCAGGCTGTGTTGCCAGCCCAACGAACCGGACAGGTCCAGTTGCTGGTGGTCATTGAGGGCCAGAGTTTTCAGGGCGCGCACACCGAGGGTGCTGAGCACCGCATCACGCCGGTCGCTGCCGCGTTCCAGGGCAGCGGCATCACCTTTTTCGTGGAAGGACTCGCTGTTCAGATGCACATAGGCCAGGTTGGCGAACGGCTCCAGGGCCACCGCTTGCAGGCGGATGCGGTACGCGGCTTCGGTGAAGACTTGCGCCGTGGTCGCGTCCAGCTTGGTTTTTTGCTTGCCGCTGACATCCCCCCATTGCAGGTCGCGCTTCACGTCGCCGCGATGCCAGCTGTAGGCACCGCCGACGCTCAGGCGCCAATCACCCAGCTCGCGCCCGGCGTACGCGCCAAAGTGGTAGCTGTCGATGGACGCCGATGAATGGGTACCGCTGCCCATGTTCAAGGAGCTGTCGCTGTAGCCGGCAACCACACCCACGCGGGTCTGCTCATCCAGCGCGCCGTCCACACCCGCCAACAGGCCGCCGATGGAGGTGGTGGACCCCGCCGTTTCAGTGCGGCTATCAGTCTTGCCCCAGGCGCCCAGTGCTTTGAACCACAGGTTGCTTTCACCGGCCACTGGCACATGGCGCAGGCGCTCGCCCACGGCATTACGCAGTTGCAGGCTGTCGTTGATCAACATCGCACCCACGGCGGGGTAGATTTCCCCGGACAGTTGTTGCAAGCCCTGCTGGGCCACGGCAACCGATTGCGACTGCAGCAGGCTTTCATACACCGGGTTGCCGGCGCCCAATTGCTCGGCGGCAGCCGCAACGTTTCGCTGGTTGCGGGTCGCGCCGACGCTGGCGAAGCTGGCGTCGTTGCGCCCCACGTTCAGTTGCACGGCATTGGCGGCGTAGTCGAGGGTGCCACCGAGGAACAGGTAGTTGGGCAGCACTTGCCCGAACTGGCCCTGAATGCCACCCGCCGCCTCGAGAATCGAGTACTGCCGGCCAATCAGGCTGTGGGCCTGGCTCTGGCTGAGCAAGGTCGGGCTGTTTTCCAGCGCCAGCGTGACGGTGCCGCCGCCAAGAATCGCCTGGCCACCGGCGACAATGCGGTCACTGCTGGTGGGCGTCAGCTCCACGGCATAGGTCGAGCCGGCGCCGAGGTTTACGTCCCCTGCCACTTGCAAGGTGCCCACGGAATTGCCCGGCGCCACACGGCCGCCGTTGTTTACCGACAACGCGGCGATACGCCCGGAACCGCCGAGGGTGCCGCTGTCATTCACCGTCACTGCTGAAGTCAGCGAGCCATTGACCGCCAACAGACCGCCGTTGACCAGGGTCGCACCGCGATAGGTGCTGTCGCCGCTGAGCACCAGGCTACCGGCACCGGCCTTGATCAGGCTGCCCTCGTACACACGCTGGGCCGCCGCTTGGTCGCGGGCACTGCCGATGGCGTAATCAGTCTGGTCCTGCTGGCTGGCAGAGGCACCCACGCCGTTTTGCCAACCCTTGTCGATCAGGGTTTGCTGCCAGGCCGTGTGCTCGGCGCGGTCCTCGGCCTGGCGCTGGATGAGCGCCTGGTCGGAGATGCCATTGCTCCACACATCGCCCTGCCCGGCGGCCAGGTTGACCTCCATGGGCCCGAGCAGTTGCCCAGGACCGTGCATCGCCCGGCCCAGGTCAGGCACGCCCCAACCGACAATGGCGTTGGGCGCCTGGGTGATCGAGCCGTCGAGCTGGGTGGCGGTGGTCAGCAGCACCTGCAAGGCTTGCTCGTTGGTCATGTAGGGATAACGTTCCATCACCAGCGCCAACGCGCCGGTGGCATGGGGCGCTGACATCGAGGTGCCGGACTTCACCCCATACCCCCCGTCAGGAATGGTGCTGTTGATCAGCGCGCCGGGGGTAGAAATACACCAGTACTTGGCGACGCCGCATTTGTTGTATTTCTGGTTATTGGCCTTATCCAACCCCGACACGGCCAGCCAGTGGCCTTCCAGTTCCGGCTGGAAATACGGCAAGGCCGAGCGCACGCTGGCGTTGGCATAGCCGCTGTTGCCGGCGCTGAACACGTTGATCACACCGGCCTTGGCCACGTCCGCGGCCGCGTCCAGCCAGGTGCCACGGTTGTAATGCTGGGCGTACGCCGCATGCATGTTGTCCAGGGTCTGGTAGCTGACGTCCTTGGGCTGGCTGCCCCAGCTGTTGTTGATGGCGCGCACGCCGGAATCCACCAGTGCGGTGTACACGGTCTTGAAGTATTTGGGGTCTGGCGTGGGGCCGAACAGGAAGCTGTCGTTGGCGTTGGTGTTGCCCACATAGACCTGCGCGTTGTAAGCAACGCCATGCATACCCACGCCGTCGCGGGCGGCGCCCATGGTGCCGGTGACGTGGGTGCCGTGGGAATCATTGTTCGGGTTGAGCGCGCCCGTGGTGCTGAAGGCGCTGCCATCGACATAGGTGCCCGTGGCGGTGACCGGGTGAAAACGGTCTTTGGAAGCTTCCGGGTGATTGGTATCGAACCCTGAGTCCAGCGCACCGATTTTCACGCCTTGGCCGCTGATCCCGGCGGCGTAGGCTTCATCGGCCTTCATGCGGCCCAGTCCCCAGTCGCTCTGGTACTCGGCGGAGCGCCAACTGGCGGGGTTACCCGGTTGGCCGGTCTCGGTGTATTGCGCCTGTGCCGCAACGGACAGCAAGAGCAAGGAACCTGCGGTGAAGGGTTTGAAACGTGGTGAATCGGTGATCATGTGCACACTCCCTATTATTGTTATTCCCTGCCCTGTGGCGAGGGAGCTTGCTCCCGCTGGAGTGCGAAGCGCTCCCTAAAAAAGCCGGCTCCAGCTTCGCTGTCGAGCGGGAGCAAGCTCCCTCGCCACAAAATACGCGCTCCTACAGTTTTCCATCCGGGCCGAAGGCTTCGTCCACTTTGGCCAAGTCGGTGTCACGCAAGTTGCCCGCGTAGTAGTGCAATTTGGTCCAGGCCATCAAGTAGTCATAACGCGCCTGGGCCAGGTCGCGGCGGGTGCTGTACAGCTGCTGTTCGGCGTTCAAGGCATCGAGGTTGACGCGCTCGCCGCCGAGAATGCTCTGCTTGGTCGACACCACCAGCGCCTCGGCGGATGCCAGCGCTTTCTGATAGGCGCGCAACTTACTCACGCCCGACAGGCACGCACTGAACTGGCGACGCAATTCGATCAGGGTTTCCCGGGTCTTGCCTTCCAGCTCGTACTCCGCCTGCTCCATCGCGCGGCTGGCCTGGCGGGTGGAGGCCGAGATACCGCCACCGGCATACAGCGGCATGCTCACTTCGACGCCGATGGTGTTGGTGTCGTAGCGCTGGTTATAGGTGTTGCCGCTGTCGGACTCCTGCTTGCGCGAGGTGGCATACGCGGTGATTCTGGGCAAATGCCCGGCACGGTTGCGTTCCACTTCATAGCGCGCCACTTCCAGGGACTGGCGCTGCGAAGCCAGCACAGGGTTGTTGGTCAGCGCCAACTCATGCCAGGTGTCGTAGTTGGCCGGGGTCAGGGTGAACGCGGCAAAGCTCTGGTTCAGCGGTGCCAGGTCGTTGATGTTGACGCTTTGCACACCGATCAATGCGCCCAACTCCCGGAGCGAGGCGTCCTGCTCATCCAGGGCCTGGATCTCTTCGGCGGTGGCCAACTCGTAGCGCGACTCGGCTTCAAGGATATCGGTGCGGGTGCCCTCGCCTTGCTGGAACAAATGCCGGTTCTGCTGGAACTGTTGTTCGAACGCCTTCTTCTTGGCCCTGGCGATGTCGATCTGGTCCTGGGCAAACAGCGCCTGGGTGTAATAGCTCAACACCCGCACCAGCAACGCCTGGCTCTTGTCGCGAAAGCTTTCATCGGCGAACAGCGCCTGGGCCACGCCCTTGCGGTAGTTGGCATAGGCTTCGTAGTCGAATAACGGCTGTTGCAGGCTGAAGGTCGAGCCATAGCTGTTGTAGTTACGGTCGTCGCGGTAACTGCCGCCGCGCCCGTCGGGCAGGTGCGCTTCGGAATTGTTGCGGCCCTTGTTGTAGTTGTAGGACAGCCGCGGCAGCAAGCCGGCACGGCCAATGGTGCGGTTTTCCAGGCCCGCGTCGCGCTCCTTGATGGCGCCGAGGAACACCGGGTCGTTGCGCAGCGCCTGCTCGTACACATCGAAGGGCCCCATCGCGGCCTGGGCACTGCCACACATCAGCAACAGCGAAATGAACACTGGCTTCATGCTCATTCCTCAGTCAACGCAGAGCCGGCGCGGTCCAGCAGCGGCTTGAACAGATAGTTGAGCAGCGAACGCTCGCCGGTGCGCACGAACATCTCGGCGGGCATGCCGGGCTTGATCACCAGGCCGTTGAGTTTTTCCATCGCCGCCTCGCTGACGCTGGTGCGCAGCACGTAGTACGGCGCACCGGTCTTTTCATCGAGCATCTGGTCGGCGGAGATCAGGCTGACTTCGCCCGGCACCCGTGGCGTGCGGCTTTGGTTGAAGGCGGTGAAGAGGATGTCGACAGGCAAGTGTGTGCCGACCTTGTCCACCAAATGCACCGGCAGGTGCCCTTCCACTTCCAGGCGTGTGCCCTGGGGCACGATCTCCAACAGGGTTTCACCGGCACGCACCACGGCGCCTTCGGTGTGCACGCTGAGGTTGACCGCGATGCCATCGGCCGGCGCATTGATCTCGCTGTGTTGCAGGTTGAAGCCGGCGGAGGTCAGTTGCTGTTCAAGGGTCAGGCTGCGCAGTTGCGCGTCGGCCAATTGGCTGCGCACCTCTTTTTGATATTCCTCGCTGTGCTGCTGCAATTTGAGCCGCGACTCAACAATGCCCTGCTCTATCCGGCCGCTTTCACCGGCGTTTTGCGCCAGGTCCTGCTGCACCTGGGATAACTGGCGCTGGTAGTCCATCAGGCGGTTGCGCGGGATGTAGCCGTTGTCGGCCAAGGGTTGCAGGTTGCTCAGTTGCGCGCGCAGAGATTGGGCCTGGGCGGTCAAGTCACTGCGGGCACGGCGCATACCACTTAGCTGAGAGTTGGCGCCCTCGATGCTGGCGCGGATCCCGGCTTGTTCACGGGCAAACGCGTCGCGACGGCTGCTGAACAGTTGGCGCTGACCTTCTAGCACCAGCATCAAGGCCGGATCGGGGTTGGCACTCAGTTCTGCAGGAAAGGTGATGCTGGAGAGGTTGTCACGCTCGCTCTGCCAGCGCGCCACGCTGGCCCAGGCCATGCGGTACTGGGCTTGCAGCGATTGCACATCGGCCTGGTTCTGGGTCTGGTCGAGACGAAACAGCGGCTGGCCTTGCTTGACCAACTCGCCCTCTTTCACCAGGATGCGGCTGACCACGCCGGGGCTGAAGGTTTGTACCGCCTTGCGCTTGCCAGACACCACCACGGTGCCTTGGACCGGAATGCCTTGGTCCAACGGTGCGAGGCTGGCCCAGAGGAAAAACCCACCGGCACCGACAATGGTCATCACCCAGCCCATTTTTACGAAAAAGCCGGCATCGCGTTCTTTGATTTGAGGTTCAACAGTAAGGCTGCTCATGCGCCTGGATTCCTTCCGGCCTGGTAGTGACGGCTGAAGCTGACACCGGTTTTTTCTTTCGGCGCTTCCTGCTGCCCGGACAACGCCCGCAGCACCTCCTGACTGGGCCCGAACGCTTGCAGTTGGCCTTCGCCGAGCACTAGCAACTTATCGGCCTGGGCCAATGCCGAGGAACGATGGGTGACCAGCACCACGCTGCTGCCCTGGGCTTTCATCTGCATGATGGCGCTGGCCAATGCGGCTTCGCCGACGGTGTCGAGGTTGGAGTTGGGTTCGTCCAGCACGATCAGGCGCGGCCCGCCGTACAGGGCGCGGGCCAGGGCCACGCGTTGTTTCTGGCCGCCGGACAAGCCACCGCCGTTGTCGCCCAGCACGGTGTCGTAGCCATGGGGCAGGCGCAGGATCAGTTCATGCACGCCGGCCTGTTGCGCGGCCTTGACCACCAGTTCCGGGTCGGCCTCGCGAAAGCGCGCGATGTTGTCGGCGATGCTGCCACTAAACAGCTCGATGTCCTGGGGCAAATAGCCGATATGCGGGCCGAGGTCGTCGCGGTTCCAGCGGTGAATATCCGCGCCGTCCAGGCGTACGGTACCGGCCAGGGTTGGCCACACGCCCACCAGCACGCGAGCCAGGGTGGACTTACCGGAACCGGACGCGCCGAGCACGCCCAGCACTTCACCGGCAGCCAGGTTAAAGCTGACCTGATGCAGGGTCGCCATGCGCCGCCCCGGCGGGCCGGCGCTGACCTGTTCGAAACTGACTTGGCCGTTGGGCGCAGGCAAGGCCATGTGCTCGACCTCTGGCGGGAATTCGCGCAGCAGTTCGTCGAGGCGCTGATAGGCCAGCTTGGCCGAACTCCATTGCTTCCACACTGCAATCAGTTGGTCGATGGGGCTGAGTACGCGGCCCATCAAGATGGAGCCTGCGATCATCATGCCGGCGGTCATGTCGCCCTTGATCACCAGGTAGGCGCCCAGGCCCAGCACCAGAGATTGCAGGCACAGGCGCAAGGATTTGCTTAAGGAGGTGATGATCGAACCGGTGTCGCTGGCCTGGTTCTGCAAGCCCAGGAACTGCGAATGCACGCCAAACCAGCGTTGGCGCAGCGCACCGAGCATGCCCATGGCCTGGATGGTTTCGGCGTTGTGCAAATGGCTGGTGGCCAGTTGGGTGGACTGCTGCGAATAACCGCTGGCCTCGCCCAATGGCTTTTTGGTCAGGTATTCGTTAAGGCACGCCAGGCCAATCAACAGCACCGCGCCGGCCGTGGCCAGCACGCCGAGCCACACATTGAACAGGAAAATCACGAACAGGTAGATCGGGAACCAGGGCGCATCGAAAAACGCGAACAGCGCTGGCCCCGTGATGAATTGGCGCAGAGCGGTCAGGTCGCCCAAGGATTGCCCGGCGTGCCCTTGGCCGCGCTGCAGGTTGCGTTCGAACGCGGCTTTGTACACGCGCAAGTTGAAACGTCGCTCCAACTGGCTGCCAATGCGGATCACGATAAAGCTGCGCACCACTTCCAGCAGGCCGATAAATGCAAAGAAGCCCACGACCATCAGCGTCAACATCACCAGGGTGGTTTCATTCTGGGAGGACAACACCCGGTCATACACTTGCAGCATGTAAATCGAGGGCACCAGCATTAATAGGTTAATCAATGCCGTGAAACAGCCAACGCTGATCAAAATACTCTTGTATTCACCCAACGCCCTGAATAAGGGCGCCACCCCATGGGACTTCGCCATATTAATTGTTTTTCCTTGCAGCGAATTACGCAAAAGGGTCACCCCTACCAAGTAGGGTACGGCCGCCTAACAAATCGAGTTATATGCTTATAACTTTTAATTAAAGTTTTCGTTGCAGCCTTACAACTTCGCCTGCTTTAGTGCGGGCTTGATAGTCGCCCTCTTTCTGGCGATTCAAATGGGTGATCCCTGAGCCTTCAGCGTTAAACAGCCAAATACCATCCGGGGTGGGCGACCACGTCAGCGGCTTGTCGCCCAGCCATTGCTCGGCACAGGCGATATCGCCCTCCAGGGCGTTGGCTTGCTCCACTAACTTGAGCGCGCACACCTGATCCTGCTGCTTCAGCTCCCACTGCCCGGCAAGCTGCGCGGAGGTGGGTAATACAAGACTGCTAGCCATTGCGTGGGCTCCTGCCGACACGAACAACACCTGCACAACACAGGCGATCAAATGGGAAAAACGTGGCATATCCAACTCCAGCCTGGAGCGCGGCGCCGAAGCACCGCGCGCTTTACATCAGGCTACGATGTCACTGGCAGCCGCCTGGCCAACGGTGGTGACGAGGAAATCCGCCACGCCGTGCCCGGAGAAGTCCACCGCCAAGGTGCCCAGGTTGGTACCTGAGGCATAGGTCAGTACAGCATCGCCGGCATGCCCGGTAAAGGCGTTGACGAAGGTCACGCCCGCACCCTTGGTGATACCGGACAGGTCGATCTTGTCCGAACCAGAGGTGAAGTCGAAGATCTTGTCCGCAGCCCCTGGCCTGGAGTCGGAACTGGCACCGTACACGAAAGTGTCGCTGCCAGTGCCGCCCCACAGCTGGTCCGCACCGCCGCCGCCGTAGATGAGGTCGTTGCCGGCCCCGCCCTTGATGGTGTTGGCGACTTGGTTACCAATGATCAGGTCGTTGCCCGAACCGCCGAACGCGTTCTCGATGGTGACGCCCTTGGCGATGGATACATTGCCCACCAGGCCGCCCACATCAGAGAACGAGGTGGCAGTGAGGTTGATCTTCTGGTTCTGGGTAAAACCGGAGAAGTCCAGGGTGTCGTTGCCGCCACCGTCCCATACCGAGAACACCAGCTTGTCGGCATTGGAACTGGCGCTGAGGAAATCACGCCCGGTGTTGGAGTTGAACCCGTAGGTGGTGTCCGTGGCGCGGGTGCTGAGGTTGGCACCGTAGAGCTTCTGGATCGCGGCGATGTCGTCGATCAGCGGGCCGGAAGCGTAAGCCTCGACACCGCCTTTGCTGAAGTTCTGGTTGGTGTTGCTCTCGCTCCAGTAACTCATGAGGCTATAGCCACGCGTGTCCTGTCCATAGGTGGCGTCGTTATAGGTCGGGTTGCCGTTCCCGGCGTTGTAGTCGCCAGGGTGAGCCAGGCCCAGGGTGTGGCCGATTTCGTGGGTCAGGGTCTGCCGGCCATAGTTGTTCAGGTCCGGGGTCTTGTTCGGCGTGTAGCTGTTGTTGGTCAGGTACCACGAGGTGCCATCGTAGCCCGCACCGGTGCCGGGCAGGTAAGCGAAAGCCGCGGCGCCGTCCTGGCCGCTGCTGTAGTTGCCGAAGGTCATGTGGCCGTCACCGCCGGAAGCCTTTTCAGTAAAGGTCACGTTGGCGACATCCGCCCAGGATTGCATGGCCAGTGCGGCCTGTGCTTTCTGCTGGGTGTTGAATTGGCTGAACCCCGAGATGCCATGTTTGTTCATGGTGCTCTGGGTAGCCGAGGTGAGGAAGGTGTAGGTCAGATCGATCTTGCCGTTGCCATCAAAGTCCCGGTACGCAGCACCATCCCGCAGCAGCTGGGTCGCTGCCTGGTCTACGGTGTAGGACGGTTTGCCATTGACCGTGAGGTTGCCGCCACGGTCATACAAATGGCTGAAGCTATCGATTTGCGAGTAAGCAGTGCTGGCTTGCGCGGCAGATACAATAGCTTTGTCTTTTACTTTTGACATAAACGTACTTCCTTGTTTGCAAGTGCATCAGTCTTTGTTCGATAGGAACCTCGCGGGCGAGGATAGTCCTATCACTCACCTCTTTTGAAGGCGTAAGAAAACTGACACAACTTGAAATCTTTCGTCTACATCTATTTCCATCGCACACTTGTGACGCAGGTTCAAGTTGAAGAAGTCGCACGCAGTGTTTATTGGGGGCCGTTGCGTTTGTGTGGCCGAATCGGCGCACACCACTATTTAAATATTAAATACAAGTAAAGCCACTCTAAGTGAGCGGCCCACTTGATTAATGGATCCAATATATTGTCACGGTGTCATTAGCAACATTAAAGAGCCACTATTCGCACTATTAAAGTGCGCTGTCCCCCATTACCGGGACATACTCCAGCCACACTGTTGCATGGCTGCCAAGAGGGTTTCGCCAGCCAGGCCCGGCACCTTGACGCCGTCTTGAGTGGTCATGTCTTCACCTGCCAGAATGGCATTGATGATCGCCTCCTCCACCGCCTCTGCCGCCGCGCTGAACAGCGGCGAAATATGGTCGTTGTTGACCATCTGCAACCCGGTGCTGAGCGGCAGGTCCTTGCGCCCATAGTCGGCCGGCGGCAAATCACGGTTACCGGTGGCAAACGCCAGGAACAGGTCGCCGCTGGAATCCTCGGTGCCGCCACCGGTGCGCGCAATGCCAATGGACGCGCGCTGTGCCAGGCGCTGGCATTGGTGCGGCAGCAAGGGGGCGTCCGTGGCGATGATCACCACGATGGAGCCCATGCCGGGAGTGCCACGCTCGGCAAAGGGCGAAGCAATGTCCGTCAAATGACGGCCCACCGGGTAACCATCGACCCGCAGCTCCTGGCGCTTGCCATGGTTGGCCTGCACCAGTACGCCCACGGTCCAGCCGCCCTGCTCCGTTGGCAAGCGCCGTGACGCAGTGCCGATGCCGCCCTTGAACTCGTGGCAAATCATGCCGGTGCCACCGCCTACCGCGCCTTCCTGCACCGGGCCGCTTTCAGCCTGGTCCAGGGCCTGGCGCACATGCTCAGGGCGAACATGCTGGCCCCAGATGTCGTTGAGCAGGCCGTCATAAGTTTCCATGACCACCGGCATGCACCAGTACACCGCCGGGTCCGCCAGACGCTCGCGCTCCAGGGCGATCAGGCTGTCGCGCACCACCCCGATACTGTGGGTGTTGGTAATGGCCATCGGCGTGGTCAGCAGCCCCGCCTCGCTGATCCATTCAAGCCCCGTGGCGTCGCCATTGCCGTTGAGCACGTGATAGCCGGCAAAACACGGTTGATGTCGCGCTTCCCCGGCACGCGGCTGGATCAGCGTAACGCCGGTGCGCACCTGCTTGCCGTCGACCTGTGCCTTGAGCGTGGCATGACCGACGCGAACCCCGGGAACATCGGTGATGGCATTCAATTCGCCGGGCATGCCCAGCCCCAACGTGATGCCCAATTGACGTGCACGCATACCCACTCCTTACAATTTCTGAAACGCCGGACTCAACCGGCCACTGATGCAATACAAAATCACCGACAGGGCCAGCAAGCCGATGATGATCATGATGTCGCGTACCGAGGCCTCCAGGATCAAGGTGACCAGCAGGTAACCGGCACCCAGTACCGCCAGCAATGCCGGCAGCGGCCATAACGGCATGCGATAGGGATGCTCGCGATCACGCAACAGCACCCGGCTCATCAGCGCGCTCAGCGCCACCACCAGGTACACCAGCATGATCAGCAGCACGCTGAATGAGGTCAGGTCGGCCAGGTTAGAACTGAAGCTCAACAGCGCCGAGGGTATCGCCAGGAACAGCGTCGCCAGCCACGGTGAGTCCCAGCGCGGGTGAATACGCGTGAACAGCTTGTTGATGCCAGGTGTCCACAACGCATCGCGGCCGCTGCTGAACACCACCCGGCCAATCTGGATCACGATGGCAACGATGGCGTTGAACACCGACAGGAAGATCCCGGCGCTCACCAACCGCGACAGGGTTTCATTGCCATGGCTGGTCAACAGGTAGCCGATCGGGTCGGGGCTGCTGATCATCTCGCTCAGGGACGGCGCGCCGATCAACAGCGCGGTGATCGGCACCAACTCAATCACCACCACCAACCCCAACGACCAGAGCACCGCCTTGTGCACGCCCTTGCCGCCGCACTTCATGTCTTCGGCCAGCAACACCGCCGGGCCGTAGCCGTTGAACGAGAACAGGCCGATGCCGACGGCGCCGATCACCAGCGCCCAGGGCGCCAGGTGCAACACGCCGTTTTCGACGATTTGCGGCTGCAGCAACACACTGGCCGGCTGCACCGGATTACCGAAGCCGATCACCACAATCACCAGTAACGCCGCCACTTCCAATAGCAGGCAGGTGCCGGTGATCCAGGCGTTGAGCTTGATATTGAGGATGCCCAGGGCGTAGCTGCATACCACGATCACCAGGGCGACAGTTTGCGCGTCGAATGTCGTGCCCAGAGCGTTATTCAGATAAGTCGCCGCACCGGTCGCCAATACCGGCGGAATAAACAGCAACATCACCAGAACCGTCAGGAAGGTGGCGTAACCGGCCATGCCACCAAACACGCGCTTGGCATACACGTACTCGCCACCGGCGCTGTTATGGGCGCGGCCGAGCTCGGCGTAACAGAAGGCAAACATCAACGCGAGCAACGCCGCCATCACAAACGCCAGGAACACGCCACTGCCCGCCTGCTGGATGGCAAACGGGGCGATCACGAAGACGGAACTGGCCGGCGTTACCGCTGAAACGGTAATGGCCACTACATCGAAGACGCTCAGGGTGGGCTTGAGCACGCCATCGGGCGCGGGGGAAGCACTCATATCGTTATCCTCTGTCGTTGTTTTTGGTGTGAGGCAGAAACGAAACATGATTTTTCCTCGGGATATGCTTCCCGTTGGACAGTGACGACGTTATCGGCTGGCGGGGCTGTCGGCCAATTCCCCTATTGGCGTACTCCCCTTGACGGTGCCCCCCAGAAGCCTAACCCTTGGCCGATCATTTGAGGGTGGGGATGTTGAGATGAACCTGTTCCGGGAAATCGGTATGCACGCGGGGTTGGGCCGCACCCTGTCTCAGATCGGCACCGAACGGTTCTGGAAGCAATTGGTGCTGTTATTGCACCAATGCCTGCCCTTCGATAATGCTCTGGCGATTTTCTACCCGCTGGATGGCCCGCCCCAGGCCCTGGAAGAGTACGACGCCCAGCCCAGCAGCAAGCCGGCGTCGATGCTGGTGTACCTCAACGGCTTGTACCTGCTCGACCCGTTTTACCAGGCCTGCCGCGAAAACTACGCCAGCGGCGTATACCGCCTGGAGGAAGTGGCGCCGGACCATTTTCGCCAGAGTGAGTACTTCCTCAATTATTTCCATGACAATGTGCTGGAAGACGAAGTGCAATTGATCCTGCAATTGCCTGGCGCCGGCACCCTGTCGTTGTCACTGGGCATGCAACGGCGCTTCAGCTTTGAAGAAACCGGGCTGTTGACCACGCTGTCGGCCTGGGTGTTGCCGCTCATGCAGCAGCATTGGCAGCAAAGCACCGAGCGGGCACCGGCCATGGACAGCCAGATTCGCGATGCCCTGAGTCATTTCGGCAGCGGTGTACTGTCGGACCGCGAACTGGAAATCGCCCGGCTGGTGTTGCGGGGCTTCTCCTCCAAGGCCATGGCCGAACGCCTGAAGATCTCGCCGGACACCGTCAAGGTGCACCGCAGGCATTTGTACGCCAAGCTGGACATTTCGTCGCAACCCGAGTTGTTTTCGTTATTCATTCAGTCGTTGGGGCATGACTTGGAGAATCCATAGGCTTAGTCCGAATGAAAGAAATTAATATGCTGCGGCAAAAGATTTACGCCATCAACGCGTATAGAAAAGTTCGGCCCTTCAGGGTTGACCTTGATAGTCAAAGTGCTCACGCCAAACTCATGAGTCAGTTGCACATCCCCCACTTCCACGGGCGGGCCTGGCTGAATATTAATAGCTGAGATATTGTGGTCTTTTAATACCCCGGCCACATCGATTTCATCCTCCTTGGGGTTGAAATTCAACAGGGTGTCAGGGTCATCGCTAAGGGAGTCGGTACTTTTTTCATATTTGAATGTGTTTTCACCCTGGCGCCCCACCAGCTGGTCGCCACCGCCACCGCCGATGAGGACCGAGGGCTCGCCACGCCTGGCTTCGAGGCGCTCACGCTGGTCTGTGCCGCGCAAGGTGGGCGGGCTGTTTTCCGGGTGGGTCCACGTGCCGCCAGTGGGAAGGCTTTGTATGGAAGACATATAAGTCACCTGTCAGATCATGAGTGTATGTGAAAGTGTTACGCGTTGCGGATTGAAATCTCTCACGCAGGCAATAACACTTTCCACTCCAAATAATTGACATCACATGTCTTAACTATGACGTGATTATTTATCCCACCCAGTACCGATGACTTATCGGCCTTCCTGGTGGCGCTGTTTTCCTGTTATTTAACGCCCCGTACGAATGGTATTCCAAACCCGAGTACGCACCCGGTCGATGTTCAACGGCATGGCTTGCAGTGCAAATAACTTGCCCATCATTTCCGCACTTGGATACACCTTGGTATCGGCCTTGATCGCCGGGTCTACCAGGCTGTCGGCCGCCGCGTTGCCGTTAGCGTAATGCACGTAGTTGGTGATACTCGCCATCACGTCCGGGCGCAGCAGGTAGTTCATGAACGCATAGCCGGCTTTGTCATTCGGTGCGTCGACGGGCATGGCGACCATGTCGAACCAGATTGCCGCGCCTTCCTTGGGAACGTTGTAGCCGATATTCACGCCGTTTTTGGCTTCTTTGGCGCGGCTTTCGGCCTGCAGGATGTCGCCGGAGAAACCGACGGCGACACAGATGTCACCATTGGCCAGATCGGCGGTGTATTTCGAGGAATGGAAATACGCCACGTAAGGTCGCACTTTCATCAGCAAGGCCTCGGCCTTCTTGTAGTCTTCGGCTTTTTTGCTGTGGTGCGGCAAGCCCAGGTAATTCAGCGCGGCTGGCAGCAGTTCGGGGCCGTTGTCGAGAATGGCGACGCCGCATTTTTGCAGCTTGGCCATGTTTTCCGGTTTGAAGATCAAGTCCCAGGAATCCACCGGGGCGTTGTCGCCGAGTACCGCCTTGACCTTGTCGATGTTGTAGCCGATACCGGTGCTGCCCCACAGATACGGAAAGCCGTGGGCATTGCCGGGGTCGTTGTCTTCCAGGGCCTTGAGCAGCACGGGGTTGAGATTTTTCCAGTTGGGCAACTGGCTCCTGTCGAGTTTTTTCAGGGCGCCGCCCTGGATCTGTCGCGCCATGAAATGGTTGGAGGGGAACACCACGTCATAGCCCGATTTACCGGTCATCAGCTTGCCGTCGAGGGTTTCGTTGCTGTCGTACACGTCATAGGTGAAACCGATGCCAGTGTCTTTCTGGAAATTCCTGGTGGTGTCCGGCGCGATGTAGTCCGACCAGTTATAGATCTTCACGGTCTCGGCGGCCTGGCTGATAGAGGCCACCAACATCAAGGGCAACAGGGCAATGGCTTTCATGGTTCGATTTCCTGGCGGTTTTAGGGCTGTTTTTATGGCAGGCGATCAAGGATCAAAGCGTTACAGAATCAGGACATAGGTCTTGCGCACGGTTTCCTGGATATCCCAGATACCGGTGCTATTGGCTGGCAACATCAGTGCGTCACCGGCTTGTATGTGCAGGGTTTCCCCGTCGTCGGGCGTGAAGGTGCAGCGCCCTTGGATGAAATGGCAAAACTCCTGGGACGTGATCTGCCGACGCCAGCGCCCCGGGGTGCAGGCCCAGATGCCGGTCTCGACGCCATCGTTGCGCTCCACGCTCAAGGTGGAGGCCACGGCGATGGGCTCGCCCAGGGGCACCGCCACCGGTGATGAATCTGGCAGTGGGGTGTTCAGCGTGTCTTTGAATTGCATGATGCTCATGGGTTTTCCCCTGTGGGTGGAACGAGTCAGTGCATGAAGCCTTCCATGAAACCGGCAACGCCGGTTGCCAGCTTGCGGCGCCAGGGCGCAGTGTTGGGGTTGGCCAAGACCTGGTCTTCATGGACAAAACTACGAATGATCGCGTTGTAACCCAGCCAGCGGCACGGCTCCGGCTCCCAGGCCTTGAGTGCTTTGAGGCCGCCTTCGCGAATCACCCAGGGTTGTTGGGTCAGCAAGGTGTCGCGGCCGAGGATCAAATCGGCCAGGGTGCGGCCGCCGAGGTGGGTGGCGCCCACGCCCTCCCCGCCATAGCCGCCGGACAGTGCGATGCCCGTGGCGTGGTCACAGAGCATGTGCGGACGAAAACGGCGCGACATGCCGAGGTTGCCGCCCCAGGAATGGGTAATCTTGGCCTTTTTCAGCTGTGGGAAGAGTTCGCCAAACAGGTAGCGACGCAACTCCACTTCGCTGTCGGTCAGGTCGAAGTTGTGCCGCAACTTGCCGGCAAATTGATAGCCACCACGGGCGCCGAAGACCAGACGATTGTCGGCCGTACGCTGGCCGTAGGTGACCTGTCGGCTGCTCTCGCCAAAGGCCTGACCCTGACTGAGCCCGATGTCTGCCCAGGTGCTGGCCGGCAGCGGTTCGGTGGCGACGATCAAACTCTGCACCGGTAACTGGTAGCGGCCCAATGGGGGCAAGGTATTGGCGTAACCCTCGACAGCAGGCACCACCCAGGCGGCGCGCACGCTGGCCTTGGCGGTGCGCAGGCCGCCGGACTGCCAATGGGTCACGGGGCTGTTTTCGTAAATGATCACGCCCTGATTCTCAACCGCCCGCGCCAGGCCACGCACCAGCTTTGCCGGGTTGATCGTCGCGACGTGGGGGGCATAGATGCCGCCATAAGGCTTGGCAATGCGGACCTGCTCGGCCAATTGCTGCGGGCTGAGCCAGCGGTAGTCGTCTTCGGTGAGGCCCTGGGCGTACAGCTTGTCCAGATAGCGGCGCAGGCTGACTTCCTGCTCGGGGTAGCGTGCGGCGCAATACAAGGCGCCGCCTTTGCGGTAGTCGCAGTCAATGCCTTCGCGGGCCAGCACCTGGGCCACTTCATCAGGGATACCGTGCAGCAGGTCAAACGAAGCGCTCCGGTGCTGAGGGGCAAGCTCAGCCAGCAGTCGGTCTTCCCCCAAGAGGTTGCCCATCAACCAGCCACCATTGCGACCGGATGCGCCAAACCCAGCAGTCTGTGCCTCGATGATCGCGATTTTCAGCTCGGGGGCCTGGCGCTTCAGGTAATAGGCGGTCCACAGGCCGGTGTAGCCGGCGCCGATAATCGCCACATTGACGTCCAGGTCGTGCTCCAGCGATGGACGCGCTAACAGCGGGTCGTCCAACTGGTCCATCCATAAACTGATATTGCGCCATGCCGGCATGCCAGCTTCCCCTACCTCGGTTCGATAGGGCCGATCCTAGAGTGCAGTGTCAGGGGCTGTCTTGCGCGCGTGCACGCAGGGAAATTTGTTTGAGGTACGCCTTGGGCGATTGCCCGGTGTGCTGGCGAAAAGCGCTGTAAAACGCCGAGAGTGAATTGAAACCGGCCGCAAAGGCCAACTCATCAACTTTGACCGGCGCGGTGGCGTGATCCAGCGCGGCCAGTAAATGCTGGAGTCGCGCCTGGTTGACGTAGCGATAGAAGCTCTGCCCCAGCACTTGGTTCAGCAGGTAGGACATCTGGTTGCGACTGTAGCCACAGGCCTTGGCGACCCGCTGCAGATCCAGCTCCGGGTCCAGATACGGCTGCTGACGCTCAAAATATTGTTGCAGGTCATTGGCCATATAACCCAACTGCTGGGGCGACAGGCCCAGGCGGCTGACCGTAGGGCGCAAGGCCTGGGCTGGTTGCTCGTGCACCAGGGACGCATATTCATTCACCCGCCAAATCAACCCGTCGCGCACCGTAATGGCCTCACTGGTACGAAACGACACCAGGCCCTGGCCGCCACGCAAGGTGATGCGGTACTGGATAAACGCCGTATCGCCATCGGCGCGGATGCGGTCAGTGTGTTCAATGGCCTCATCCGCCTCACGGGGCATGCTGGCTTGCAAGTACTCGCGCAACTCGGCATAGCCCACCACACGGTTCTGGAAAAAATCGTGGTACTGGATCTCGGGATGGTAGTAAGCCATCACCCCGTCCAGATCGCGATGACGCCAGCACAGGTGATGGCGCAGCACCAACTGGCCGGTAGCGTGGGAATTCTGACACTCATCGTCTGGGGCGATGTCGGGCATATTGGGCTCTACGACGGGAGAAAATATTTGAGAGTGCCGAAGTTTACCCGCCCCTTCAATGGTCAAATCGAGCGCCTGACTAATGGCCTTTTGCCTATTCCTCTGTAGGACATGATCTATATCAAAACCAGGCGAAAGAACCGCCGAACGGGCGCAAAAAAGTCACCTTGCAGTTGCGAACGAATGCTATTTTTAAGCCCTAGATGTCATGACCAGCGAAGGTCCTGGCCCCTGCCGCGAGCTAAAGGAAGCGCTCAATGAACAAGGTGGGCAACATGAACAAAGTAACATTTCCCAACGCCTGCCAGCTGATGCGCTGGCATTTTCACCCGATGGGCTTCGAGGGCAGCATGGACGCCCCCGGCAGCATGATCGCCCGCCTGTTCGACCGGGCCAGCGGCGAGACGTTGATCGCTATCGCGGGGATTCCGTGCGCTACGGTGATGAACGCGGCTGATGTGGAGCGCATCATCGAGGCCGTGGAGGATGAATTGGAGAGTTTCGTGCCGCCGGTTTCGTTGCGGGCGTGAGGCGGGGCTAACCGCCCCACTCTGACGGTAACCACGATGCGAAGCGAGTCGCTCTTGATCTGCTTTTGATCTCAGGCGCCCCGTTCCAACTGTGTCGCCTGTCAGGCCGCCGTCGCGAGCAAGCCCGCTCCCACAGTTGGATCGTGGAGTGTCAGGTAGATAGGCGTCGGCTGTCAGGCCGCCATCGCAGGCAAGCCAGCTCCCACATGTTCGATCCCGTGTTGTCAGGTAGAGACGCGTCGGCTGTCGGGCTCTTATCGCAGGTCAGCCAGCCCCCTTCGGCGCACGCTGATCATCAAAAAACACCTTCCTGCCATCCACCCGATCAGACGCCCTGGGCACATTCACGCCTTGGCCTTCCGGCTTCTCCACATACCAATAGCAATGGCTGACCGCCCGGGTGATCCCCACATAGGCCAGGCGCAACACCTCGTCTCTCTGGGCATTGTCATAAGGCTCACTGTCGCCATCCTTACCCAAGCCCGCCATGCGATAGACCTGATTCTTATACGGCGAGCTGGTGACATGCTGACAATCGCCCAGCAAAAACACCGCATCCGCCTGCAAGCCCTTGGCACTGTGATAAGTCAGCTGTTTAAGCCTGCGCGCCTGAGGCGCCGAGCTAGAATCCACATTAACTACAGATTGAATATGCTCTTGAATCAATAACTTATCGCTACTTTTTCGATAAAGCATCAGGATCGAATCGCCCCGCTGATAGTGCTCGAGCAACCGCTGCCCCAGTGCCGCGTCGTCACGCTCCAACACCGTGACGGGCACCAATACCTTGGGCTCGCCACTGGCCTTGGCCTTCTTGCCCGGGATGGCCGGCGCGCTACGGACGATATGTTCGGCAGCGTCGATGATGTGCTGGTGGCTGCGGTAGTTCTCGCCCAGCATCACGCGGGTGGTGCTGGGCGAAACAAACTCCTTGTTGAACTCCATGAAGTACTTGGGCGAGCTGCCGCGCCAGCCATAGATGGATTGCCAGTCATCCCCCACGCACAGCAAGGATGAGCGTTGGGCTGCGCGCCCGACGTGCATGGCCGGCCCACGGCTGCGGATTTCGCGCAGGCTGGCGCGGATCCAGGACACGATCTGCGGCGATACGTCCTGGAATTCATCGATCATCAAGTGCGACATCGGCCGCAACAAGGGATCACTCAGCAGCTTGAGGTTCTCCGGGGTGTTTTCGCCAAACAGCGAGAACATCCGGTTGTAGGTCATGATCGGCGGCGATTGTTCCAGCAGGTGATCTTCCAGCGCCTTCCAGAAAATGCTCAGGGCCTCGAAGAACAGCCGATCCGGGTCGTCCTTGGCAAAACTCATCTGGCCAACCGCCGTGGGGACATCCAGGCCGAGGTTCTCGATAAACCCGGCTGCCATGACAAAACTGTCCAACAGGGGCGCCGAGGCGAGTTCGCCTTTAACCTTGTAATCGAAGCCTGGCCCGGCCGTGGCATCGCCGCCCAGACTGCTCAAAAGGCGCTTTGAAGATTCGTAATTATCCATCCATATCAGTGGCTTATTACAGAAAGCTTGAAACAACGTGCGCTTTACTGCCCATTCTGCACGCACCGAGAGTTTCGAATTCGGCCGACTGATCTGCGGGTTTTCACGCCCATCGAACCCCAGTACCACCCAGGCGTCCAGCTCCGGGATGTAGCCGTGGCAATGAAATCGCGCGCCGTTGATTTCAAAGGTCTGACGGCTGGGTTCGATACCTTTGATCGGCCAGGCACCGGCGCGAAACCACAGGTCCTCAATCACATCACAGAGTTCTTCATCGCGCTTGGCGGCCAATTCAGTCACGGCCATACGCTTTTGCACGTCAGGATGATCGCGCTCCAGCTCCTTGAGCTGAAGGCTATGGCGGGCCAAGGGTGCAATCAACTCGCGAAAACGCTGATGGCGGCCATACAAGCGGTGATAACAAGCGTTCATCTGCTGGCGCTGGGCGTCACTGATACGCAGGTCGAAGGCGTTGCTGTCGGCGTCTTCAAAACCACCGCTGAGGTTCTCAAAGGCCTGCAGCCGCTCAAAACCCGGCAGGCTGCGCACCATCGGCAGGATGCGCGAATGAAAGGTGCGCACCAGCGCCTGGGCTTCCTTGCTGCCAAGGGGTTGGCCCCACAGGTTGAGAATTTCCATGAGTTTGTTGATAAAGTCCTTGCGCGACTCGCGGGTGAACGTCACCACAGTCATCGAACTCAGTTCAAAGCCCAGGTAATGGCTGAGCAGCAGGATGCGCAGCACCAGGGACGTCGACTTGCCAGCGCCGGCCCCCGCAATCACTGAGGTCGAGGGGGTGTCGCTGAAGATCATCTTCCATTGCGCCGCGCTTGGCTGCGCATGGGCTGGCAGCAGGCGCGCGACATCGGCCTTCATGCGCTTCTTCACCTCTGCGGTGAGCGGCAATCGCCAATCGTCGAACAGGCTGTCATCTATGCCTGGCGCACGGTGCTCATCGGGGCGAAAGTCACGAATCAGCAGGACTTGTCGGCCCTCCTCGATGCCATCAGCCCTACCCTCACGGTAACCGTACTCAACGCCCGCCTCATGCCCACTGCGAAAGCCGTCGGCCTGGCCATGCAACCAGGAAAACCTGTGCTGCGCACGCAAACGGGTGAGGCCATGGCCGAACAGGCGCGCGGCAAGCCGCTTCAACAACGGCATTTCAGCCAAGGGGCGCAGTTCGGGGGGTAGATCAGGCTGTTGTTGCGACACGCGGACTCCTGCGGTGAGCTTGTTTTGACCAAGCCGTCATGGTCGCCGGAAACGCCGCTCAGTTCCAGCCAAATGCTTTGTTGTCATGCAGTTAGGCGATGAAGTGAAAGTGAACACCGGGGTTAAACATCGAATAAATGAATCATAAACAGGCATTTTTTACGCTTTTTCTCGATCATGCGCTGCTGGATGATAGGTTCATCAACAGGAGACGATCATGCTTGAACTTCGACCTTTCAACACACTGGGCGGCGCCCACCATGGCTGGCTTGACGCTCATCACCACTTTTCCTTTGCCGAATACCACGACCCCCAGCGCATGCACTGGGGCAACTTGCGGGTGTGGAACGACGACATCATCGCCCCCGGCAGCGGCTTTCCCCAGCACCCGCACCGCGACATGGAAATCATCACCTATGTGCGCGAAGGGGCCATCAGCCATGCCGACAACCTGGGTAACAAAGGCCGCACCGAAGCCGGCGACGTGCAAGTAATGAGCGCGGGCACCGGCATTGCCCACAGCGAGTACAACCTGGAGGCCACGCCGACCAAAATCTTCCAGATCTGGATCATCCCCAATGAAGCCGGCTTGCCACCGTCCTGGGGCGCCAAACCGTTTCCACAAGGCAACCGCGAGGGCTTTGTAACCCTGGCCAGCGGCAAGGCTGGCGACAGTGAAAGCTTGCGAATTCGTGCGGATGCACGCTTGGTGGCAGCTAACCTGAAAGCTGGAGAAAGCGCGGAGTATCGGCTGGGCAGTGGCCGCCGGGCGTACCTGGTGCCCGCCACGGGCGTGATTGACGTCAATGGCGTGCAGGCAAAGGCGCGAGATGGTGTGGCGGTTGAGGATGAACAGGTATTGCGGGTAACGGCGATTGAGGACAGCGAAATCGTGCTGGTGGACCTGGCCTGATCTCAACTCTTGTTGCTATCTAATGTGGGAGGCGGCTTGCTCCCTCCCACACTTCTACCGCATGAGTGTCAGTTATTGGCTGATTGCACCATCAACCAACACCTGCGCCTCCTCCACCAGTTGCTTGAGGTGCTCTTCGCCAACGAAACTCTCGGCGTAGATCTTGTAGATGTCCTCAGTGCCCGAGGGCCGTGCGGCAAACCAACCGTTTTCGGTCATGACTTTCAAGCCGCCAATCGCCTGGTTGTTGCCCGGCGCATGGCTGAGGATCTGCTGAATGGTCTCCCCGGCCAATTGCGTGGACGTGACCTGCTCCGGCGACAGTTTGCCCAGCAGGGCTTTTTGCGCTGGAGTGGCTTTGGCATCCACACGGATAGCGAACGGCTCACCGAGGGCATCGGTCAGGCCGCGGTAGATCTGGCTGGGGTCCTGACCTTTGCGCGAGGTCATTTCCGCGGCCAGCAAGGCCGGGATAAGGCCGTCCTTGTCGGTGCTCCACACGCTGCCGTCCTTGCGCAGGAACGAGGCACCGGCGCTTTCTTCGCCGCCAAACCCCAACGACCCTTCAAACAAGCCATCGGCAAACCATTTGAAGCCCACTGGCACTTCGTACAGGCGACGACCAATACGCGCTGCGACGCGGTCGATCAGGCCGCTGCTCACCACGGTCTTGCCTACGGCTGCATCGGCGCGCCAGTCCGGACGGTTCTGGAACAGGTAGTCGATGGACACCGCCAGGTAGTTGTTGGGCGCCAGTAAACCTCCGGAAGGCGTGACAATGCCGTGGCGGTCGTGGTCCGGGTCGCAGGCGAAGGCAACGTCGAAACGCTCCTTGAGCCCGATCAGACTTTGCATGGCGTAGCTGGAAGACGGGTCCATGCGAATCTGGCCGTCCCAGTCGACGCTCATGAAGCGGAAGGTTGCGTCGACCTCGGTATTCACCACCTCCAGGTTCAAGCGGTAGTGCTCGGCAATCGCCGACCAGTAGCGCACCCCTGCTCCGCCCAGTGGGTCCACGCCCAAGCGCAGGTCGGCGCTGCGGATCGCGTCCATGTCGATCACATTGATCAGGTCGGCCACATAGCTGTTGAGGTAGTCATGGCGATGGGTGGTGTCGGCCTTGAGCGCCTGGGCGTGAGTGATGCGCTTGACCCCGGCCAGCTTGTTGGCGAGCAGTTCGTTGGCCTTGGCTTCGATCCACTTGGTGACATGGGTATCAGCCGGGCCACCGTTAGGCGGGTTGTACTTGTAGCCGCCACTTTGCGGCGGATTGTGGGACGGTGTAATCACAATGCCGTCCGCCAGGCCGCTGGTACGGCCGCGGTTGTAGCAGATGATGGCGTGGGAAATCGCCGGCGTCGGCGTGTACTCGTCGCCCTCGGCCAGCATCACATGCACGCCGTTGGCCGCCAGTACTTCCAAGGCGCTGGCACCGGCTGGCGTCGACAATGCATGGGTATCCAGGCCGACAAACAAAGGGCCAGTGATGCCCTGCGCTTCGCGGTACAGGCAGATGGCCTGGCTGATAGCCAGCACATGCCACTCGTTGAAACTCAGTTCAAACGAGCTACCGCGGTGCCCGGAAGTACCAAAAGCCACACGCTGAGTGGAGATCGCTGCATCAGGCTGGCCGGTGTAGTAGGCCGTGACCAGTCGCGGGATATCCACCAGCAACTGGGCTGGCGCCGGTTTGCCCGCAAAAGGACTGATAGTCATGCATAAACCTCGAAAAGAAGGATTCGGAAAAAATGAAAGTTTACTGGGACTTGGACTACTGCGCGACGGTATCGATCCGACAGCCTGAAGAGAAATTTCGGATAATTGAGGTGAGGATATGCACTCGGCCTGACAGCCTGATTGGCCGTCAGCCCCCTATCGCTGCATCGGTATCTACACAATTTTGGTGCGACGCTGGACCTGTGGCGAGGGAGCTTGCTCCCGTGACGGCCCTGCAGACGGCGCTGATCTAACTGACGCGCCGAGATCTCAATGTGGGAGCTGGCTTGCCTGCGAAGGCGGCCTGACAGTCAACACAGTTGGACCGTGTACATATCCATTCCTGCGGTTAAGGCTACTTAGGGTTCCGCCCTGACGGCGGCTCACTTTTGAAAAGCGCAAAAGTAAGCAAAACGCTCTTGCCCCACCACTCGGCACCTCGCTTAGGCTCGGTGTGCCCGTAATC